>JACAEB010000200.1 GCA_013389075.1 Alphaproteobacteria bacterium
CTTCTCCCCTCTCCCGCAGGGAGAGGGGCCGGGGGTGAGGGCCGCTCAGAGCTGGACGCGCCGCGTCATCGCTCCGTCCACGACGAAATTGACGCCCGTGACGAAGCTCGCCGCGGGGCTTGCGAGGAAGGCCGCCGCATTGGCCACCTCCTGCGGCGTGCCCATCCGCTTCATGGGGTTGCGCGCAAGGGCATCCTCATAGGCCTTCGGGTAGTGGGCCTTCGCCATGCCCCACACGCCATCGTCGAAATAGATCGTCCCCGGAGAAATCGCGTTCGCGCGGACATTGTCGCCCGCGAGCGCGACCGCCCAGCCCTTGATCAGCGGGATCTGCGCGGCCTTGACCGCCGCATAGGCGTTGGGCCCCGAGGTCTCGACGCCCGAGATCGAGCTGATCGCGACGATGGAGCCCCGGCCGCTCGCCTTGAGGGCCGGGAGCGCCGCCTCGACAGAGCGCACGAGGCCCATGACGTCGATCGAGAAGCCCTTCTCGAATGCCTCCTCCGCCGTGCCGATGGCGAGCGCGCTCGCATTGGAGACGAGACAGTCGAGCCCGCCGAGCGCGTCGATCGCGGCCGTGACGAATCCCTTCAGCGCCGGGCCGTCGGCGACGTCCACCGCCTGTCCGAAGGCGGTGACGCCCCTTGCCTTCAGGGCGGCGATCGTCGTCTCCACCTGCGAGGCGTTCCGGGCACAGACGGCCACATGCGCCCCTTCGGCGGCGAGCGTGTCGGCGATCGCCCGGCCGATCCCCCGCGTGCCTCCGGTGACGATCGCCTTCATGCCTTTCAGTCCAAGGTCCATGACGTTTCCTTTCGCGTGTGCGGGGTCAGAAGCGGGGGCGGCGCTTGGCGAGGAAGGCGCGCGCCCCTTCGGCGAAATCGGGTCCGGCGAAGGCGTCGGCGAAGGCCGCGATCGTCTCGGGCGTGTCGTCGGTCTCGCCCTCCGCGATCAGCGAGAAGACGCGCTTGCTCGCCCGCTGCGCGGCCGGCGAGGCGGCGAGCAGCTCCTCCGTATACGCCGCGACGGCGGCTTCGATCTCCGCCGCCGGCACGAGCCGGTCGACGAGGCCGAGCGCGAGCGCCGTCTGCGCCGTCACGATGCGCCCGGTGAAGAGGAGATCCCGCGCCGCCGCCAGGCCCACGGCGTCGACGAGGCGGCGCGTGTCGGCGAGCGCATAGGCAAGGCCGAGCCGCGCCGGCGTGATGCCGAGCTGCGCCGTCTCGTCCGCAAAGCGCAGATCGCAGCAAAGGGCGATGCCGCAGCCCCCGCCGACGCAGGGCCCCTGGATCAGCGCGAGCGTGGGCTTGGCGCACAGATGAAGCGCGCGCTGCGTGTCCCGCACGAGGCTCCCGAAGGCGCGCGCGCCCGCGGGGTCGCGGGCGAGCGCCTCGAGTTCGGCGATGTCCGCGCCGGCCGCGAAGGCCCGCGCATCGGCGCCGCGTACGACGATGACGCGCACGGCGGGATCGGCCTCCGCCGCGCGCACGGCCTCCCCGAGCGCCGCCCACATGGCCCGGTCGAGCGCGTTGCGCCGTTCGGGCCGGTCGAGGCGGATCTCGGCGACCGCTCCGGCGCGCCGCAGGCTGACCGAGCGCTCGCCCATCCGCGCGCCTCAGATGACGACTTCGATGAGATGCGGTCCCTTCTCGGCGAGCGCCGCCTTGAACGCCTTCGCAAAGCCCGCATTGTCCGTGCACCGCACGGCATTCACGCCCATCGCCTTCGCCATGGCGGTGAAGTCGATGGTGGGATTGCCGATGTCGAGCATGGACTTCGCCTTGGGTCCCGGCGCGCTGACGCCGACGCGCCCGAGCTCGATGTTGAGGATCGCATAGGAGCGGTTGGCGAAGAGGATGGTCACGACGTCGAGCCCCTCGCGCGCCTGCGTCCACAGGGCCTGGATCGTGTACATCGCGCCGCCGTCTCCCTGCAGGCAGACGACCTTGCGGTCGGGGCAGGCGACCGCCGCGCCGGTGGCGAGCGGCACGCCGCAGCCGATGGAGCCGCCGGTGAGCTGGAGCCAGTCATGGGGCGGCGCGCCGGCCGTGAAGATCTGCGACCACATCCCGCTCGTGCAGCCCTCGTCGGCGACGATGGCCCCCTCAGGCAGAAGCGCGCCGATCGCCTGGCCGATCGTGCCGGCGTTGAAATCGCTGCTGGCCGGCAGGTCCGGGCGTTTGAGCTCCTGCGTCGCGTTGGGGCGTGCGGGCGCGCCGAGCGCATCGGCGAGGGCGGTGAGGGCCCCCGTCACATCCTCGTCCGCCCGGGCGAGCTCGCGCGCCTCGCAGCCTTCGGGCACGAGCACGCTCGCCTTGCCCGGATAGGCGAAGAAGGCGACCGGCACGCGCGCGCCCGCAAGGACGAGGAGATCCGTCCCCTGAAGTTCGTCGAGCGCCATCTCGGCGAAATAGGGAACGGTCTTGGCCGCGACCCGGCCCGCGCCGCGCTCGATGCGCTTGTTGAAGGTCTCGCAATAGAGGCGCGCGCCGCTCGCGGCCGCGACGCGTCCCGCCGCGGCGAGGGCCTCGGCCCGCACACCATCCGCCCCCAGAAGGATGACGGCGTTCTTCGCCTTGCGCAGTGCCTCGGCGACGGCATCGATCTGGGCGGGGGTCACCTCGGGGCTGGGCGCGGGCTCGAGGGCGGCGATCGGGGCCGGCGCGGCCAGCTCGTTCCAGGCGGAATCGGCGGGAAGGATCAGCGTCGCGATGCGGCCCGGCCCCCGCCGGGCCTCGGCCACCGCCCGCGCGGCCATGCGCGCGGCATCGCCCGCATGCTCGATCGTCTCGACCCAGTGCGACATGGGCCCGGCGAGGCTGCGGATGTCGGAGTTCAGCGGCGCGTCGTATTTGCGGTGGTAGGTCGCGTGCTCGCCCACGACGTTCACGACGGGCGTGCCGGCCTTCTTTGCGTTGTGCAGATTGGCAAGCCCGTTGCCGAGCCCGGGGCCGAGATGGAGCAGCGTGCAGGCGGGCTTGCCCGCCATGCGGCCATAGCCGTCGGCCGCGCCCGTCACCACGCCCTCGAAGAGGCCCAGAATGGGCCGCATGCCCTTGACCTTGTCGATGGCGGCGACGAGGTGCATCTCCGACGTGCCGGGATTGTTGAAGCAGACCTCGACGCCGCTCCTGACCAGGCTTTCGATCAGCGCTTCCGCACCGTTCATGTTGTCCTCCCTCCATTGCCCCGCCAGCGGGGCTGAGACTGTGCGCGGGACGGGAAGCGGGCGCAACCGGGCCGGGCCTCCGCCATGCGCGGTGCGCCGGGCTGGCGATCAGCCCCACAGGCCGAGGGCGAGCCGGCCGAGCACCGCAAGACCGAACACCCCAATGATCGCACCCGAGATGCGGTTGATCCACCGCAGCCGCTCGCGCGTGAAGCCGTCGCGGAAAAAGGCGATCGCCTTGGACAGGACGAACCACCAGAGCGTGGAGCCCGCCACCACCGCCGCCACGAGCAGCGCCGCCGTAAGATAGCTCCCCTCCTCGGAGAGCGTGGCGCCGAGCCCGGAGAAGAGGGCGAAGAAGCCCACCAGCGTGAACGGGTTGGTGATGGTCAGAAGGAAGGTGGACCAGATCGCCCCGGCGAGCGTCCGCCAGCCCTCGCGCGCCTGGAGACGCCGCAGGCGCCGGCGCCGCAGCTCGGAGAGGCCATGGCTCGCCAGCGCGAAGCGGGGCGGATCGGCGAGATATGTGTAGATCCCCATGCCGATGAGGATGCATCCGCCGATGAACTGGACGAGGCCGGTATAGCCGAGCAGGAACTCGGAGGCGGCGGTGAGCCCGAACGCCACGAGGAGCGCGAAGATGCCATCGCCCAGCGCCGCGCCGGTGCCCGACAGGAAGCCGTTGACCTGCCCGAAGGCGAGCGTGCGGCGCATGCAGATGAGGTTGACCGGCCCGACGGGGGCGGCGACCAGAATGCCGATGCCGAGACCTTTCAGTATGAGAAGCAGCACCTGACCTGTCCGTCCCTCGGCATGCGGCGTATCGGCTCCTGTGGCCCGGACGCCCGGGGAGACATCCAGTCTAGACGGGGCGGGCCCGCCCGTCCCTGTGGTGCCGGCCTGTGGTGCCGGCCCCGGGGCGGGGGCCGCGCGAGGGGCCGCCTCACGGGCTCGATCCGCCTTGGTATTCAAGCACTTACCGCCCGAGAGTGCCAAAATTTCCGCTCGACAGCCCCAGGGTCTTGCCCCTAGCCTTCTCCGGTGGGGGGCCGGGAAACAGGCCGCCCGACCCGAAGGAGGAACGGCCTCTTGCGATGGAGATGCGTAACGCTCACGCAGCGGAGGATGTATGGGGACCGACCTGAAACGACAACTCGACGGCTACCGGATCACGACGGCCGAGATTCTCTACCACCTACCGGATCATCCCGAACTGCTCCAGACCTACATCTGGCAGGATCTGGACCTCGCACCGAAATTTCCGGTCCTGCGCCGGTTCCTCGATTTCTGGGACCGCTCGCTCGAGGGCCGGCTGCACTCGGTCCGCGTGGCCTCAATAGGACTCATCTCCCCAGGCGAGGCGCGGTTCCTCGGAACCGAGATCAGCCTGCACTGAGGACGCCGGCCGGCGGTCAGGCGAGCGCGCGCAGCGTGCTCTGAAAGCGGACGGGGGCGCCGATGGGGGTGCCGAGGAGCGTGTCCTCGCGCATCACCGTCTGGCCGCGGATGAGCGTCATCACGGGCCAGCCCCTGGCCTGCAGGCCGGCGAAGGGTGTCCAGCCCGACCGCGAGGCGATCCAGCCATCGGTGATCTCGCGCCGCGCGCCGAGATCGACGATCGTGAGATCGGCATCCCAGCCGACGGCGAGCCGCCCCTTGCCCACGAGGCCGAAGACCCGCTGCGGCCCGTGGGCGGTGAGGTCGACGAAGCGCTCGAGGCTGAGCCGCCCCTCCGCCACATGGGTCAGCATGACGGGCACCAGCGTCTGCACGCCCGTCATGCCCGAGGGCGTGCCCGGATAGGCCCTGCCCTTCTCCTCCAGCGTATGGGGGGCATGATCCGATCCCAGAACATCGACGGTGCCGTCCGCGATCCCGGCCCAGAGACCCGCCTGGTGGCGGGCCTCGCGGATGGGCGGGTTCATCTGCGCCCGCGTGCCGAGCCGCTCGTAGCATTCGGGCGCGGCGAGCGTGAGGTGCTGGGGCGTCACCTCGACCGTCGCTATGTCCTTGTGTGCGCCGAGAAGGGCGATCTCCTCCGCCGTCGTCACATGGAGCACATGCACGAGCGCCTGATGGCGGCGGGCGATGGCGATGAGCCGGCGGGTGGCGCGGATCGCCGTCTCCGCGTCGCGCCAGACGGGGTGGGTGCCGACCCTGCCCGCCTCGGCGAGACCCTTGCGCTCGATGAGGCGCGGCTCGTCCTCGGCATGGACGGCACAGCGCCGGCGCAGCCCCGAAAGCACCGTGTCGAGCACCTCGTCCTCGCTGACGAGGAGCGAGCCCGTCGACGAGCCCATGAAGATCTTGACCCCGCACGTCCCGGCCAGCCGTTCGAGGGCGGGCAGCTCGGCCGCGTTCTCGGCGGCCGCGCCGATGTAGAAGGCATGCTCGCACCACATGCGCCCCTTCGCCCGGGCGAGCTTGTCCGCGATCGCCTCGGCCGTGGTGGTGGCGGGCTTGGTGTTGGGCATCTCGAAGACGGTGGTGACCCCGCCGAGCACGGCCCCGCGCGCGCCCGTCTCGAGATCCTCCTTGTGTTCGAGCCCGGGCTCGCGGAAATGGACCTGGCTGTCGATCACGCCGGGCAGGACGTGCAGACCCCGGACCGGGCGCCGCTCGGCCGCCGGGACACGTCCAAGGGCCCCGATGGCCGCGATGCGCCCGTCGCGGATGCCGAGATCGGCCTCGAGGCGTCCTGCGGGCGTGACCAGCGTGCCGCCGGAAAGAACGAGATCGAACGGATCGTCAGTCATCGGAGCACCTCTTCATGGTTTCTCACGCGAGCGTGTCGGCGATGGTGTCGGCGGGCGCTGCCCCCTCGACATGGATCTTGTGCCAGAGCGCGAGGAAGACGAGAAGCCAGGCCGCCATCCGCGGCCGCCGCCCCTCCCGCGACCCGAGGCGGAGGAAGAGCTGTTCGACCTGCGCGGGGTCGCAGAGTCCGGCAAGGCCCGCCGAGCGGGCCACCAGCGGACCGAGGCGCTCGCCCCGCGCGGCGAGGGCGGGACCCACGGGCACGCCGCGCACCTGCTGCCGCTCGAAGGGCGCGAGCGCCGGCGCCACGCGCTCCACCCAGCGGCGGATCACATATTTGCCGTGGCCCCCGCGGATCTTGTGCCGGTCGGGCAGCGCGAAGGCGAAGCGCGCGAGACGGGCATCGAGATAGGGACAGGCAAGACCCCCCCCGACGGACCCGACGAGGCGCTCCTGCACCATCATCTGGTCGTTGGCGAGCCAGTCCGTGCAGTCGAGCGCCTGCACGCGCTGGAGCCGGGTGAGCGCGCGCGCCTTGAGCCCGCTCTCGACGGCGGTGATGCCGTCGCGCCAGTGATCGTCCTCGGCGCGCAGGAGGCCGAGCCCCTCGAGATGGCCGCGCGCGCGCACGCTGCGTCCCCCGAGAAGGACGGGCCGCAGATAGCGCCGGTAGCGGCCATAGCCCGCGAGCAGCGGATCGGCGCCCAGCGGGGAGAAGATGCGCGCGGGCGCCGGCTCGAGCCCCTCGCCGAGAAGCCGCATGGGCAGCGCGAAATAGTCCGCCGCCGGATCGTCGAGCACGGCCACGGTCTGCGGCAGCAGCGCATCGACGAGATCGGGCGTGATGGTGACGCATTCGACGCGCACTCCCATCCGTCCGAGCTCCTGGCGGAGATGACGCACGCGCTCCTCCTCGGGCGAGGGGGCGAAGAGGCGCATGCGGATGGTCTCGCCGGTGAGGCGCCGCAGCGCCACGGCGAGGGCGAGGCCGTCCACCGCCCCCGAGGAGAGAAGGACGATGTCCGAGGCGGACCGCCCCCCGAGCCGCTCGCCGACCGCCCGTTCGAGGTGCACGCCGAAGCCCGTGGTCGCGGCGCTTTCGGTCATCAGGGTGATGCCGTCCTCGAGCACGGCCGGCAGGCGCCGCCGGCCGATGATCCGCCCGCCCCGGACCGACAGGACCTCCCCGAGGCGCAGGCGGAACACGCCGGAATACACCGTCTCGCGCCCGGTCCCGAACTGCAGCTCGAGCAGCTCGTGCAGCGCCTCGGGGCGCAGGGCGGGACGCTCGGGCAGGGCGGCGAGGGCGCCAAGGCGCGAGGCGAAGACGAGCCCGCCCGCATAGTCGCGGTAGTAGAGCGGCTGGGTCGACAGGGCCCCGCGCGTCAGCGTGAGCTCGCCGTCCGAGGCGTCGAACCGGATGGCGGTGACCTCCGCCTCGGGCCCGGCCGGGGGATCCGCGCTTTCGAGAATTAGCACGGGGCCCGTATCGAGCCGGGAGCGCACGGGGCCGCCATGCGCAACCATCCCGGCGAGGCGGTCGCGCAGATCCTGCGGGGGCGGCCGATCATCCGCGGCGAAGAAGCCGGCAATCAGCATCGGGGGGAGAGGGACCCGTTGGCTTGGGGGGCGAGGGCGCGAGGACCCTCGCGGAAAAGGCGCGGCACCTTCCCAGAGCCCGCGCCCCATGGCAAGCCGCCCGTCGGCGGGGTTGCGCGCCGCCGGGGAACGCGCCATGTCAGAGCGTGATGAGTCCGCATCCCGATCCCGATCCCGGCGCGGCCGGGGCTCCGCAGGGCCGCGCCCGCTTCGTGCCGCTTCCCCGCCTCGGCGTGCTCGCGGTCACGGGCGCGCGGGCGCGGGCCTTCCTGCAGGGCCTCCTCACCGCCGACATGGAGCGCCTCGGTCCGGGCGTTGCCCTGCCCGCCGCCCTCCTCACGCCTCAGGGCAAGATCGAGTTCGACCTCGTCCTCCTCGAGGGCGGCGCCGAGCGCGTCTTCCTCACGACCGATGCCGCGCGGGCGGACGAGCTTCTCCGGCGGCTGACGCTCTACCGGCTCCGCACCCCCGTCACGATCGAGGATCTGAGCGCGGAGGTCGCCGTCCACGTCCTTCTTGGCGCGGGCGACCGGCTCCCCGAAGCGGTCCCGGCGGGGCGGGATCTGCGCCATCCGGATCTCGGCCAGCGGGTGCTCCTTCCCCGCGAGGGCGCGCTGGCCTGGCTGCGCGCGCACGGCTATGCGCCCGCGCCCGCCGGGGACTATGCGGTGCTGCGCCATCGGCTCGGCATTCCCGAAGGCGCGGACGAGCTCCCGCCGGGCCGGGTCTTCGCCCTCGAGGCGGGGCTCGACCGGCTGGGCGCCGTGAGCTTCACCAAGGGCTGCTATGTCGGGCAGGAGCTCACGGCCCGGATGAAGCACAAGACCACGCTGCGCAAGCGGCTCCTGCCGGTCGACGCGGAGGCGGGCACCCTCGCGCCGGAGACGGAGCTGCGCCTCGGCGCCACGGCCGTGGGCGAGAGCCTGTCGGCGGAGGGGGCGCCCGCCTTCGCGCTCCTGCGTCTCGACCGCCTCGCCGAGGCCGGCTGGGCGCCGGGACAGCCGCTCGACAGCGCCGCGGGTCCCGTGCAGATCATCTGGCCCGTGGACCTCGCCCTGCCCCAGCCGGAGGCGCCCGCATGAGCCCTGCCCGCACCGCCCCTCCTCCCGCCGCCGCCGCCGAGCTCGTCCGCTGCGCCTGGTGCGGCAGCGACCCGCTCTATGTCGCCTATCACGACACCGAATGGGGCGTGCCCGAGCGGGACGACCGGGCCCTCTACGAGAAGCTGGTGCTGGACGGCTTCCAGGCGGGCCTTGCCTGGATCACCGTGCTGCGCAAGCGCGAGGCCTTCCGGGCCGCTTTCAAGGGCTTCGACCCCGCGCGCGTCGCCCGCTTCGGCGAGCGCGACATCGAGCGCCTTCTCGCCGATGCGGGCATCATCCGGCACCGGGGCAAGATCGAGGCGGCGATCGCCGGCGCGCGGGCCGTCCTCGCGCTGCAGGAGCAGGGCGGGCAGGGCGCCTTCTCGCGCTTCATCTGGGACGTGGTCGACGGGCGCCCGATCCAGAACCACCACCGGCGCCTCGAGGACGTTCCGGCCGAGACCGAGATGAGCCGGCGCCTGTCGCTGGCGCTCAAGGCGCGCGGCTTCCGCTTCTGCGGCCCCACCATCACCTACGCCTTCGCCCAGGCCATCGGCCTCGTGAACGATCACCTCACGAGCTGCTTCCGCCACCGCGAGCTCGCCGACGGGTGACGCACGGCGGGCTTGCGTCTCGTCCTGCGGTCAGGCCAAATCGATTAATGGATCCGTGGGAGGCCGGCGCGCGAGGCGCCGCAATAAGACTGCCGGGAGAGGACAGGACGTGACCGAGGCCGTCATCAGCGGGACGGGGCTCTACACCCCTCCCCATGCCATATCGAACGAGGAGCTCGTCGTCTCCTTCAACGCCTGGGTGGAGCGGATGAACGCCCTCCACGCCGCGGACATCGCGGCCGGCCGGCGCGAGCCGCTGCAGCCGTCCAATGTCGACTTCATCGTCAAGGCCTCGGGCATCCGCTCGCGCTTCGTGGTGGAGAAGCAGTCGATCCTCGACCCCGAGGTGATGGTGCCCTCGATCCCCGAGCGGCCCAACGAGGAGCTCTCGATCCTCGCCGAGATCGCCATCGCCGCCGCCCGCGAGGCGATCGCCCGGGCGGACATCGCCGCGGGCGAGATCGACGCCGTCATCTGCGCCTGCTCGAACCTCCAGCGCGCCTATCCGGCGATCGCCATCGAGGTGCAGGCGGCGCTCGGCGCGGGCGGCTTTGCCTTCGACATGAACGTCGCCTGCTCCTCGGCCACCTTCGGCATCCAGACCGGGGCGGACATGATCCGCACGGGAAGCGCCCGCAAGGTGCTGATGGTCAACCCGGAGATCTGCACGGGCCATCTCAACTTCCGCGACCGCGACAGCCATTTCATCTTCGGCGACGTGGCCACGGCCGTCGTGCTCGAGCGGGCCGACGACGCGCGCTCGACCGAAACGTTCGACATCGTCAGTACACGGCTGATCACCCAGTTCTCGAACAACATCCGCAACAATTTCGGCTTTCTCAACAGGGCGGCGCCCGAAGGCGTCGGCGCGCGCGACAAGCTGTTCGTCCAGGAAGGGCGCAAGGTCTTCAAGGAGGTGGTGCCGCTCGTCTCCCAGCTCATTCTCGAGCATCTGGGCGACAACCAGATCCCCGCGAGCGCGCTGAAGCGGCTCTGGCTCCACCAGGCCAACGCCAACATGAACGACCTCATCAGCCGCAAGGTGCTTGGCCGCGACCCCGTGCCGGGCGAGGCGCCGGTGGTGCTCGACACCTATGCCAATACGAGCTCGGCCGGCTCGATCATCGCCTTCCACAAGCACAGGGACGGGCTCGCCGCCGGCGATGTCGGCCTCATCTGCTCCTTCGGGGCGGGATATTCCGCAGGCAGCGTGATCGTCCGCAAGCGGTGAGGGATCAGGGCTCGAGTTCGCTGTCCCAGTACAGATAATCCTGCCAGCTCTCGTGCAGGTAATTGTGCGGGAACAGCCGCCCGTTATTGTGCAGCTCCTGAACCGTGGGCTGCACCGGGCGGCGCGCCGGGATCATGCCGCAGTCGGAGGGCATGGCCCCGCCCTTGCGCAGATTGCAGGGCGAGCAGGCCGTCACCACGTTCTCCCAGGTCGTCCGCCCGCCTTGCGAGCGCGGCACGACATGATCGAAGGTGAGGTCCTGCGAGGAGCTGCAATACTGGCAGCGGAAGCGGTCGCGCAGGAAGACGTTGAAGCGCGTGAACGCCGGATGGCGCGCGGGCTTCACGTAGGTCTTGAGGCTGATGACGCTCGGCAGCCGCATCTCGCAGGTGGGCGAGCGCACGATCTGCTCGTATTCGGACACGATGTTCACCCGGTCCTGGAAGACGGCCTTGATGGCGTCCTGCCAGCTCCAGATCGACAGCGGGAAATAGCTGAGCGGCCGATAGTCCGCATTGAGCACGAGGGCGGGGCAGCCCTCGGGGGTACGAAAGGCGCGGGCCGCGCGCCGGAGGGTCGGCGGCCGGTACGCAGCATGATCGTTCCGCCCGATGTCGAGCTGCACGATGTCCACTCCCGAAGGCCCTGGCCCGCATCGGCCAGCCAAACCGCCCCCTCGCCGGCGCGGCTGCCGGCGCCCGGCCGGGGCGGCGGCCTAGCCTAGCCCAATTCCGGCGGCACGCAATGGGGCAGCCGCCGGTCGAGCCTACTACATGAAGTATGACCTCCTCATGACACCGCTAGATGGCGGGATGGCCCCATAAGCCCGCCGGCAGGGGACCCATCCGTCCGCCCGCATAGGGGATGGCAGGTGCCCGGTCGCGGGCCAGAAGGAGCGGCCCGTCGAGATCGACAAAGCGCGCCCCTTGGGCGAGCACGAAGGCGGGAGCCATGGCGAGGGAGGTGCCGAGCATGCAGCCCACCATGATGCCGAGCCCGAGCTCCCGCGCGGCCCCGGCGAGCGCCAGCGCCTCGGTGAGACCGCCCGTCTTGTCGAGCTTGATGTTGACGAGCTGATAGCGGCGGGCGAGCGTCTTCAGGCCCTCGCGGGTCTGGCAGCTTTCATCGGCACACAGAGGAATGGGCGAGCGGATCTGCTCGAGCGCCTCATCCTCCCCGCGCGGCAAGGGCTGTTCGATCAGCACGACGCCCGCGCGCGCGAAGTCGGGGAGAAGCTCCGACAGCGTCCGGGCCGTCAGCGCCTCGTTCGCGTCGACGATGAAGCGCGCATCGGGCCGCGCCGCCTTGAGCGCACGCAGCGTGCCGGCGGGATCGCTCCGGTCGATCTTGAGCTTGAGGAGCGTGCGTCCCTCCGCCTGCAGAGCATCGGCGATCATCGCCTCGCGCGTGTCGAGGCCGATCGTGTAGGCGGTCTCCACGGGGGCTGGACGCAGGCCGAGCCGGTCCCAGATCGTCGTGCCGGCGCGGGAGAGTTCGAGATCCCAGAGCGCGCAGTCGAGCGCATTGCGCGCGCCCGAGGCGGGCAGGAGGCCCGCGAGCGCCTCGCGGGTGAGCGGACCCTCGAGGCGGGCCGCGAGCGAGGCCACCTCGGCCGCCATGCTCTCGACCGTCTCGCCCTTGTAGCTCGCCCCGGCGGCCTCGCCCTGTCCGCTCGCCCCGTCCGCCTCGACGCGCACATGCAGCACGGCGCTCTCCGCCACCTCGCGCCGGGAGATGCGGAAGGGCTTGCGCAGGGGCCAGCGCTCGATGGTGGCTGTGATCTTCACGCGGGACCCCGTCCGTCCGTGGTCTGCCGGATCACGCTGGCGCCTGGATCGGCTCCCCGGCCTCGAGCGCCCGGCCGTTCTTGCGCGCCATGTCGCCGTCGAGATGGCGGACCGCGAAGACGAGGATCGCGATGGCGAGGACGAGCATGATCATGCCCAGCATCATCGCATAGCGCAGCGAATCGGCGGGCGCCATGCCGCCGGCGATGAACCCGTCCGAGATGCGGCCGATGGCATAGGGGCCGAGCGCGAGGCCGATCAGCGTGTTCATGAAGATCGAGATGGCGTTGGCGACCGCCCGCATGCGCGGAAGGACGAGATCGAGCGTCGCCGCCGTGGCCGGACCGATCCACATGGGGGAGAAGACCGAGAAGAGGAACATCAGCGTATAGGCGAGCGGCATCGTGTCCGCATAGAGAATGCCGATGCCCACGGGCAGCGCGAGGGCGAAGGCCACCATGCCGACCACATGCCGGGCCGCGCGGATGCGGTGCATCAGCATGTCGGCGAGAATGCCCCCGAGCGAGACGCCGATGAAGCCGCCGATCGCGGCCCCGAGCCCCGCATAGAGCCCGACCTCGGAGGCGCTGACCCCGTGCGCGCGGATGAGATAGGGCACCGCCCAGAAGCCCGTGCCGTAGGTGACGAAGGAGATGCAGGCAAAGCCGATCACCGTCCCGAGGAAGGCGCGGGAGCGGAAGATGAGGCGGAAGGTCGGCTTGTCGCGCAGGGCAAGGCTCTGGCTCCACGAGAAGAAGGCATAGAGGCCGATGGCGAGCACGAACCATTGCAGCGCCGAGCCGAGGAGCAGCGTCAAGAGATAGGCGCCGAGGGCGAAGCCCGCGGCGGCGACGAGATTGAGCGTCAGCTCGCGCTGCGTGCCCCCCGCCATCCGCAGGCCGAAGACCGTGAAGGGCGGCAGGATGGTGACGAGTTCGCGCCATATGGCCCTGAGCGGCCGGGTCTCGACCTTGCTCTTGATCCCGTCATAGCGGCCGCGCTCGGGCTCGCGCAACGAGCCGGCCCAGAGCGCGATGAGAAGGCCGGGCGCGCCGACCGCGAGGAAGGCGACGTGCCAGCCCGACAGCCCGAGGGGCGCGGCCGCCGGGTCGGGGAACATGCCGTTCCACCCGTCGACGATGGCGCCGCCGAGGAAGATGCCGATGCCCGCGCCGATATAGATGCCGCTCGAATAGATCGCGAGCGCGGTCGCGCGCATCTTCGGCGGGAAATAATCGAAGAGGAGCGAGTTGGCGGCCGGCGAGGCGGCGGCTTCCCCGACGCCCACGCCGAAGCGGCAGATGGCCAGCACTCCGAAGGACCGCGCGAAGCCCGAGAGCGCCGTCATCACGCTCCAGAAGGCAAGGCCGATGGCGATGATGCGTGTGCGGATCCAGACATCGGCGAGCCGGCCGAGCGGAACGCCGAACACCGCATAGAACACCGCGAAGGCGGTGCCGTAGAGAAATCCGATCTGCGAATCGCTGATGCCGAGATCGGCCTTGATCTCCTCGGCGAGGATCGAGAGGATCTGACGGTCGATGAAGTTGATCACATAGACGATGACGAGCACGCCGAGCACGTATTTGGCGTAGGCCGAACTCGTCTCACCCGTCCCGGCCGCTTCGATCGCCGGCTCCCCCGTGGCTGCCATTGCGTGTCTCTCCCTCGTGCGCCTGCCGGTCTTGTCGCGCCGGCCGTCCGCGCGTGCCTTCGCCCCCTCGCTCGGGGCGCGCGACAGATTAGGCGAGGCCGGGAGACGCGCGAAGCGAAAAATTGCGCACGGCTCTGCGCGACGGGCCCGCGCGCCCGGCCTCCGGGGCGTCCCGAGCGAAGGCTCGCCCGACGCCTCTCCGTTAACGGCTGAGCCGGCCGCCGCCCCGGGTGCGGACGGCCCGAGCCCATGTGTTTGGAGTGCCGCCTTGCCCTTGCCGAGATCCCGACCGGTCCTTTCCGCCCTCACCGGATTGCTGCTCCTCGTCCTTCCGGGCGCGGCGCAGGCGGCCGAGCCGCCGGGCGATGCTTCGGCATCCGGGCCCTCCGTCTACAAACAATATTGCGCGGCCTGCCACGAGAACCCCGCCCTGCGGGCGCCGACGATCGAGGCCCTGCGGCAGACGAGCCCCGAATCGCTCTTCTACACGCTGAGCGTCGGCCGCATGCAGGCCCAGGCCAAGGACATTCCGCCCGACCAGCTCCTCGCCCTCGTCGACTGGCTCACCGGCCGCAACGAGGCGGCGGAAGGCTGGATCGCGCGGGCCGCCTGCCCCGCCCCGCTCGCACCCGCCGATCTCGATCCGCCGGCCACGATCGCGAGCTGGGGCCTTGGCCCGGACAATGCGCGCACGCTCACGGCCGAGGCCGCCGGCTTCACCCGCGCGCAGGTGCCCGATCTCGAGCTCGTCTGGGCGATGGGCTTTCCCTCCACCTCGCAGATGCGCTCCCAGCCGGTGATCGTCGGCAAGACGCTCTTCCTCCTGATCGCCGAACTCTCGCGCGTCTTCGCGATCGACATCGACACGGGCTGCCTGCGCTGGGTTCATGCCTCGGACGCGCCGCTGCGCACCTCGCTCAGCTATCTCACCCTGCCGGAGGGCGGCCGGAAGGTGCTCGTCTTCGGGGACAGCGGGGCGCGGGTGCACATGATCGATGCGCTCACCGCCGAGCGGATCTGGATGACCGACACCGCCCTCTTCGACGAATCCATGGTGACCGGGAGCCCCGTCGCCCATGAGGGCCGGCTCTATGTGCCGGTGTCCTCCTACGAGATCTCCAAGGCGCAGAACCCGCAGCACGAATGCTGCCGCTCCCACGGGGCGGTGCACGCGCTCGACCTGTCCACCGGCGAGATCCTCTGGACGACGCCGATGATGCGCCCGGCGGAGAAGACCAGGCTCAGCTCGGTGGGCACCCAGCTCTGGGGACCCTCCGGCGCGCCGGTCTGGACCACGCCCGCCATCGACGCCAGGCGCGGCCTCCTCTATGTCGGGACGGGCGAGAACACCTCGGCCCCCGCCACGGACACGAGCGATGCCATCGTCGCCCTCGATCTCGAGACGGGGGCGGTGCGCTGGGTGTTTCAGGCGACGGAGCAGGACCTCTACAACAATGCCTGCGGCTTCCGCCGGTCGGGCCCGAACTGCCCGGACGAGGGCGAGCAGCTCGATTTCGACTTCGGCGCCTCGGTGGTGATCGCGCGCGGCGCGAGCGGCCGGGAGGTGCTGCTGGCGGGTCAGAAATCGGGCACGCTCTGGGCGCTCGACCCGGACCGCGAGGGCGCCCTCCTCTGGCAGGTGACGCTCGGCCAGGGCAGCCCGCTCGGCGGCATCCATTGGGGCCTTGCGGCAGATGCGGGCCGCGTGATGGTGCCGGTCAACGATCCAGGCACCTGGTCGGAGGAGCGGAGCGCCTATCGGCCCGGGCCCGGCCTGCACGGGGTGGACATCGACACGGGGACGGTCCTCTGGAGCCGGCTCGTCGCGCCCCACTGCCCGCCCGAGCGCGAGGCCCATCTGCGCCGCTGCGGCAGCTATTTCGGCATGTCGGGCTCGGCCATCCTGATCGACGGCGTGGTCTTCAACGGCACGCTGGACGGGCGCGTCTTCGCCCATGACGCGGCGAGCGGCGAGGCGCTCTGGAGCTTCGACACCGCCCGCGACTTCGACACGCGCAACGGCGTGCCCGCGCGCGGGGGCGCCATCGACAATGCCGCCATCGTCGCCGCCGGGGGCCTGCTCTTCGTCCAGTCGGGCTATTCCATGCATGGCCAGTCGCCCGGGAACGTTCTTCTTGCGTTCAGGCCCGCCCCCGGCCCCTGACGCAAAGGTTGCAACCGTACATAAATGCGCGCCTTCACCCGGAATTAGACATTTTCGGGTGACCATCCGGAGCCGTTGCGCCGGAGATACCCGTGACCGTGCCTGCTCCCCTGCCCCCGTCCGAGACCACGCGTCTCGCCGCCCTGCGCAGCTATGGCATCCTCGACACCGAAGCCGAGGAGGCCTTCGACCGGATCGTCGCGCTGGCCGCCGACTTCCTCGCCACGCCCATCGCCGCCATCTCGCTCGTCGACGAGGCGCGGCAATGGTTCAAGGCCAAGCTCGGGCTCGCCATCGACGAGACCCCGCGCGACATCGCCTTCTGCGCCCATTCGATCCTCCAGACGGGCGTCCTCGTGGTGGAGGACGCGCGCCGCTCGCCGATCTTCGCCGACAATCCGCTGGTCACCGGCCCGACGGGCATCCGCGCCTATGCGGGCGCCCCGCTCGTCACCCCCGACGGACAGGCGCTCGGCACGCTCTGCGTCATCGACACGCGGCCGCGCCGCTTCTCGCGCCGCCAGCGCCGGCAGCTCGGCCGCCTCGCCGCCATGGTGATGGCCGAGCTCGAGCTGCGCCGGGC
>JACAEB010000138.1 GCA_013389075.1 Alphaproteobacteria bacterium
CCCCCCCCCCCCCCCCCCCCCCCCCCCCCCCCCCCCGCGCCGGGTCAGAGCCCGAAGAAATCAGCCGTCGTCTCGATGTGATTGATATCGAGGTTGCGCCAGCCCAACTGATACACGACACGCGCCAGCCAGCTGTTCTGGACATTTCCGGGCACGGTATGCCCGCCAGTGTCAACGCGAACGACCCGCAGAACGAGATTGCTGCTTCTCGAATGGTCGGTCCAGTACTGTCGGGTGAAATCGAGACCGACGGGGTTTGCCTGGGCGGTCTCCGAGCCGCTGGAATCCACGCCGAATTGCGTCTTCCAGTAGTCGATCGCATCGCTCATTGCCTCGATGCGCCCGCCATTGCAATCGGTCGTGGCCGGAGGCGAGACGCAGCCCGCCGACGTCGTGACATAACTGTCCGCATCGCCATAAAGGAACAGCATCTGCCGACCGCCCGACTGGAGCGTCGAGCTGTTCGGATCCGCGCACTCATTAAACTCGTACTGGCTGGAGATGGCAGGAGCAAAGGCCTTGAACGCGCCGGTCAGCTCGCGCGCGAGCCGCAGCGTCATGAAGCCGCCATCAGAAGATCCGTAAACATAGACACGATCGGTATCGATCCCCTTGTTCGTGTCGAACCAGTCGATCAGATCCGAGATGAACTGAACATCGTCGAGCGATCCGGTATTGTAGGTGGAGGGGTCGAAGCCGCCATCATCGGGCGCCCCGTCCATGTCCGTATCACCGGAAACCGTGGCCTTGTTGCACGAATTCCAGAAATGGGTCCCCGTCCCGATTTCCTCGCCGTCCGGGTAGACGACCCAAAATTTGCGATCCTCGGAGAGGTCGTTCCACACGCCCTCCGTGGCGCCGTTCATGAAACCCGCGCCGCTGTTTCCGGCACCATGAAGGGCGATGACCAGCGGCTTGTCCGTCATCGTCCCACTGGGCTGGTGATAGGTGAAGCTCCGGGTCTCACCATTCGAGGTGAGCGTGTCCGAATAGACCGTGCCGGCCGCCATGGCCGGACCCGCGCCGGCAGCCGCGAGCAGGGCGGCACCGAGGGCACATAAGGCTTTCTGCCTCAAGCTCATCATTTCCTCCAAGGGCTGTGATTGTCCGAAGCGCGAACGCCAGCCCGCCCGCTTCGCGCGCCGGTAGTTTTGCATGCAAAAAATCGAAGCGTCAAATTTGATTTTGGAACGTTTGGGACAAAGTATGCCACCTCAAGGGGCATACTTGCATGCACAATCTGATAGCCTCTGGCGTCGGCATGCCGGACCGGCGGCCTGCGTGCCGGGTTGCAATTCATCAGATGCCATCACTTCTGTGGCCGGGACGCGATCCGGACGGACTCCTTCCCTTGTGGCGGACGCACAGCCATCAGACCCACCCATTGATTTCCCTACCGATTGTTGTATCAGTTTGCACCTGCCGTTTGCCCGTTGCTAAGGAGTGGGAGTGGCCGACGTAAAGGCGCGCTACGCAGAACGCGATTCGATTCATGATCGCATCTACGAACATTTGCGTGAGGCCCTGATCTACGGTGAGCTGGAGGCGGGGGAGAAGATTTCTGTACGCTCCATTGCCACGGCCTTCGGTGTGTCGATGACACCCGCACGTGACGCCCTCAAGCGACTGGTCTGGGAAAGGGGGCTCGATCACCTTCCCAATGGCACCTTCCGTGTTCCGCTCCTCGATCGCGCCGAAATCGAGGCTCTTCGTGAGCAATCCAAGCTCTATGAAGAGCTCCTTGTGCGCAAAGCGATGCCGAACGTGACGGACAAGCTGATCCTTGAGCTGGAAATTCTGTGGGGGCGGGCGAAAATGCTGCTGCAGAAGGGATCAGTGACCGAAGGCCGAAAGCTCATCCGGCAGCTGCGTTTCAAGCTGTTCGAGGCGTCGAATTCGAGCTGGCTTATCGAGGCGGCAGGGCGGGTTTGGCTCAGGCGCGGCCCGAGTGCTGCGGCAACCTATGCAAGATATGTCGAAAGCATAGAGCGCGTGGCTCCCGACTTTCAGCCTCGCCTTCTCCAGGCGGCCCGGAATCGCGATGCGGATGCCGCTGCGGCCCAGATCGCCGCGGGCACGGACCATTTCTTCAACTTCTGGCTTGCGAGCCTTGATCAGGTCAGCGAAGACGATCGGGAAATCGACTGATCGGCCGAGCCGCGCAGCACATGAGTGACGGCGCAGACCGGATCCATCCGCCCGGTCGCATACCCTGATCCTCCTTACACGAAGAAGTCGTGCTCATGTCACGCGACGAAGCTTCCGTTTGCGCGTCAAGGGGCCAGGTCGGCACACGCGTCGCGGGGGCCATCCTGGTTTGGCGGTGCCTATGTCGAGCGCACGATCCCCTCAAGTGGGGCGATGCCATCCGACCCCGGAAGGATATCGGCGAAAGCGCGCTCCGGCACGCCGAGATGCTCGCGCATCACCGCCTTGAGAAGGGCACGATTGTCGATGGTTGCCTTGAGTTCGCGGCCATCATTGAGCTGGCTTTCCTTCAGTCCGGGCCAGTCGGCAATCACGCGGCCTCCCTTCACTGCGCCACCGAAGACAAAGCCGGCGCCGCCCGTACCGTGGTCGGTTCCCCTGGTCCCGTTGATCCGCACTGTGCGGCCGAATTCCGTCAGCGCAATGACCACTGTGTCCTTCCAGGCATCGCCCATGCCGTCCCTGAACGCTTTCACGCCCCGGTCAAGGGCCAGGTACATCTCGGCGAAGCGTCCGTGAAAGGTGCCGGCCGACGTCACCACATTGGCACGCCCGTTCTGGTCGGCATGGCTGTCCCAATTTCCGTAATCGATGGTGGCGATGCGGGCGCCGCCGGCCGGCTGCAGGAAGCGTGCGGCGGCCTCGGCGAAGAGGACGAAATTGTTTGCCTCCTCGCTGCCCATGCCCATTTCCTCGCCCATTGACTGGGCCGAGAGACCTTTTTCGAGCGCCGGGTGGAGGACCTCGTCCTTCGCATAGAGTCGGGCAAGACGCTCCATCGTGTCCCCCGAAACCTTTGGTGCGGTCGGCGGCGACCAGGAACTTACCGCTTCGGACCCGCGGAGCGAGAGGGGCAGGGTGGGGCCGAGGCCCATGACCAGAGTTTCGCGGCCCGTCTTCATGCCGCCCGGCAGATGAGCGATCATCCGATTGAGCCATCCCGACTTCATGGCCTTGTCAACGGTGCCGCGGTCGAAGGCATCCTGAGCATCGAAATGAGAGCGGTCCCGATAGCCATGGCAGCTCGCATGCAGGATGGCGAGATCTCCGTTTGTGTACAGAGAGTGCATGAAGGCGAGATCGGGGTTCATTGCGAACAGCCCGTCCAGCTTCAGTGTATCGTAAGACGTTCCCTCGCCGGGGTCGCCATCGGCGAGGCTTCCGCGCAGCGCCTTGAAACCGGGTTCACCATAGGCGGGGACTGCCGTGAGACTGTCCATGCCGCCGCGCAGGAAGATGAAGAGGAAGCGCCTGTCCGTTTCCGCGCTGGCAAGCGCGAATCCAGGTGCGACAGTCGTCAGGAGCGAGCTTGCGCCCAAGGCGCCCAGGGCCGTCCGTCTCGTGATGATCATGGCTTCATCTCCTCTGGAATTCGGTGCTGGCGAGCACAAGGCTCAGGCCCTGTTCCCTGGTCGCTGCCCGGGATACCTCCGTCCTGAGATCATCGCCGGCGAGATCTCCGAGAGTCGTATCGAGAAAGTCGCGCGCATCAGGCACCTTGTCGGCGTGAGCGGCAGACAGCGCAACGCTCCATTCGATCCGCTTCAGGATGGAATCGGCGCCGGACCAGTCGGATATCCGGTCGTACCAGCCCTGGGGGCCCGGGGCGCCCATCGGACGCTGGCCCATCGCCGCGACCGATTGGTAGATGGCGACGACCTCCCGATAGGCTTGCGCCTGCGGGGTGCCGGCCCGCGCCTGCATGCCGCCCTCCATGGTCGCGTCCATGCCGGCATCCATGTCCGGCTCCGGAGCACTCATGGCACTTTCGGCCAGCGGGCCGACGAGCACAGACGGTTCGGCACGCGAGCCGCCCCACATGGTCCGAACCGGGCGGTAGGCGTCGAACTCGTAGAGCTTGGGCGCGGGAACTCTGTCCGAGGCAAGGGTAAGCCCCAGCGCGCGCAGGGTCGAGACCGTATAGTCTTCGGGCTGCTTCAGCTTGGCGAGTGCACCGTCCCAAGGCTCCGGCGCCTCAACCAGGACGCGCGTCATCTCGGCAAGATCGGTGTCCTTGGCGAGATAGGCCGCAGCCATCCGCTCGACCAAGGATTGAGGCGGAGTGTCCGAAACCAGATGGCGGGCAAGCTTGGTCGCGAGATAGCGCGCCGTGTTCGGATGACGGACGAGGTCGTTCAGCATTTCCTCGCCCTGGGCGAGACCCTTTGGCTGATAGGTCTTGCCCATGAGCTTGATCGGGCCCGGCTCGTGCCAGTCATCGTAATAGGCGAAGGCGTAAGGCCCGTTGGGCGCCTCGCTCGGGGAAACCTTGTCGCGGATCAGGTTCGACGGCAGATAGTGGGCCGTGCTCCAGCCGGTGATTCCGAGTGCAAGGGCGATCACATCGTCCTGATCGTAGCCCCCCTCGACGCCGAGAGTGTGCAGCTCGAGGATTTCCCGCCCGAGGTTCTCGTTGAGGCCACGCCCCGTGCGCTTTGCCGCCGGCGAATTCGGCCCGATCGAAATATTGTTGTCCAGGAAGATCAGCATGCCCGCATGCTTGGCCGAGGCCATCAGCATGTCAGCGAACTTTCCGTTCACATGGGGACGGATCGCTTCGCGTTCGTAGGTTCCCACGCTGATGGTGCTCGGCTGCTTGATTGCCGGCACGACCAGGTGGTTCGACCAGAAGCGGACCAGCCGCTCGTGAAAGGGCGTCTGCGTCGTCAGCGCGACGTTCGTCCGGGCCGCCCATTCGAGACCAAGCATCTCGTTGACCCAGGCTACATAGCCGCGCAGGAGGCGCTCCCCGTCTGCAGCGGACTTGTCGATGGCTGCCTGGTCGCCGCTGCGCTTCGCCTCGGCCTGCCGGCGCCGCACCTCGGGCCCGATCGTCATATACCGGGCATAGTAGTTCTTCATGTGATCGACGGAGGAGGGGAAGCCGCTGAATTGGCGCGGTGTCGTCGAGCGAGAGTCGAGTTGCTCGAGGAGCCACCGCTTCGGGTTCGCCGCCGCCAGATCCAGCTCGCCCGGTGCGGCCCCCAGTCCAAATCTGTTGACCGCGATCGCGGCCTCGCGACGTGCCATGTGAGCGCTCCCTTCCCTCGTCCGTTTTTCACCGCATGCTCGGGCGGAACCGGCATGGGTAATGCCCGAAGGGTAGCTCAAACCGTCAATGTGATGCAACAGTTCGGCGCAGTGGCAGGCGAGGCTGATGCCGGTGAGACGGCTTGCCTCGAGCTCGAATCGCGGGCTGCAGGCTTGCCATCTCCGGCTGGTCGGGCCTTCCGAGCTTGTTGCGGGAAGGGTGTGGGAGCTCGCAGCCGTGGCCGCGAGAGACTCTTCCGCCAGCGAGGCTCCGGGCAAGGCGGTTCCGGCGCACAGGCACGTGGTGGCGCCAGACCCGAAGTGTTGCATCACATTTGGAACGACCGGGGAAGAAAGACAGAGGATGAGGCTCGCTTCGCCCACATGATGCCGGGCAAGAGGCTCAGCGCGCCTGCCGTCCGACGCTCGGCCGTGCAGATACGGTCGCGTGCCATCGACGCAGGTTCGTGTGGTCGTCGCGCGGTTCGATCTTCACCATTTTTCCGAAGTCGACCACCACGAGGCCGGTGATGTCCGCCAGCGAGAACGTGTCAACGGCCACATGATCCCGGCCTGCCAGGCGAGCATCCAGCATGTCGAGAAAGGCCTCGAGCCGCCTTTTTCCGCGTTCGGCCAATTCCGGAATCTGCGGATAGTCGATCGGTCCCGTCAGTGCTCGGTCCTTCATGGCAGGTGAGCTGTTACGCAGCGCTTCCGCCACGGCGGCAAATCCTTCCTGCTCAATACGCGCGTTCCAGGTGGCGACCAGACCTTTCTCCGTGGGCGTCCTGCCCAGCAAGGGCGGATCCGGCCTGAACGCTTCGGCGAAGGCGAAGATGCCAGCGTTTTCAGTGAGGATCGTCCCATCCTCGAGCTTCAGAGCGGGCACGGTGCATTGCGGGTTTATCGCACGATACGCCTCGCCCAGCTGCTCGCGAGTGCGCAGATTGACCTGGACGGTTTCCGTTTCGATGGCTTTCTCGGCGAGGAAGATGCGCGCTCTCCTCGGCGACGGGGCGGGCGTGAAATCGTAGAAGACGAGCATCGCGTTCCTCCAGGCACCGGGTTCGGGAAATATCAAGCGATCGACCGGGGCGGTGACCATCATCGAGGCGAGGGATTGACGTCCGGACGGGAGAGGCGGCCCCGGACCTCGGGATCACTTGATCTTTCCCTGAATGCCAGATAACGATTATCGAAAAGAGGCCGAGAGTCAATCGCGCGGGATCCGGTGTTCGGCCCCTGAGGGCCTGGCTCCCTCATCCGAGGGCGCCAGGCCGATAGATGCGCGAGATGTGGAATGTGTGATGAAGCTGAGCTCTGACATTGCGGCGGTTATCGTGGGCGGAGCATCCGGGCTCGGCGAGGCGACGGTACGCCACCTGAGCTCCCTCGGGGTGCGGTGCTCGATCTTCGACATGAACGTCGATCGCGGCGAAGCGCTCGCCAATTCTGCCGGAGCCGCTTTCTTTCGGTGCGACGTCACGGATGATGAATCCGTTGCACGCGCTTTCCGGGATGCCAAGGCGCGGCACGGAGCTGCACGCATCCTCGTGAACTGTGCTGGTACCGGGCTCGGAATGAAGGTTGCGGGCAGATCGCGGCAGACGGGTGCGGTCGAAGGCCATCCGATGAATGCGTTTGCACGGATCATCGACATCAATCTGATCGGCAGTTTCCGAGCCATGTTGTGCTTTTCAACCGATCTTCTTCACACGGATCCGATCGACCAGGATGGCGAGCGCGGTGTCATCGTCAACACCGCATCGATAGCCGCGGAAGACGGACAGCAAGGCCAGGCCGCCTATGCGGCATCCAAGAGTGGACTTGTCGGCCTCACTCTGCCGGCGGCGCGCGATCTGGCCCGGGAGGGCGTGCGTGTCATGACGATTCTGCCTGGCTATTTCTCGACACCGTTGACGGGACGTGTACCGCCGGCGGCACAGGAGAAACTGATCGACGCTTCGCTCTTTCCCCGGCGCGGCGGCGATCCGCACGAATATGCGCTCCTCGTTGAGCACATCTGCGTGAACAAGATGCTGAACGCCGAATGTATCCGCCTGGATGGCGGCGCCCGGCTGCCACGACGCTAGCGCCGAAAGGACGAACATGACCGCAGACCTTCATAGGGGCTCAACGGTGAGTGAGCTGTCGAGGCTTGCAGCCAGGCGATTTCCGGATCGCGAAGCGATTGTCTACGGACGAGAGCGGCTGACGTTTCGTCAGCTTGAGGACCGGGTCAGCCAGATGATCCAGGTGCTGAAGGATTACGGACTGAAGCGGGGGGACGGCATTTCCGTTCTCTCGACGAACCGGCTCGAAGTCATCCTCGTCTCCGGCGCCGCCCAGGCGTTGGGTCTGCGGTACACGCCGCTGCATCCGCTCGGCGGAGAGGACGATCATGCCTTCGTGCTTGAGGATGCGGAGATCGCCGCCCTTGTTGTCGACGATTCGACTTTTGCCGCTCGTGGTCTGGCTCTCAAAGAGCGTGTCGGCACCTTGACGACACTGTTCACGATCGGTGAGACGGAATTCGGCATCGACATTTCAGCGGCGGCACGGGCAAAGACGCCGAAGCCCATTGTGGTCGAGGCGCGCCCCGAGGATATCTCTGGTCTTCCGTATACAGGCGGAACGACTGGAAGGCCCAAAGGCGTCATACACCGCCATTCCACGACGGTCACAATGATTCTTCTCGAGCTGGCCGAGTGGGAATGGCCGGAGGAGATCAGGTTCCTTGCCGCGACCCCGGTGAGCCATGCGGCCGGTGCACTGCTTCTGCCCACTCACCTGAAAGGCGGGACATTCTATCTTTCCGCGGGATTCGACCCGGACCAGTTCCTTGGAACGATCGAACGGGAGCGGATTACCGCGACGTTCCTTGTACCAACCATGCTGTACCGTCTCCTGGATCACCCGCGTCTTGGCGAATATGATCTGTCGAGCCTCCGGATGTGCATCTATGGGGCGGCGCCCATGTCGCCTACGCGGATGGCAGAAGCCATCGAGAGATTTGGCCCCATCTTCTGCCAGCTTTATGCGCAGACCGAAGCACCTCAGACCGTCACCTATCTGCGAAAGGCGGATCACGATCCGTCTAATCCGGAGCGGCTCTCCTCCTGCGGGACGCCGATCGCCGGTCTTCAGGTGAAGCTTCTCGATGAGGAGTGCCGTGAGGTGCCACAGGGAGAGGTTGGCGAGATCTGTGTGCGAGGACCACTCGTCATGGAGGGTACTGGAAGCGGCCGGAGGAGACCCGCGCTGCGCTTCGAGGCGGATGGCTCCACACCGGTGACATGGCCCGTCAAGATACGGATGGATATCTTTACATCGTCGATCGCGCGAAGGACATGATCATTTCCGGAGGCTTCAATGTCTATCCGCGCGAAGTCGAGGACTGCCTGACGCGGCACGCTGCCGTTTCCGCGGCCGCCGTCATCGGCATCCCCGATCGTGACTGGGGCGAGCTTGTGAAGGCCTATGTGGTCCTCAAGGCCGGATGCGAGGTCGGGGACCGGGAGCTGATCGAGCATGTGAAGCATCGAAAAGGAGCGGTGTATGCGCCGAAGTCGATCGAGTTCGTGGGCGATCTTCCGCTGACGGCCGTCGGAAAGATCGACAAGAAGGCGCTTCGCCAGAAATTCTGGGCGGACCAGAAGCGGCAGGTGTCGTGAGCGGCACGGCGAGCGACCCTCCGCCACCGGACGGAGCCATGGAGCGACGGGGCGGACGGCGCAAGCGTTTGAGCGGAGCTGGAATTATCGATAACTTGGCCGAGATCGCTCGGTTCGACGAAGGGGAGGGAACGAAGTGAAGAATCCAGGTCTGCCACGCATGCTTATGGGGGCGCTGCTCTCGGGTACGTTTCTCTCCGGGGCGTGCGCCCTTCCCGCAGCAGCCGAGGATATGTCGGACCGGGAGCACATGGCGAGCCATGGCCCGATGACGATCCTTCGCACGCCCGACAGCCAGTTCGCAGATCTTCCCGGCTATGCGTTCGAGCCGCGCTAATGTCTATGTCGATGATCCCAACCGGGAGCCGGGCAATAAAGCAATTCGCGTGCATTACGCCTATTCCGGCCCGGAGAACGCGCCAACCCTCCTTCTGATGCATGGCAATCCCTCGTGGTCATTCCTCTTCCGCGAGATCATCCCGATCATCAATGCGGCCGGTTACAGGACCGTCATCTTCGACTATGTGGGGCACGGACGGTCCGATAAGCCTTCGCGTCCGTCCGACTATACCTATGACCGGCAGCTGGAGTGGAACCGCCAGATCATTTCCAGCATCGACGCCGAACTCGGGCTGGGCCGCGTGACCCTGATGGGCCATGACTACGGACACCCGTTCGGCCAGAGACTGATCACGCACTATTTCCAGGATCGCTTCGACGGATTCATAAATGCCAATGCGGGGATGAATCGTGGAGAAGTCGGGCTGGCCGAGCGTCACATCCGCTGGCGGGAGTTCGCCCGGCGAAATCCGGATGTCCCGATTGGTGCCGTGATCTGCCGGAACGCGATCCCCCAATGTCCGCCCGAGGTCGAGGCTGGCTATGACGCGCCCTATCCGGGCCCGGAATACAAGGCGTCCATCCGCGCCTTCCCCGAGATGGTGCCGGAAGACACGAGCTGGCCCGAAGCCAGGGCAAACCAGATCGCATGGGACTACATGACGAGCCAGTTCACCAAGCCCTATATGGTGATCTGGGAGCATTGGGATGTACCGGATGCAAGGAAAAGCCGCCGAGACGAGTATATAGAGAAAATTCCGGGAGCCTATGGAAGCGAGAATCCGCAGATCGTTTCGGGTCATTATTCGCCTGAAGACAATCCCGAACCGGTGGCGGCAGCGGTCGTTCGCTTCCTGGACGACATCTACACGCCCAAACCATTCGTACGCGTCCTGTTCGAGGATTTTGCCGCGGGGATCGAC
This sequence comes from Alphaproteobacteria bacterium, assembly GCA_013389075.1. Taxonomy (GTDB): domain Bacteria; phylum Pseudomonadota; class Alphaproteobacteria; order JACAEB01; family JACAEB01; genus JACAEB01. Next base: position 10,175 of record JACAEB010000138.1, read on the forward strand.
GGCTTCTCCTGCGGCGGCATGAGCTGCTCCTACGATCCGGCCGAGCAGGCGGTGCAACTGCGTGGAGGTGAGGAGGCCGCTTCATCCCTGGTTCAATCGGATGCCATGGATCTGTCGGGCGCCACCGAATTGAAAGTGGCCTTCCGCTATCTTCCCGATGGAATGGCGGCGGGAGACACCGTCCTCGTCGAGCTATGGGACGGAGAGATCTACCGCACCATTCTGACGCTGACCCGTGCCGCCGAGCCGGGGCAGCCCGACTTCTTCAATCGAGCGCCGGACTATGGCTATGTCCGGATCGCCTCCGACGTGGCTCCCTTCTCGAAGGAGGCGAAGATCCGTATTCGAACGAAGGCGAGCAGTCCGCAGGGCGGGATCCACCTTAGGGACATCGGAATTTTCGTCCGCTGACGGTTTTCTTGCTTCGGACGTCTGGATCCGGGCCGGATCGAGCCGTCCGCCATGCAGTCACCGGCCGGGGCGGAATGGCGGGATCCGCGCGAGGAGATCGGCCTGACGTACGACCAAGAGGCCCCTTGGGGGAACCGGTGCCTCAGTCCGTCTTTTCCAGCACGTGGATTGCGCAGGCATTGCCGAGGCCGACCACATGGGTAAGGCCGATCCTCGCGCCTTCGACCTGGCGTCTGCCTGCCTCGCCTCTCAGATGGGTGGTGACCTCGTAGATGTTCGCGATCCCCGTCGCCCCCAAGGGGTGTCCCTTCGACAGAAGTCCGCCCGACACATTGACCGGAATCCGGCCGCCCAGATAGGTATCCATGCGGTCGATCAGCTCGCCGGCTTCCCCCTCCTCGCAGAGGAAGAGGTTCTCGTAATGGAGGATCTCCGCGGTCGCGAAGCAGTCGTGAAGCTCGACGAGATCGACCTCGTCGGGGCCGATGCCCGCCATTTCATAGGCCTGGCGCGCCGCAAGCCGCGTGCAGGTCGAGAAGTCGGGCAGGACAAGATCATGCTCTGTATAGGGATCGCTCGTCATGACCGACGCGCGGACCTTGACCGCACGGCCCATCAGCCCGAGCTCCCGAACCTTCTTCTCCGAAGCCAGAACCGCAGCAGCGGATCCGTCGACGTTCACGGAGCACATGAGCTTGGTATTGGGGTAGGAGATCATCTCCGAAGACAGAACGTCCTCGAGCGGGGTCTCCGTCTGATACATCGCCTTCGGATTGAGCGTCGAGTGATGATGGTTCTTGACGGATACCCTGGCGAACTGTTCCAGGGTCGTGCCCCATTTCCGGGTGTGCTCCATGCCGAGAGTGGAGAAGATGGTCGGCATCGTGTTCGATCCGAGGAGCCCCTCGGTCGAGATGCCGTCCGGCTTGCGATCGGATCCGATGAGACCCTTTCCCATCTTCTCCGCCCCGACGCAGAGAACGAGGTCGTGAAGACCGGACTTGATGTCCATCCACCCCAGACGGAAGGCCGTGGCCCCCGTCGCGCAGGCATTGGCGCAGTTCACGACGGGAATTCCCGTCTGTCCGATGAGATGGAGAATCCGCTGACCCACGGCCGCATTCGCTTCGAGGAGGTTGCCGCAGTAGAGCGCCTGAATATCGCCGATGGAAAGGCCGGCATCATCAAGAGCAAGAAGGGCGGCCTCGGCTCCAATGTCGGGTACGGAGCGATCCGGGAACCGGCCAAACCGGATCATGTCGGTGCCAATGATATATACGTCGGTCATCGTCGTTCCTCGATTCCTGGTGTCTGCTCTGCTCAGGCCGGCCGGAAAAAGTAGGTCATGTAGCGGTTACCCTCGCGGTCCGTCTGGCCAGCATCTTCGAATGTGATCGAGATGGGCATTCCCATCTCGATGTCATCAGGATCCGGAGGAACACCCAGGAGGGTGCCGCGAAGCGCCCCTCCGCCCTCCACGTCCACGACGGCATGAATGAAGGGAGTTTCGACGCCGGGAAAGCTGCGATGAACGATGGTGTAGGCATACAGATGCCCGCGCGGCGGTGCGGCGACAGCGTCCATGCGCGAGCGGGAGAAGCATTTCGAGCATGTCGATCTCCGGCCGAAATAGACCGCGCCGCAATCCCGGCATCTGTGACCCTCGAGATAGAGGGAGCCGTCCTCGCCATATTTGAGGAAGTCGACGACGGTCCTGGGGGTCGGTGATTGCATGAGTGCCTTGCTCGCTCTTGCCGTACGGCATCGGTTGGGGCCGGGCGCCGAGGCAATGCGGCGACCGGGGAGCCCGAGTCAAAGTTATTGATAATCGTGAAAGTCGGGTGGCGCAAGGGCTCTGCGGAGGCTTGTGGACAGGAGGGCGACGGCGCGCGGATGCGATCTGCCTCGATCGCTCCGGAGTGCCTCACTCCGGCCGCGAGCCGCGGGCATCCAGCACCACGGCCCCAAGGATGGCAGGTTCGGCTCCGGTGTTGACCCAGGCATGATCCGTCGCGCGCTGGATGACGATATCGAGCGGTCGCAATTCCACCGCCTCGCTGCCCAGGAGCAGCGTCAGCTCGCCCTTCAGCACGATGATGTAGTCGAGAGTGGGCGTGACATGCATGCCCGGGTGCCGGTCCGTATCCCCCCGCATGTCAGCCATGCCGCCGCGGGCAAATGCCTCCGCAAAGGCTCTCTCCAGGGCTTCCGGATCGATCTCGGCCGGCACCGGGGGAATCTCAACCAGCGTGAAGGCGGTTCCGTGACTGGCCGCGAGCGGCGCGGGAGGAAGCGCTGCCACCGTCTCGGGGCGTTGCAGGGGCACCGGCATGCCATGTGTCCGCCAGACAGAGAAGAAGCGGCCATTCGTCTCCGCCTCATCCATGAGGATCACGTGCGATCGTCCGTCCGGACCGTTCCCGGTGACGATCCTGCGGCCGATCTTCATCGATCCAACTCCGTCCGTATTGCAGAGCGCTTCGTGGACTTGAATGCAGATTGCCGTTGCGGGCAGTCGAGGAGGGAGGCGGTGTCTGTCCCCGGATACGCTCCGGGGACAGACCAAAGGCCGGTCATGGCATCGCGGGATTGCAAACTCCCGCGAAGGAGGATCAACCTTCGCCGCCGGCGATCCGGAGCCGGATGCCGAACGAGCGCGGGTCGTTCACGAATTGCGGTTGCCCCGGATAATTCCCGAACATGCCGAGGTCGATCGGGTTGGTTCGGTAGTCGTATTGGACGTCCCAGATATTGTCCATGTAGGCCGTCAGTCGCCATGTCTGCCCGAAATCATTGCCAGTGATGCCGAGCTGGGCATTCCAGACCTTCCGTGTATCGAGCTTGGCACCGGAGCCGTGCACGCCGCCCACCTGCCACGAGAAGTTGGTGTTCGCGAAGAAGTTGAGACCTGTGTTCTCCAGCCACGGCATGGGGCGGGCATAGGTGAAATTGCCGCGCCAGGTCCAGCGCGGCAGGTTCTGCAGCGGCAAGCCTTTCCGATCGATATCGGCAAAGCTGTTGACGCTCGTCACCTTCGATTCGTTGAAGGTGATACCGCCGGAATAGGTGAGGCGGCCGCCGCTGTCGAGGATGTCATTGATCCGACCACGGAAGTCCACTTCGACCCCGTGCGACCAGGCATCGCCGACATTGAGGACCACCGGCGAGGGCAGCGTGCCGCCGGCGCCCGCGTCCGTATCGACGGCAAGCCCGTTCTGCAGAACGTTGTTGTACTGCACGCGATAAATCGCGACGGACCAGTCGACGCCGTCACCTATCGTGTCGAACGAGCCCTTGAGCCCGATCTCGTAGGAATTGGCTTCTTCCTCCTGGAAGGCGAGCGGCACGGTCTCCTGGAAGGTGCCCGCAGTCCCCCCGGAGCCCGTGTTGAACCCGCCGGACCGGAAGGCCTGGGCCCAGGATGCATAGGCGAGATAGTCGTCCCACTCGTAGCTGAGGGTCACCGTCGGCGAGAAGGCCTGGAACAGGGCCCGATCGGTCGTGTCCTGAATGACGCCCTGGGCCGGGGCAACCACCATTCCCATGACGAGGAAGGCCGGGTCGGAGGACGTGACGATCTGCCGGAAGTCGCGGCTTTCATACGAATACCGCCCCGCGCCCGCAATCGTCAGCCCATTCCAGATCTCGTAGCCGAGGCTGCCGAAGAGGCCGACCGAGGTGTCGGCGAGGTCGGTATAGCCCTCGTAATTGTCCGCCAGAATGGTGTTGTTGCGGTTGCGCTGCCGATTGAGAATCGGATTGCGCGACTGACGGTAATCCGCACCCGCAAGCCATTGCAGGGGGCCTTCGGTGGTCCCGACGAGCCGGAATTCCTGGGAGAAGACCGTCGTCTCCGTTTCGGAGTCCGCCTCGCACATGGTGTTCACGAGCTCGGTCGCGGTGTCCTCGCACGACCCGGCCGCAGCAGCGCCCATCCCCGAAATGGCGATCGTGGAAGGCACGCCGATGAAGACGCCGTCGACGTCCGATGTCTGATCGACCACGACGTTCCGGAAATTGGAGATCGACTGCAGCGTCGCGAAGGACAGGCTGTGATTGACATTGAGGCTGGCATTGAAGATCGACGTGTCCTGCGAGCCCGCCGTGTCCTGATTGCGGACGAATGGATCGCTCATCGACAGGACGGGAAAGAACACACCGGTCCCGCCATTGTCGCGGATGAAATTCGCCTGGCTGAGGCCGTTGCGCTCCTCCTTCTCGTAATCGACGAAGAGCGTCGCGTCCGTGTCCTCGGAGATGAGCCAGCGCAGGGCGACGCGACCGCCGAAGCGATCGATGGGACGGGCAGGCTCATCAATATTCAGCGACGGCACCACATTGTCGTAGACGCCATGCTCTGTCAGGAAGGTGAGGCCGGTGCGCAGAAAGAGCGTGCTCGTGATCGGCTGGTTGATCACGCCCTCCGCCCGGACCTGGCGCGACTCGAACTCATAGCTCGCCTGCCCCCAATACTCGAACTCCTCCTTGGGCTGCGCGTTGATGAGGTTGATCACGCCGCCGACCGTCCGTACAGGGAGCCCTGCGCACCGCGATAGACCTCGACCTGCTCCAGATCGAAGAAGTCGATGGGGGATCCCACCCGACCGAAATTCCCGCCGGCAATGTTGGCGCCGTTCCGAAGCTGGATTGTTGCCGGGTCGGTCTGCTGCACACGGCCCGATCCCGCGCCTCGGATGAAGAACTCCTGATTGTCCCCTGGCGCCCCGGTGACACCGGAGTTGGCCTGGATCCCTGTCAGGTTCTCGGCGATCTGATCAGGGTCGATGATGCCGCCAAGCTCGATGATATCGTCCTGTCCGAGAACGCTTGCGGCCACGGGGATGTTCTGCAGACTCTCAGCCCGCTTCCGGGCCTGAACGATGATCTCGTCCGCCCCCTGTGCATTCGCAGCGTTCAGCCACGCGGCGTCGAGCGCCAGGGCGCCGACGCTGGTCAGGATGCTCATACGCAGCGTGAGCGCCATGCGCCTCGACCGCCTGTCTGCAGCCGAAGCCCTCAAAACGGAAGCGGTGCCCCCTTCAAACATTGTGTTCATTGCTTCTCCTCCCGCCCTGTGACTGGCCCGACAGGCCGTGCGCCATGGATCGTTAAACGATTTTCGAAAAAAATTCTGACATGAGGGAGCCGGGCCCGCAATAGTCAGATGTTGCCTCTTCGCAACGCTCAGTGCGGATTCGAGAAGATCGGCAGTGACCCCGGTCTGGAATCAGCAACGCGCGGGAGTTGACCGCCCCGAAAGCAAGAGGAACCGCTCCGGGGAGGGTGGAAGCGGTTCCTCTCTGTGTCGGGACTTCCGATGGGCTGCGAGCCCCGACATCCCGGGCGGGAAGGCACACTCAATGACTGTGGGGAGAGGCAGTCATCCGCCCGAAATCTTGGGTCATCGTCAGGTCGCCTCCGGCATGCGGATCTTGTAGAGACGCGCCGCGTTCTCCGAAAGGATCTTCCTGCGTGCCGCGGGTTCGAGTTCGGCCAAGGATGAATGCAGATGGGACTGAAAGTCAGGATAGAGACAGGTAGGGTGCGGGAAATCGGTTTCGAACAGGATGTTGTCCGGGCCGATCCGTTCGATAAGCTGTCTTGGTCCGTCCCGCTCGAACCAGAAGCAGGCATAGATCGAATTCCGGAACTTCTCGGTGGGGCGCATCCTGTGTTGCGCACCTCGGTCGGGCACATCTCGTCCCACTGATACTCAGCCGCCTCGAGCATGAACGGGATCCAGCCGACGCCGCTCTCGACCGACACGAAGCGGAGCTGCGGAAAGCGCTCGATGATGTCGGCGTAGAGCAGATTCGTCAGAACGCGCGCATTGTTCATGTACATGAGCGCGGCCCCGACCGCGACGCGGCGTTCTGGTCCTTGCCCTTCCCACGGGGCGCTCGAGAAGAGCTCGACGTCGGAAGACCCGATGTGGAAGTTCAGAGGCAGGTCAAGTGCGCTCGCCAGCTCCCAGAAGGGATCCCATGCGGCATCGGTGTAGTCCGGAAGTCCAAGGCTCTTCGGCATGTCCGGAATGGTGAGCCCACGGAGTTTCAGATCCTCGTGAATCCGGCGCATCTCCTTCAGGGTCTCTTTCATGTCCCAGAGCGGAAGAATGGCCTGAGGAAACAGGCGGTCGTCGGACTCGGACTGGAGCTCTCCCATCGCGTCGTTGTAGATCCGCACACAGGCGAGCTTGAGCTCCGGATCATCGATCCCGAGAAACCGCGCGCTTCCGAACCCGGCCACGTTTGGATAGACGATCTGCGCGGAGATGCCGAGACGATCGAGAAGCGCCACGCGCGAGCGCGTGTCGTAGGATGAGGAATCGATCTCGTCGTAGCGATTGAGACTGAGCTTGCCGCGGATCTTGGCCCCGCCGGTCGAGATGACCGACGAGCCGACATAACCGATGGGTCTGTCTCCCTCGATGACCCAGACGTTGTACCCGTCTCTTGACACCACGTTTGGAACACGGCTCCGCAGCGAAGCGGGGGCTCGGCGGCTCCATAGGTCTGGCGGTTCGGTGTAATGAGAGTCGCAATCGATGATGCGGCCGAACGGCGAAAGGGCGGGCTCCACGATCGTTCCTCCCTGCGTTGCGTCGGCGCCTCGGGTCGCATCGCTTGCCGGGTTGAGGAAGGATGCGGCCAGGGCGGCCTTGGCCTTCCGACCGGCTCCCGTGGTCGAGCGGTTTCCATTTGCCGTCTTTCCATCAGGCTGATAGATCAATAATCGAAAATCGGCGATAGTGTCAATTGCAAGGAGGAAGCCTGCTGGTCGATCTCGTTGGAAGGGGCAGGCGGCGATCCGGGGAAAGGCAGCCACAATGATGCACGGTTCGGACCATGAGGGGGAGGTTGATCTGTCGCTCGTCGGGCAGATCACCGCAGCCATAGCGGATGACATCATCTGTGGTCGTCTGGAACCGGGACAGCGGATCCGCCATCAGGAGCTGACCAGGCGCTTCGGGGCCAGCTTCGGGTCGATCCGCGAGGCCCTGCTGAAGGTCGAGCATCTGAGGCTCGTTTCCATTTCGCCACGGCGTGGCGCCCGCGTCGCCGTGCCGTCCATCGAGACGATAGAGGATCTCTTCGCGATTCGTTCAGCGGTCTATCCGGTCCTCGTCCGAGGGGCGATCCTTCGCGGGTCGGATGAGGAGCTGCGCCGGTTCGCGGACGAGGCCACGCAGCTGGTGCGGATGCTTCTCTCGGATGTGTCATCGGACGCGATCACCGATCAGTCGAATGTGACCGGGGCACGGCTTGCCGAGGCCGCCAAAATGCCATGGCCGAACGAAATTCTCTATACGACGCTCCTTCAGTTCGGATGGTTCACGAACCGGCTCAGCCTTGGGGAGAGTCAGGAGCGGCAGGAGGCGGCCAGCGCCTGGGACGCTCTGACGGCGGCCATCCGCACGCGCGATCTCGAGGCGTCCGATGTCGCCGCGCGGCGGATGCTGCGCCGCGGCGCAAGAGCGGTCATGCATAAGCTCTATGAGCAGCACGGCCTGACACGGGACGAGATCGCGCGCCGTCTTGCCATGCTCATGGCGGACGAGGGCCCGCGCTCCGCCGAGGGTTAGAAGGATCGGCATGAAAGTGTGCCGAGTTGTGGATGCGCGTGGCATAGTCTGTAACCCGCCCCGAAGCCACGGCAAGATGATGCGGGAGGAAGCGCCGCCATGGAGGTGTCGATGAAGCAATACGCATACGGATGGATACGAGTCGCCGTCACGGCCGTCACCCTCTGGGGTCTTGGACTTGCCGGGCCTGGTCTTGATCCTGCATCGGCCTCGGCCGCCACGTCGGACCTGGCAGAACCCGTCGGGGAAGTGGTCACCGGCGAGTTCAGCGACGAGAGACTGCCTCGGACGATGAAGTATGGAGTGCTTCTGCCGGCCGGGTACGAGACCACGGACGATCGCTATCCGGTTCTCTTTCAGCTTTATCCGGGGAATCCGGAGAGCCATCGCGCCATCGACCGATGGAAGAGACACGTAGAACTCGCCCGGCTGGAGGGGCGGCTGCCCGAGGTGATCGTCATCACGCCGGCCATCGACCTTTCGATGTATCAGGATCCGCAAGGATCCGGGCGCGTGTGGGAGGAGGCATTTGCAGGCCCGTTCCTCGATCATCTGTCACGCGAATTCCGTCTTTGGACGGACCGGCCGGCCTTCTTCGCGACCGGCCTCTCCGCTGGCGGGGCCATCTCCCTTCGGCTCGGTCTCAAATATCCCGAAAAATTCGGTGCGATCGCCGTGCTTGCCCCGGGCATCGAGGCGGCCGCGAGCCTGGACGAGCTCACATTCGAGGATACGTTCTGGAGGCCGACGAACCAGTATTCGGGCGTCGATCCCGAGGCATGGGCCGCATTTCATCCGCTGAACATCGCAAAGCAGAACGCCGAGCGGATCAGGGCGTCCGGACTTGACATCTATCTTGAATCCGGAAATGCGGATTCCTTCATGCTCGACAGGGGTACGGAAGCGATGCACCGCCTTCTGAGCGAGCTGGGCATAGGTCACACTTATCATCTTCGGGATGGGGTCGACCACCATGTGGGCACGATCATGGTCACGCGCTGGCAGGAGGCCTATGGATTTCTTGGCGACAGCATGCGCGATCCGCCGCCCGAACCCATCGTGAGCGAGTTTCAGGCGACGGTCGATGCCGTCGAGGCGCAGGCCCGAAAGGGGATTCCGGACGACCCGCAGATCAACAAGCTCCGCATGCCGATCTTTGCCTTTTCGCGCCGTCAGCTCGAGATCGAGGATGAGGAACTCGACCGGCGCCTGGAGGCGGCGCGCCGCTGAGCGCTGCGCGACATCGGGAACCCGAACAGTCGAAGGGCCGCCGGTGATC
>JACAEB010000090.1 GCA_013389075.1 Alphaproteobacteria bacterium
GCCCCGCGACGAGAGCGAGATTGTGGCGGACGCGCTCGGGCGCTTGCGCGGAGGCGGCGGCCTGGCGCAGCAGCACCTCGGCCTGCGCGGTCTCCTCGGTGAGGAGGAAGGACATCGCCAGATTGTTGAGGACGACCGGATTTTGCGGCGCGAGCTTCAGCGCCGAGTCGTAGCGGCTGCGGGCGCGCTCGTGCTCGCCAATCTGGTCGAGCACGACGCCCTCGGCGGAGAGGATCTTCCAGTCATAGGGCGCAAGGGCGCTCGCCTGGGCGAGCACGTTCAGCGCCTCGGGATATTTGCCCGTGGCGGCGAGCGTCTTGCCGTATTCGGCGAGAAGGGAGGGGTTCGTGCTGTTGGCGGGGGCGAGGCGCGCCATGATCCGCATGGCCTGGTCCGCCGAGTCGATCGCGCGCAGCGCCGCCGAATAGTTGATGGCGGCGCCGAGATCGAGCGGATTGTCCTGGAAGCGCGTGCCCCAGTAATTGGCGGCGGCGAAGCGGTCCTCCTCGACGGCCGGATGCATCACGCCGTTGCGCGGCTCGGCGGCGCGGTCGGCGGCGGCGGCGGGCGAGGGGTCCGACAGCCCCGCGAGCGGCCCCGCCGGCGCCGTGGCACAGCCGCTGAGGAGGGCAGCCATGGCGAGGCCGGACAGAAGCGCGGCCGGACGACGGCTCGGCGAGGGGACGGGGGACGTCGAATGCGGCATGGTCGTGCCTCTCGGGAGGATCGTGACGCTCTTTGGACGCAATGTCTTCGAGATTGGTCAACGGAGCCTTAAGGCGCATCCATTTTGATAATGAGGAGCCTCGGCTATACTGTCCCGACAGCTCAGGCAGAAAATGCCGCTGGAAACGCCAATGTCTGATCCGTTCACGGAGCGAGCCGGACGGACCCCGTCCGGCAACGTCTCTCAGGCCGTGTTCGCGCTGCTGGCCCTTGCGCTCGGGCTCGGCGCCGGCCTCCTTGCGCGCGCGGGCGCGCAGGAGCCGCCGCCCCTGCGCCATCTCTTCTTCACCATCGCCACAGGATCGACGGTGGGCACCTATTTTCCCGTCGGCGACCTCCTCGCCGCGATCATCAGCCATCCGGAGAACACGGTGCGCTGCGAGGCGCCGGGCACCTGCGGGCCGGAAGGGCTGATCGCGGTGGCCTAGGCCTCCGCCGGCTCGGTGCGCAACATCGAGCTCGTCCAGGCGGGCTGGGTCTCCTCCGCCCTCGCCCAGGCCGATGTCGTCTACCGGGCGGCCGAGGCGGAGGCGGCGGCGGGAAGCCCCTCGGGCCTGCGCGCCATCGCCGCGCTCTATCCCGAACGGCTGCATCTCGTGGCGTCGGAGGAAAGCGGCATCCACACGCTCGCCGACCTCGCCGGCAAGCGCGTCTCCATCGACGTGCCGGGCTCGGGCACCCATGCCAATGCGCGCCTTCTCCTCGCGGCGCTGGGCCTTGAGGAGGGCGAGCTCGAGCTCTCCTCGCTCAATGCGGACGAGGCGGCCGACGCGATCCTGTTCGGCACGATCGACGCCTATTTCCTGATGGCCGGGGCGCCGGTGCGCTCCATCGAGGAGCTGCTCCTGCTCGGGCTCGCCCATCTCGTCCCCGTGGAGGGCGAGGTGGTCGCAGGGCTCGACGCGGCCCATCTCTTTCTCGGGCGCAGCGAGATCCCGGCCGGGACCTATCCGCACCAGTCCGCGATGCCGACCCTTCACGTCCGGGCGGTGTGGGTCGTTCCGGCGGGCGCGGATGGCGATCTCATCCATGCGATCACGCGCGCGCTCTGGGCGCCGCGCAACCGGGCGATGCTGGATCAGGGCCATGCGGTGGGGCGCGAGATCACCCTCGAGACGGCCACGGAGAACCTGCCGGTGCCGCTTCATCCGGGGGCGGAGCGCTTCTACATGGAGGCGGGCCTTCTGGGCGGCGCCGAACCCGACACGGGCTCCAGCCCCGCGCCGGCGGCGGTCAGGTGAGCCCTTCCCCGGCGCGGGCCTGCCGCTCGGCGAGCGCGCCCGCATGCCAGGCCGCCATGGCGGGCAGCGACCAGACGGCTTCCGTATAGTCCCGGCCCCTTCCGCCCGGATCGACCCCATAGGTGCGGAAACGCGAGACCACGGGGGCATACATGGCGTCGGCGGCCGAGAAGGCGCCGAACAGGAACGGCCCCTCGGCCTCGGGACGGCGCGCGAGCGCCTCGGACCAGAGCGTCACCACGCGGGCGATGTCCGCCTCGAGCGCGTCGTCGCGCGTCTCGGGGCTGAGGCCGGTCGAGCTGAAGGCCATCGGCATGAGCTGGCGCAGCCGGGCGAAGCCCGCATGCATCTCGGCCGACAGGCTGCGGGCCCGGGCGCGGGCCTCGATCCCCGCCGGCCAGATGCGGCGGTCGGGAAAGCGGTCGGCGAGGTATTCTATGATCGCCAGCGAATCCCAGATAGTGAGGGAGCCGTGGCGCAGGGCCGGCACGAGACCGGAGGGAGACAGCGCCCTCAGCGTCGCCTTGCTTTCGGGACGGCGCAGGGGAACGAGCTCTTCGGTGAAGGGAATGTCGAACACCTTCAGCACGAGCCAGGGCCGCAGCGACCAGGACGACCAGTCCTTGCTGCCGATGAACAGGGTGATGCCCTCCGGAGCCGCGGCCATGCGCATGCCTTCCTCTAAAGTGACACCTTGCGACGCGACACGGGGTGACGCGGCGAGCGGACCATTTCTCAGCCCCGCGACGGCGTCTTGACCGTTCGTCGCGGGACACTATCAGGACAGGGCATGACACCCAACTTTTCCGAACTCGTGGTGACCGCGGCGGAGGATGCCGTTCCGATCGTGCCGGTGACGGCCGAGACCCACCGGCGCTGGGAGGAGACCGCAGAGCCCGCTTCGGCCACCTTTGCGCGGACCATGCAGTTCACCGCCCGGGCGGGGACCAGCATTCTCATCCCCGATGCCGGGGGGCGGCCGCGCGAGGTGCTGGCGGGGCTGGGGACCGACCGGGCGCCGGCCGATGCGGGATCCGTGGCGGGGCTTTCGGCGAGCCTGCCGCCGGGCCGCTACCGTTTCGCCGGGGAGGTTCCCGGGCTTGATCCCGCCCGGCGGGCCATCGCCTGGGCCCAGGGCCAGTACCGGTTCTCGCGCTACCGAAGCCAGCCCGACGCCCGGCCCGGCGCCTGTCTCGTCGAGCCCGCTCTCGGGGAGACGGGCCTTGCGCGCGTGCGCGCCGTCGTGGAGGCGATGACGCTCGTCCGCACGCTGGTGGATACGCCCGCCAACGACATGGGCCCCGAAGAGCTCGAGGCCGCGGCCCGCGACCTCGCGCAGAGCCATGGCGCCGCCTTCGGCTCCATCGTCGGCGAGGCGCTCCTTTCCGAGCGGCTCCCGCTCGTCCACTGGGTGGGGCGGGCCTCGAGCCGGCCGCCCCGGCTCCTCGATCTGCGCTGGGGCGCGGCGGACGCGCCGCGCCTCACCCTCGTCGGCAAGGGCGTGTGCTTCGACTCGGGCGGGCTCAACCTCAAGCCCGGCTCGTCCATGGCCAACATGAAGAAGGACATGGGCGGGGCCGCCCATGTGCTCGGGCTCGCCCATGTGATCATGGCGCTGAAGCTCCCGGTGCGTCTGCGCGTGCTCGTGCCGGCGGTGGAAAACGCCGTGTCCGGATCGGCCTTCCGCCCCGGCGACATCCTCCCGAGCCGCAAGGGCCTCTCGGTCGAGATCGGCAATACGGATGCGGAGGGCCGGCTCATCCTCGCCGACGCGCTGGCGCTCGCCGACGAGGAGAGCCCCGACCTCCTCATCGACATGGCGACGCTGACCGGCGCGGCGCGCCAGGCGCTCGGTCCGGATCTTCCGCCCTTCTACACGATGGACGAGGCGCTGGCGGCAGCGCTCGCCGAGGCCGCGCGCCGGGAGCAGGACCCGCTCTGGCGGCTGCCGCTCCATGCGCCCTATCAGGCCTGGCTCGACGGCAAGCTCGGCGATGTGAACCATATCGGCGACACGCCCATGGCGGGCTCGATCGTCGCCGCCCTGTTCCTCCAGCGTTTCGTCGAGGCGGCGCGGGCCTTCGTCCATTTCGACATCTATGCCTGGAACGACAAGGCGCGGCCGGGCCGGCCGGGCGGGGCGGCGGTGCAGGGTCTTCTCGCCCTCCTCGCCATCGTGGAGGCGCGCTACAAGCGCGGCTGAGAAAGGCAAGGCAGATGAACGAGCCTCAGCCCCGCGAGGGTCCGGTCCGCATCCATCCGCTGACGGCGCTGTCGGCGTTCCGGCAGGTGGCGGTGGACATGCTCGGGGGCGGCGGCGGCGATCTCTCCTGGCGGCAGACCGCGGTCCTTCTCACGATCTATCTCACGCCGGGCCCCCACAGCGTGGGCGGGCTTGCGCGCGCGCGCGGCCTCCA
>JACAEB010000157.1 GCA_013389075.1 Alphaproteobacteria bacterium
CGCCCGAGCGGGCGGCCGAGCTCGCGCGCGAACGCGCGGCCCTAGCCGGCGGCTGATTGACCGGCTCCCGGGGGTCGGCGGCCGGGCGGCTCGTTGCGCGGCCTGGATTGCTTCCCCCGGCTCAAGGCCGGGGTCGCAATGACGGAGGTGATTGTCATTGCGAGCGCAGCGAAGCAATCCAGGCCCCGGGCGATTCGCCTCGCGGCCTGGATCGCCGCGCGCTCCGCCCTCGCGATGACGGCGGTGGGGTCCCGTCCGACGCGCCTCACAGCCCGTCGCGGGCGGCCTCGCGCCGTTCGCGGACCTGATCGCGCCGGTCGCGCAGGGCGTTGCGCATCGCCTTCTGCAGCTTGTCGAAGGCGCGCACCTCGATCTGCCGGACCCGTTCGCGGCTGATGTTGTAGACTTGGCTCAGCTCCTCGAGCGTCGCGGGGTCTTCCTTCAGCCGGCGCTCGGTGAGGACGTGGCGCTCGCGCTCGTTCAGCGTGGCGAGCGCGTCCTCGAGCAGCTCGCGCCGCTCGTCGAGCTCCTCGCGCTCGGCGAGCAGCGTCTCCTGGTCGGTGCCCTCGTCGACGAGCCAGTCCTGCCATTCGCCGTCGCCATCCTGACGCAGCGGGGCGTTGAGCGAATTGTCGGGCGCGGCGAGCCGGCGGTTCATCGACACCACCTCCTGCTCGGGCACGCCGAGCTTGGTCGCGATGGTGGTCACCTGGTCGGGGTGGAGGTCGCCCTCGTCGATGGCCTCGATCTGGCCCTTGATGCGGCGCAGGTTGAAGAAGAGCTTCTTCTGCGCCGCCGTGGTGCCGATCTTCACGAGGCTCCACGAGCGCAGGATGTATTCCTGGATCGCGGCGCGGATCCACCACATGGCATAGGTGGCGAGGCGAAAGCCCTTCTCGGGCTCGAAGCGCTTCACCGCCTGCATGAGGCCGACATTGCCCTCGGAGATGATCTCCGCGACGGGCAGGCCATAGCCCCGGTAGCCCATGGCGATCTTCGCCACGAGGCGCAGATGGCTCGTCACCAGCTGGTGTGCGGCCTCGGTGTCCTCGTCCTCGCGCCAGCGCTTGGCGAGCATGTACTCCTCGTCCGGCTCCAGCATGGGGAATTTGCGGATCTCGGCCAGATAGCGCGAGAGGCCGCCTTCGCCGGACAGGGTTGGAAGATTGGATGCCATGAGCTGTCGCTTTCGTCTGACGCGGAAGGCCGCCCGCCCGAGGGCGGAGCGAACCACTATACCGGCCAACGCCCCCATGGGGGATTTGATCCGGTCCGCCACGATCTGTGGACGAAGAGGTTGGACAAATTTTGGTAAGGCCCCTGCGGCGCCCCGCCGCCTCGGTCCGCTCTCGATCCCTATCCTGTGATGTGGGGCCCCGCACCGGGGGCACAAGCTGTTTTTTCGGCTGAATAACAACCGCTCAGTGTGGTTCCTGGGTGGCGAGGGCGCGGGCGAGCGCCGCCATGTCGGCCGGCAGCGGCCGCTCGAAGAGGAGGGCCTCTCCGGTCGCGGGATGGGTGAAGCCAAGGCGCGCGGCGTGGAGCGCCTGGCGGGGAAAAGTCGCGATGGCCTCGCGCGCCGCGCCCTTCGGCAGCCCGCTCGTGCGCCCGCTGCCCTGGCCGTAGAGCGGGTCTCCGATCACCGCATGGCCGATATGCGCGAGGTGAACGCGGATCTGGTGGGTCCGACCCGTCATCAGCCGGCAGGCGACCCGCGCGGCCATGGGCGCCGTTGGCGGGCCGTAGCGCGCCTCGACCCTGTAGAGGGTGAGGGCGGGCTTTCCGCCCCGCTCCAGCACGGCCATCTTCTGGCGGTTGCGGGGGCTGCGCCCGATGGCGCCCTCGATCTCGCCCTCGGGGTGGGCGGGCACCCCGCGCACGAAGGCGATGTAGACCCGCTCGATGGAGCGGCTTTCGAAGGCGCCCGCGAGCGCCCGGTGGGCGGCGTCGGTCTTGGCGATGACCATGATCCCGCTCGTCTCCCGGTCGAGCCGGTGGACGATGCCGGGCCGCGCCACCCCGCCGATCCCCGACAGGCTCCCCCCGCAATGATGGAGGAGCGCGTTGACGAGCGTCCCCGAATGGTGGCCCGCGCCGGGATGGACGACGAGCCCCGCGGGCTTGTCGATCACGACGAGGTGGTCGTCCTCGAAGAGGATGTCGAGCGGGATGTCCTCGGGCACGGGGACGGCCTCGAGCGGCGGGGGCAGCTCGAGCCGCGCCTCCACGGGGCCCGTCAGCTTCTGGGCGGGCGAGGTGGCGGGCACCCCGCCAAGGCGCACGCGGCCCTCCTCGATCAGCGCCTTGAGGCGCGAGCGGCTGAGCGCGGGGAAGGCGTCCGCGAGCGCCCGGTCGAGCCGCGCGCCGGGGGCGTCGAGCGTGGCGGTCGCGGTCCCGACCTCCTCCTCCTCGCTCTCGTCCTCATCCATCGCACGCGCTCCGCGGGGGCTGCAGCTTCCCTGGGCGGCGCCGCATGCTATCGTCCCCGCCATCTTGCAGAAGGGCCGAGGATGGATACACGCAGCGCAGCCGCACCGCCAGAGGCCGGCACCGGGGGGGAGGACCCGCCCGTGCCGGGTCTCGGGGTCATCCGTATCCTGACATTGACGCTCGGCGGCACGCTGATCCTCGGCATGGTGGTGCTGATCGGGGCGATGATCGTGCTCGTGATGCGCGGCGCTCCGCCGGGCGAGGGGCTCGCCGAGGGGCGCATCGCGCTGCCGCCGGGGGCGGCCATCGAGGACATGGCGCTCGGGCCCGATGCGCTGGCCGTGCGCGTGCGCGGGCCGGAGGGCGAGGCGATCCTCCTCTATGACCGGGGCGATGGGAGCCTCAGGGGCCGGTTCGATGTGGCGCCGGCCGAGTGAGATCGAGAGCGTCCGC
>JACAEB010000150.1 GCA_013389075.1 Alphaproteobacteria bacterium
GCACCCGATGCGGCCCCCGATCGGTGTCCGGGCCCTGCGGCAGATTGCCGGGCGCGCCGGGCCGCGCGTCGGCTTTGCGACCCAGCTTCGTTTGTGCACTATGCCCCGCGCATCCCGGGCCGCCCGGGCCGCGCGATCCAAGGCTCCCGTCACAAGCCGACCGGAAAGGGCGAACGTGCGCCGCAGCCTTCGCTATTCTCCCCGATCCGTCCTCGCGCTCGCGCTTCTGTGCCTTGCCGCGTGGGCGGCGCTCGCGCCATCCGGCGCGCGGGCGCACAATCTTTCCTATGCAGTGGCGAAGGTCGCCTTCGCCGAGGACGCGAGCTTCGCGATCGAGCTGCACTTCTTCGTCCCCGCCTTCATCCTCGGCCAGCCCCAGGCCCATCTGACGCCCGAGACGATGGAGCGCTGGGCGGCGACGCCCGAGGCCGAGCTCGAGGCGGCGGTCGAGCGCGCGCGCGCCTATCTGCGCGAGGGGGTGGAGGTCTATGCGGACGGCCAGCGCTTCGCGCTCGACGAGGTGGCCTTCCCGGACATAGCGACGCTGCGCGAGGACGGGCTCGTGCCGCCCGAGGATGCGCGCCCCTCCGCCCCGGTGCTGCTCTACGGGAAGCTGCCCGCCGGCGCGCGCACCTTTTCCGTCGTGATGCCGCTCGACTTCACGCAGACGGTGGTCAACATCCAGGACGCCTTCGGCACCTCCGTCACCCAGCCTCTCGCCCAGGGCCAGCGCAGCCATCCCTTCGTGATCGAACGGGGGCGGGCGAGCCGGGATCTCGTCATTCCGATCACCATTCCCTCCGTGGTCGTCACTTTCTTCGATTTCGGCCGCTTCGGGTTCGATCACATCATCCCGGACGGCATCGACCACATCCTGTTCATTCTCGGCCTCTTTCTCTTCCTGCCCCAGTGGGGGCCGCTCGCCATTCAGGTCACGGCCTTCACCGTGGCCCATTCGGTGACGCTGGCGCTCTCCGTCTTCGGGCTGATCGATCTGCCCAAGCTCGTGATCGAGCCGCTGATCGCGGCCAGCATCGCCGCCGTCGCCTTCGACAACATGTTCGCCTCGAAACTCCATCGCTGGCGCACGGCGGTCGTGTTCGCCTTCGGCCTCCTGCACGGGATCGGCTTCGCAGAGGGGCTGCGTGCGCTCGGCCTGCCCTCGGGCGAGGAGGCGGTGGCGCTGATCAGTTTCAATCTGGGGGTCGAGGCCGGGCAGCTCTTCGTGCTCGCCGTGGCCTTCATAGCGCTCGGCTGGTACCAGCAAAAGCCCTGGTACCGGGCCCGCGTGGTCATTCCCGCCTCGCTGCTCATCGGCGGCATCGGGGTCTTCTGGACGGTGGAAAGGCTGGTGGCGAACCTATGAGGGCACGCGTCCTTCTTCGGGCCGCGGCGCTCGCCCCGGCTTTCCTCCTCGCGGCCAGTCCGCCGGCGCTCGCGCACATGCCGGCCGGGGCCAACGCCTTCTATGGCGGGGTGGTGCATGCCGTCTCCGGCATCGAGCAGATCCTGCTGCTCGCGGCCTTCGGCCTCTTCATCGGGCTGATGGAGGAGGAGCGCCTCTTCCGCCATTTCGGCGCGTTCATGGCGGGCATCGTGCTCGGCGGGATCGCGGGGCTCTTCCTCGGCGGCGCCGACGGCATGGCGCCGTTCCTCGCGGCGAACCTCGCCGTGCTCGGAGGGCTCGTCGCGCTCGGCGGACTCCCCGACGACATCGCCGACCGGCGGGCGGCGCTGGGCCTCTCCGCGCTGTTCGGGCTCGCCATGGGGTCGGCCAATGTCGTGCCCCTGCCGGCGGGCTGGTCACCCATCCTCTATTTCGGGGGCGTGCTGATCATCGGCGCCTTCGCGGTCAATCTTGTCGCGCAGCTCACGGCGCGCGCGCGCACCGGATGGCGACGGATCGGCATCCGCGTCCTTGGAAGCTGGGTGGCGGCGGTCGGCGTCATCCAGGCCATGCTGGCGGCGCTGACCTGATCCGTCAGCCGATGAGGAAATAGACCCCGCACAGGGCGATAGGGCCGCCGAGCACGCGGATCACGGCCGGCCCCTTGGGCAGCCGCTCGAGAAGGAGCGCGATGCCGATCCCCGCCGCGTGGATGAGCCCCGTGCCGAGCACGAAGCCGAGCGTGAAGCCGGCCGCATTGGCGTTGTCCGGCAGCTCGGCGCCATGCGCGTGGCCGTGAAAGAGCGCGAAGACGCTCACGACGGCGAGCGCGATCGCCACAGTGGGGCGGAAGACGAGCGCGATCAGCCCGCCGAGCACGACGACCGAGCCCGCAATGCCGTACTCGACCGCCGGCACCGGCACGCCGGCAATGCCGAGCACCGCGCCGCAGGCCATGATGAGCGGGAAGGCGACCGGCAGCGCCCAGACGGCTGCCCCGCCGATCTGTGTGCCCCATATGCCCACGGCGAGCATCGCGAGAAGATGGTCGGGGCCGAGGATCGGGTGCAGGAAGCCCGCGACCATGGACGAGCCTTCCGCGCCGATATCCGCCGTGTGGGCGAAGGCGGGGAGGCTCGCGAGCGCAAGGCAGAGCCCGCCCGCAAGCGCTCGGAGCGCATGGTTCGGCTGGATGGCGGCGCTGTGTCTCATGGATCCCCTCCCGATGGGTCGTGCGGGTGGCTGTGCCCGCAGGCGCGTATGATGATTGTAACTTTTATCATACCCGGACTGCGCCGCAAGCGGCTTCGAAGACAGACAGACAGTCCCCCTATCGTCATTGCGAGCGCAGCGAAGCAATCCAGGCCACGGGCGAGACCTCTCGCCCGCCCGCCCGGATCGCCACGCGCTTCGCGCTCGCGATGACGCCGGAGGGGGCATCACCGTGACGCAGGGCTAACGAAGCCGCCCGGAGGAGGCGATCAGCGCTCCGCAGACGTGCCGCCGACCCAGAACGGGCTCGACCAGGCGATCCCGCCATCGGTCTGCAGCACACGGATGAAGTAGACATCACCGTCGCGGGCCGTGCCGTCATCGGTCCAGCTGATGCGCTGCTCGATGGCGGAGGGCAGGGCGATCGTCCGCAGCGTGACGGTGTCCTTGTAGTCGTCGATCGGCGACACGAAGGTCTCTTCGCCATCCTCGACGAGATCGGCGAGATTGAAGGTGTGGGTGAAATTCCCCTGCCCGCGCGTCGTGACCGTGACCTTGCCGGCCTGCGTCAGCCCGTCCACATCCATGACGACGCCCTTGTAGGCGCCGCGCGTGCGCAGGCTGAAGGCGACCGCGCCGTCCTCGAGGCCGGCGGATTCGGTCAGGACGTTCTCGTTCTTGGGCGCATAGGCGGCGCTCACCCGGGCCCCCTCGAGCGCCACCGTGCCCGCCCAGCGGCGCCAGCTGCGCGACGTGCTCTCCCGGTCGGGCGCGTCGGTGTCCGACCAGAAGCGCAGCTCGAGCTGCCGTGCCTGCGCGAAGGGCGCGGCCGTGTAGTCGAAGGTCTTCACCTCGCGGCCGTTCTTCACGATGACGATTTCCTCGATCGGCGCCGAACCCACCACATGCGCCTCGAGCGTGCGCGCTTCGGCCGATGCGGCGCGCTCGCCCATCGAGCTGCCGTTGAGGTTCGCCCTGAGGACGATCCGCATGCCGTTGGTGGCATAGCCCGAGCGGGCGCGGATCGAATCGAAGATCGCGTCCCCGGTCTTCTCGGGCGCGTAGATCGCCGCGAGCCCGCCGAAATTGTCACTGCCCGGAGATTCCCGGACCGGCCGGAGCCCCGGATGCCCGATATGATCGTCCGATCCGCCGAGGAAGCCGATCTGCGCCCCTTCGGCGAGGAAGGCCCGGCCCAGCCATTCGAAGGTGCCGTGATTGGAGACGATCTCGACGAAGCGCTCGATCTCGGTGTCGCTGTTCCACCAGTTGCCGGGATTGTGGGCATGCGGAATGACGACGACGTCGTTGGGGTCGTGCAGCTCGCGCACGCCCGCCTGCATCTCGGCCTTGGTCGGATAGACCTGGCGGGCGACGCGCTTGCGCCCGTCCGGCGTGCGGAACAGGATGTTGTGGTGGCCGCCATCGTCGGCGGAGACCGTCCATTCGTGGCCGAGGAAGGTGATGTACTTGCCGTCCTCATAATAACGCTTGGTGGCCGCGCGGAGCTGCTCCCATTCGTAATCGTCCATCCACAGATCGTGTTCGGACATGGTGAGGAAGTCGAGCCGGGCGTCGTCGCGGCCGAACGTGTAGTAGCCGTCGACCGTGCCCATCCCCTCCGCAAAGCCCGAATGGCCATGGGTCTCGCCCCAGTAGATGCGGCTCGCGGGCGCGTCCTCGACGAGGACGGCGTTGGTCTTCCCGCGGATCTTCCCGTCCGCCGAGACGATATCGAACTGGTAGGCGCCGGGTTCGGACAGCGTGACGCCCTCGATCTCGGTGATGGCCTCGCCCCCGGCCGGGATCTCGGCGATCACCGTGTCGCCGAGCCGCACGGTCCAGGCCGGCATGCCGCTCGTCGCGCGGTTTCTATAGGCGTCCTCGGCCCGGACGGCGAGGGTGAAGGGCTCGCCCCGCGCCGCGATCGATGGAACGAAGCCGCGCACGCCGGCGGTCGTGGCGCCCACCGTCTCGAAGGGGATTTCGGGCAGGTCGAAGAGGATGTTCTCCTCGGCGAGCTGGAGCCAGACGCGGTAGCGCAGCCCGGTGCTCTGCGTGCCGGGCATCTTCAGCCCCTTGCTGCCCGCGGCCTTGTCGCCCATCACGATGGTGACCGTGTCGCCGGGCGCGAGCGTGCCCTCGGTGATGCGGAAGAAGGGCCGCGGATTGTTGCCCCCGAGCTGGCCGGAGAACATGCCCGAGACCTGCAGCGTCTCGTTCGCGAACTTCACCTGCGGATTGGAGCTGCGGATGGACAGGTAATTGTCCGCCTTCGGATCGTCGCGCTGAAGGTCGTAGAGCGCGCCGTACATCCGCGTGGCGACGAGGAAGCCATCGCCCGGCACGAGCGGCCGCTCGCCGACCGTATAGACCTGCTCGAGCGTCTGGTAGCTGAAGATCTCGAACGGTCCGACATGGGGCGAGGTGAGGGGACCTATGGCCTTCGGGTTCTCCTCGCGCAGCGACATCTCGCGCACCCACATGTCGACCGCCTCGTAGCTCGGCTGGAGGCGCGGGGAGGTTCTGCCCGCGACGCCGGCCGGCTGGGTGATGCGGCTCACCGTGGAGGTGAGTTCGGGGTGGATCGGCCAGCCCTGCAGGGCATAGGCGTTGACCCAGTCCCAGAACACCCAGATGCGGTCTTCCACATTGGTGCCCGAGGTGGGGGCCGCCGCCACATCCGCCTTCAGCCGCTCGACCTTGGCGCGCAGCTCCGGCGCCAGATACTCCGGCAGGCCGAGGCTCGCACTCGCCTCGGCGGGCGCGAACGGCCCGCTCTGCGTGATGGCGAGAACGCCCGCGCCGAGCGCGGTGGTGACGGCGAGAGCGGCGGTGAGCGGGCCGAGGCGGGACATGAATGAGGCTCCTGAGATTGACGACGGGCGAGCGGCGCCCGGGCAACAGAACACGGCCGGGCGGAGATGTCCGCCCGGTCTCTGTCATAACGAAAATGACTCGCCGGAACCTTCGGTGTCAGGAGGAGGGATAGACCGTCCGCAGATAGGCGATGATGGCCGCCTTCTCCTCGTCGGTGAGATCGAAGACGGGCATGCCGGCGGGCGGAGAGGCCATCACCCCCAGAATGTCCTCGTCGGTGTAGAAGGCGACGTTGACGAGGGGGATGCCCGACTCGCCGTGGCAGGCGGCGCAGCCATTGTTGACGAAGAGCGCTTCCCCGGTCGCCACGAGATCGGCGCCGGCGTCGGCCTCTGCCGGCGCGGCCGGCTGTTCCGCCGTCGCCTCCGTCGCGGGCCTGGCATCCTCGCTGCTCCGCACGACGTTGATCCCGAGCGCCACCCCGCCGGCCAGGGCAAGCACGGCGAAAATCTTCACTGCTGGATTCATGCTTTCCTTCTCTCGCTGTCTTCGGCCACTCTGTCTCGAACGCCCGATCGCGTCCACAGGGAGGGAGCCTCATGAGCCGCTGGACATACCGGCACGGACTGCACGAGCTCGGCAAGGGGCTCTATGCCTACCTGCAGCCGGACGGGTCCTGGGGCTGGAGCAATGCCGGGCTCGTCCGCGACGGGGAGGAGGCCCTCCTTGTTGATACATTGTTCGACAGGCATCTAACGGCAGACATGCTCGCCGTCATGCGCGATGCGACGGGGCTTTCCCCCCGCGACATCGGCACGCTCGTCAACACCCATGCCAATGGCGATCACACCTATGGCAACGGGCTCCTGCCGGAGGCGGAGATCCTCGCCTCGGAGGCGGGCGCGCGCGAGATGGAGGAGGTGCCGCCCGAGGTCCTCGCCAACATGATGCGCATGGCCCCCGAGCTCGGCGCCTATTTCGTCCACTGCTTCGGCCGGTTCGACTTCGAGGGGCTGGAGACGCGCACCCCGACGAAGACCTTCTCGGGGCGGCTGCCGGTGAGCGTCGGCGACAAGCGCGTCGAGCTGATCGAGGTGGGGCCGGCCCATACGCGCGGCGACGTCCTCGTCCACGTGCCCTCGGACCGGGTGATCTATACGGGCGACATCCTCTTCATCGACGGCACCCCCATCATGTGGGAAGGCCCGGTCGAGAACTGGATCGCCGCCTGCGATCTCATCCTCTCGCTCGATCTCGAGGCGATCGTGCCGGGCCACGGACCCATCACCGACAAGGCGGGCGTCGCGCGGGTGCGCGCCTATCTCGTCCATGTCGAGGCCGAGGCGCGCAAGCGCCACGAGGCGGGGCTCGACTGGAAGGAGGCGGCGCGCGACATCGCCCTTGGCGACTATGAGAGCTGGCTCGACAGCGAACGCATCGCCGTGAATGTCGCGACGCTCTATCGCGGCTTCGGCGCCTTCGATACGGCGCCGCCCATCGGCGAGGTGTGGGGGCTGATGGCCGAACTCGAACAGCGGGCGCGGCGGCGGCGCTAGGAGGCGGCCGACGGCAGGGCGATGAGATCGACGAGCTGGTCGCCCTCCTTCACCTGATCGCCCGCGACGAAGTGGACCGCCCGCACCGTGCCGGCATGGGGCGCGCGGATGACGTGCTCCATCTTCATCGCCTCGAGGACGAGGAGGGGATCGCCCGCCTCGACCGTCCTGTCGGGCTCCACCTTCACGGCCAGCACGCGGCCGGGCATGGGGGCGGTGAGCGAGCCCTCGGCGGCGAGGGCGTTCTCGTCGCGGGTCCGCCGCTCGGGCAGGCCGATCTCGTGCTCCTCCCCGCCGATGAGGATCTGGAGCCCGCGCGGGGTCTGTGCGATCGCGGCGGGGCGGGCATGTCCGTCGAGGACGAGCGTGAACCGCCCGTTCCCGTTTCGGTCCAGCCGCCCCATGCTGACACCGTCAATATTTGAAATCCGTGCCCCGCCCGCGCGGTCCGGCTCCAGCGTCACCGGCAGCTCCGCTCCGTTCCATTCGATCCGTACAAGGATGGATGGCGCGAGATTGACACGGAAGCCGGCCATCTCATCCGTGTGCCGATTATCTGCATCAGGATCATCCGCGCGCGAATGAAAGGCGAGCCAGAGGGCCGCCGCCGCGGCGAAAGCGGGGCCGGCGGGCCCGGGGTCGGCGGTGAGGTCCGGGCCGGCATCCGTGATGAGCCCCGTATGGACGGCTCCTGCGGCGAAGCCCGCATGGGCGAGGAGGCGGGCGAGGAAGCGCGCATTGGTGCGCGGTCCCGCGATCTGCGTGCCATCGAGCGCCGCCATGAGGCGCGTGCGCGCCTCCTCCCGCGTCTGTCCGTGGACGATGAGCTTGGCGATCATCGGGTCGTAGTAGGGCGTGATCGTGTCGCCCTCCGCGACCCCCGCATCGATGCGCAGGCCCGGCGCCGAGCCGAAGGAAAGCCGGGTGAGCCGGCCCGTGCTCGGCAGGAAGCCGCGCGCGGGGGTCTCGGCATAGAGCCGCGCCTCGATCGCATGGCCGCGCGCCGCGATCCCCGCCTGCGGCAGGGGGAGGGGCTCGCCCCGCGCGATGCGGATCTGCCACTCGACGAGATCTAGGCCCGTTATGGCCTCGGTCACGGGGTGCTCGACCTGAAGGCGCGTGTTCATCTCGAGGAAATAGAACCGGTCCGCGCCCTCGAGCAGGAACTCGACCGTCCCCGCGCCGACATAGCCGACCGCACGGGCGGCGGCGATGGCGGCCTCGGCCATCCGCTCACGGACGGCCGGGGCGAGCCCCGGGGCGGGCGCCTCCTCGATCACCTTCTGATGACGGCGCTGGAGCGAGCAGTCGCGCTCGAAGAGATGCACGGTCCCGCCATGGCTGTCGGCGAAGATCTGCATCTCGACATGGCGGGGCCGGTCGAGGCAGCGTTCGAGCATCACGGCGCCATCGCCGAAGGCGGCCTTGGCCTCGCGGGCGGCGGCGGCATGGGCGGCGATGAGGCCGTCCGGCCCCTCGACCCGGCGCATGCCCTTGCCTCCGCCCCCCGCGACGGCCTTGAGCATGAGCGGATAGCCGACGCCGGCGGCGGCGGAGCGCAGCGCCTCCTCCGTCTCGGCCGCCCCGTGCCAGCCGGGGAGGACGGGCACGCCCGCCCGTGCCATCAGCGCCTTCGCCTCGGCCTTCGAACCCATGGCCCGGATGGCGGCGGCGGGCGGCCCGACGAAGACGAGCCCCGCGCCCGTCACCGCCTCGGCGAACCCCGCATTCTCCGACAGGAATCCATAGCCCGGATGCACGGCATCAGAGCCCGTGCGCCGCGCCGCGGCGAGAAGGGCCTCGGCGCGCAGGTAGCTTTCGGGCGCGGGGGCGGGGCCGATCTCCACCGCCTCGTCGGCGCGCGCCACGTGCAGAGCGCCCCGGTCCGCCTCCGAATGGACGGCGATGGTCGCGATCCCCATCCGCCGCGCGGTGGCGATGATGCGGCAGGCGATCTCGCCCCTGTTGGCGATGAGGAGACGCTTCATGTCGGCCCTTGATCCTTGCCCGGACGGCCCTTGCGCGACCAGGCGGGCGTGCGCTTCTCGAGAAAGGCGGCGATCCCCTCCCGACCCTCGGGCGAGACGCGGATCGCGGCGATGCGCTCGGCCGTCTCCGCGCGCAGGGCCTTGTCCGGCGCGCGCGTGCCCACGTCGCGGATGAGCTTCTTGGCGGCCTCGAGCGCCACGGGACCCGCTTCGGCGAGCGCCTCGGCGAGCGCGCGCACCCGCTCGGCGAGCTTGCCGGCGGGCACGATCTCGTGCAGGAGCCCGAGGTCGCGCGCGGTGGCCGCATCGAAACGCTCCGCCGTCAGAACATAGCGGCGGGCGGCTCTGGCCCCGATGGCGGCGAGGAGATAGGGCGAGATGGTGGCCGGCGTGAGGCCGAGCCGCACCTCGGTGATGGCGAAGACGGCATCGGGCGTGCCGATGGCGATGTCCGCCGCCGCCACGAGGCCCGCCCCGCCCGCGATCGCCGGCCCGTTCACGGCGGCGATCACGGGTTTGGGGCAGGTGGCGATGAGATGAAGCATCTCGGCAAGGCTGACGGCGTCCTCCCGGTTCTCGTCGTGCGAATAGCCCGCCATGCGCTGCATCCAGCCGAGATCGGCGCCGGCGGAGAAGGCGTTGCCCGCGCCGGTCAGGGCCACGGCGCGCACCTCGGTATCCTGCGCGACGGCGGTGAAGCCCTCGCTCAGGGCGTCGATCATCTCGTCGTCGAAGGCGTTGCGCCGGTCGGGCCGGTTCATCCGCAGCCAGACGAGTCCGCTCGGCTCGGTCTCGATGATGAGGATGGGCTCGGACATGGGGGCGGCCTCACATGCGGAAGAAGGGGGCGCGGGCGCGCGGGACGGGCGCGTTCAGCGCGGCGGCGAGGGCGAGCGTCAGCACGGCGCGGGTGTCGGCGGGGTCGATGATGCCGTCGTCCCAGAGCCGCGCGGAGGCGAAATAGGCGTTGCCTTCCGCCTCGTAGCGGGCGCGGATCTCGGCACGCATGGCGGCTTCCTCCGCCTCCGGCCAGTCCTGTCCCCGCGCGGCCATCCCCTCGCGCCGGACCGTGGCGAGCACGGCGGCGGCCTGGTCCCCGCCCATCACCGAGATGCGGGCATTGGGCCAGGTGAAGAGGAAGCGCGCCCCGAAGGCTCTACCGCACATGGCGTAGTTCCCCGCGCCATAGCTGCCGCCGGTGATGAGGGTGAGCTTGGGCACGTCGGCGGTGGCGACCGCCGCGACGAGCTTGGCGCCGTCCTTGGCGATGCCGCCTTCCTCCGCCTTCCGCCCCACCATGAAGCCGGTGATGTTCTGCAGGAAGAGCAGCGGCACGCCGCGCGCCGTGCACAGCTCGATGAAATGGGCACCCTTGAGCGCGCTCTCGGAAAAGAGGATGCCGTTATTGGCGAGGATGCCGACGGGCAGGCCCGACAGGCGGGCGAAGCCGCAGACGAGCGTGGAGCCGTAGAGGCGCTTGAACTCGTCGAACTCCGAGCCGTCGACGAGGCGGGCGATGATCTCGCGGGCATCCGCCGGCGTGCGCGGGTCGACCGGCGCGACCCCGTAGAGTTCCTCGGCCGGATAGGCGGGCGGCACCGACGGCGCCCGGTCGAGCCCGGCAAGGCCCGGCGGGGTGGCGGGGCCGTTCAGCCGGGCGACGATGCGGCGGCAGATCTCGAGCGCATGGGCGTCATCCTCAGCATAATGATCGCTGACGCCCGAGCGGCGGGCATGCACGTCCGCCCCGCCGAGCTCCTCGGCCGAGACCGTCTCGCCCGTAGCCGCCTTCACGAGGGGCGGCCCGCCGAGAAAGATCGTGCCCTGATTGCGCACGATCACGTTCTCCTCGCACATGGCCGGGACATAGGCTCCGCCCGCCGTGGAGGAGCCGTGCACCACCGCGATCTGCGCGATGCCGGCGGCCGACAGGCGCGCCTGATTGTAGAAGATGCGGCCGAAATGCTCCTTGTCCGGAAAGACCTCCGACTGGAGGGGCAGGAAGGCGCCGCCGCTCTCGACGAGATAGAGGCAGGGCAGGTGGTTCTCGCCCGCGATCTCCTGGGCGCGCAGATGCTTCTTCACCGTGAGCGGATGGTAGCTGCCGCCCTTCACGGTGGGATCGTTGGCGAGGATCATGCACGAGCGCCCCGAGACGGTGCCGATGCCGCAGACGAGGCCCGCCGCCGGCACGGGATCGTCATAGACATCGTGGGCGGCGAACTGGCCGATCTCGAGAAAGGGGCTGCCGCGGTCGAGGAGGCGGTCGATGCGCGTGCGCGGCAGGAGCTTGCCTGCCTCGGTATGGCGGCGGCGGGCGCGAGCCTCGCCGCCCTCGGCGATGGTGGCGGCGCGCGCGCGCAGCTCGGCGACGAGGGCGCGCATGCGCTCCGAGGTGGCGATGAACCTGTCCGAGCGGACGGAGATCTGCGAGGCAAGGCGCGGCACGGGGGCCCCCTGAATCGTGCACTTTCCTCACTATGGAACCGGGGCGGGTCCGATGCAAAAGCCGCAGGTCCCCCGCGCGCTTGCGCCGATTCGGGGCCTGTGGTGTTCTACCGCCCGATCATCCAAACCGGCACAAGGCCAGGAAATCGGGAGCATCGCGCCATGAGAGAGGTCCTGACGTTCTACATCGACGGCAAATGGGTGGACCCCGCCGAGCCGCGCGTCATCGACGTGATCAATCCGGCCACGGAAGAGCCCATGGGCCGCATCTCGCTCGGCTCGGCCGCCGATGTCGACCGGGCCGTCGCGGCCGCGCGGCGCGCCTTCGACAGCTTCTCGCAGACGAGCCCCGCCGAGCGGCGCGCCCTGCTCGAGAAGGTGCTCGAGGTCTATCAGAAGCGCTATTCGGACATCGCCGGCGCGATCTCCGAGGAGATGGGCGCGCCCAAATGGCTCGCGGAGAAGGCGCAGGCCGCCATCGGCGCGGGCCACATCTCCGCGATGATCGAGATCATGAAGACCTTCAAGTTCGAGGAGGACATGGGCTCGACGCGCATCCGCAAGGAGCCGGTGGGCGTCGTGGGCATGATCACGCCCTGGAACTGGCCGGTGAACCAGATCATGTGCAAGGTCATTCCGGCCCTCGCGGCCGGCTGCACCATGGTGCTGAAGCCCTCCGAGATCGCCCCCTTCAACGGCGCGCTCGTCGCCGAGGTCCTGCACGAGGCGGGGGTGCCCAGGGGCGTGTTCAACCTCGTCAACGGCGATGGCCCGGGCGTCGGCTCGGCGCTCTCGGCCCATCCGGGCATCGACATGGTGTCCTTCACCGGATCCACGCGCGCCGGCATCCTCGTCGCCAAATCGGCGGCCGACACGGTCAAGCGCGTCGCCCAGGAGCTCGGCGGCAAGTCGCCCAACATCATCCTGCCGGACGCGAACCTCCAGAAGGCGGTGAGCGGCGGGGTGATGGGCGTGATGATGAATTCGGGCCAGTCCTGCAACGCCCCGACGCGCATGCTCGTCCGGCGCGACCAGCATGACGAGGCCGTGGCCATCGCCAGGGCCGCGGCCGAAAAGGTCGCGGTGGGCGATCCGCAGGCGGAAGGCACCTTCATGGGCCCCGTCGTCAGCGAGGCGCAGTACAACAAGATCCAGGGCCTCATCGAGAAGGGCATGGCCGAAGGCGCGACGCTCGTCACGGGCGGGCCGGGCCGGCCCGAGGGCCTCAATCGCGGCTATTACGTCCGCCCCACCGTCTTCGCCAATGTCTCGAACGACATGACCATCGCCCGCGAGGAGATCTTCGGGCCGGTGCTCTCGATCCTGCCCTACAAGGATGTCGAGGAGGCGATCGCCATCGCCAACGACACCGAATACGGGCTGTCGAGCTATGTGTCGGGGACGGACATGGCGCAGGTGCGGTCCGTCGCCGCCCGCATCCGCGCCGGCGATGTCCGCATCAACAATGCCGGCATGGACCTCATGGCGCCCTTCGGCGGCTACAAGAAGTCGGGCAACGGCCGCGAATGGGGCCCGCACGGGCTGCTCGAGTTCCTCGAGACCAAGGCGGTCATCGGCTACGCGGCCTGATGGACGAGTTCGGACTGATCGCGACCCATCTGGCGCCGCTGGCGGCGCCCGAGGGGCGCGGTCTTCTGGACGATGCGGCGACGCTGCCGGTGCGGCCGGGTGAGACCCTCGTCGTCACCGCGGACGCTCTCGTCGAGGGCGTCCACTTCCTGCCCGCCGACCCGCCGGGCGAGGTCGCCCGCAAGCTCCTCCGCGTCAACCTCTCCGATCTCGCGGCCAAGGGCGCGCGCCCGGCCCATTACCTCCTCACCCTCGCCCTGCCGCGCGGGGTGGAGGAGAGCGAGATCGCGGCCTTCGCGGCGGGGCTCGCCGCCGATCAGGCGGCCTTCGGCATCGCGCTCCTCGGCGGCGACACCGTGGCGACCTCCGGCCCGCGTCTCTATGCGGTGACGGCGTTCGGATGGACGCGCGGGCCGTTCCTCGGGCGGGCCGGCGCCCGTGTCGGGGACAGGGTCTTCGTCACCGGCACGATCGGGGATGCGGGGCTCGGGCTCAAGGCGCTGACCGGGTCGGCCGGCGCCCTCTCCCGCGAGGCGGCGGCCTTCGCCATCGGCCGCTATCGACGTCCCGAGCCGCGTGTCGGTCTGGGTCCCGCCCTCGGCGGGCTCGCGAGCGCCGCTCTCGACATCTCCGACGGGCTGGCCGCCGATGCGGGGCATCTCGCCGCCGTCTCAGGCGTGCGGCTGCGGATCGAGGCCTCCGCCGTGCCGCTCTCCATCGCCATGGAGGAGGCGCTCGCGCGCGGCCACATGTCGATGGCCGACATCGTCAGCGCGGGTGATGATTACGAGATCCTCCTCACCGCCCCGCCCGAGGCGGGCGCGCGCCTTTCCGCCGCCGCCGAGGCGGCCGGTGTCGCCCTCACGCCGATCGGCAGGGTGGAGGCGGGCGAGGGGGTGGTGATCGAGAATCCCGGCGGGCGGGCGCTGGTGCTCGAGCGGGCCGGCTACCGCCATTTCTGATCGCGCGCTTCATCCCCGCTTAAGCCCGGCATGGGAGAGTGCGGGCTCGCCTCAGCCGCCGGATGCCCGTCCCATGCCCAAGCGCCTTCTTCCCCGCCTTGCCGTCCTCGCCGCGCTCGCGCTCGCGATCCTCCTCGTTCCGGTGCCGCGTCCGGCCCAGGTGATGGCGGGCAGCGGGGGCGGCGAGAGCGCCTCCAAGGGCGGACATGGCGAGGAGAGGTCCGCCAAGGGCGGGCATGGCGAGGAGGAGGCGGCCTCGGGGGGGCTTTTCAATGCCCCGCGCGAGGTCGACATCCCCACCATGGTCGCGCCCGTGGTCGGCGAGGGCGGCGCCATCCTCGCCTATGCCTATCTGACCCTGCAGGTCGAGGTTCAGGGCGTCGACGTCTGGGCGGTGCGCGAGAAGATTCCGTTCCTGCAGGACGCCTTCCTGCGCGAGATCTTCGCCCGCTCGATCGCCCGGGGGGAGGGTCCGGTCGCGGTCGACGAGGCGGCGCTCGCCGCCCGCCTCAAGGCTCAGGCGAGTGCCGTCATCGACAAGGGCACGGTCACCCGCATCATCATCAAGAAGATGGACATCGGCCCCGCCTGAGCGCCCGCGCGCCCGGCCGGCCGCGCAAGCCATTGCCACGGCGTGACAGTTTTGGCATGGTCCCCCCCGCCTTGACAGGGCGAATCTGGACCAGTTGCGCGTAGTCGGGGGGCGGATCGGCCCGTGAGCCGATCGGTGAGCGGAGAGCGCAGCTGTTGCGCATCCAACACCGGCGTGAGCCGGAGTGCCGTCCCGGATCGCTCGAGTATGTGATCCTTCCGAAGAAGTGCATGGGTCCCAAGAATACCGCCTGCGGGCCGGTCCTTTTGGCCGGCGCGAGCTGATTCATAGGGACAGAAACATGACGACCTACCTCATCCTGATCGTGGCCTCCGGGCTGCTTGCGCTGCTCTACGGCGCCAATGGCACGCGCGTGATCCTCGCCGCCAGCACAGGCACCGCCCGCATGCAGGAGATCGCCGCCGCGATCCAGGAAGGCGCGCAGGCCTATCTGAAACGTCAGTACACCACCATCGCCGCCATCGGCGTCGTGATCGTCGCGCTGCTCTGGGTCGTCTTCGGCTTCCTCGTGGCGCTTGGCTTCCTCATCGGGTCGTTCTGTTCGGGCGCGGCCGGCTTCATCGGCATGCTCGTCTCGGTGCGCGCGAACGTGCGCACGACCGAGGCCTCCCGTCAGGGGCTCGCCCAGGGCCTTGCCATGGCCTTCCGCTCGGGGGCGGTGACCGGCATGCTGGTCGCCGGTCTCGCGCTCCTGTCCGTGGCCGGATATTTCTGGGTGCTGACCGGGGGGCTCGGCTACGGCGCCTCCGACCGGATCGTCGTCGAGGCGCTCCTCGCGCTGACCTTCGGGGCCTCGCTCATCTCCATCTTCGCCCGGCTGGGCGGGGGCATCTTCACCAAGGGCGCCGATGTGGGCGGCGACCTCGTGGGCAAGGTCGAGGCCGGCATCCCCGAGGATGATCCGCGCAACCCCGCCACCATCGCCGACAACGTGGGCGACAATGTCGGCGACTGCGCCGGCATGGCGGCCGACCTGTTCGAGACCTATGCCGTGACCGTGGTCGCGACCATGGTGCTCGCCTCGATCTACTTCGCCGCGGCCGGCCCCGGCACGGTCGAGCTGATGATGACCTATCCGCTCGCCATCGGCGGGCTGTGCCTCGTGATGTCGATCATCGGCACCTATTTCGTGAAGCTCGGCTCGAGCGGCAAGGTGATGCCCGCCCTCTACAAGGGCTTCATCGCGAGCGCCGTGCTCTCGCTGATCGGTCTTTGGCCGCTGACCCAGTACATGATCGGGGAGGGCGAACTCCTCATCACCGTGATGGGCCGGGCCGAGCCGCTCGCGGTGACCTGGCTCGACCTGTACCTGTGCGGCGTGATCGGGCTCGTGGTCACGGGGCTGATCGTCTGGGTCACCGAATATTATACGGGCACGGAGTTCCGGCCCGTCCGCTCGGTGGCGCAGGCCTCGGTCACCGGTCACGGCACCAACGTCATCCAGGGTCTTGCCATCTCGATGGAAGCCACGGCGGCGCCGGCGCTGATCATCGTGGCCGGCATTCTCGGCACCTACATGTTCGCGGGCCTCTTCGGCATCGCGGTGGCGGTGACGACCATGCTCGCCCTCGCCGGCATGGTGGTGGCGCTCGATGCGTTCGGCCCGGTCACCGACAATGCGGGCGGCATCGCCGAAATGGCCGAGCTCGAGGGTTCGGTGCGCGAGACGACCGACACGCTCGACGCGGTCGGCAACACCACCAAGGCCGTGACCAAGGGCTATGCCATCGGCTCGGCGGGCCTTGGCGCCCTCGTGCTCTTCGCGGCCTATACCGAAGACCTCGCCTTCTTCGCGGCCGACCCCGAGGCCTTCCCCCGCTTTGCGGGGATCGAGCCCAACTTCTCGCTGTCCAATCCCTATGTGGTGGTGGGGCTCATCCTCGGCGGGCTTCTGCCCTATCTCTTCGGCGCGATGAGCATGACCGCCGTGGGACGGGCCGCCGGTGCCGTCGTCGAGGAGGTACGGCGCCAGTTCAAGGAGATCCCCGGCATCCTCGAAGGCAAGGCCAAGCCCGATTACGGCCGGGCGGTGGACATGCTCACCAAGGCCGCGATCCGCGAGATGATCGTGCCCTCGCTCCTGCCGGTGCTCTCGCCGATCGTCCTCTACTTCGTCATTCTCTCCTTCGCGGGCATGTCCGCCGCCCTGTCGGCGGTCGGGGCCATGCTGCTCGGGGTGATCGTGACGGGCCTCTTCGTCGCCATCTCCATGACGGCGGGCGGGGGCGCCTGGGACAATGCCAAGAAATACATCGAGGACGGCCATCACGGCGGCAAGGGCTCGGACGCCCACAAGGCCGCGGTGACCGGCGACACGGTCGGCGACCCCTACAAGGACACGGCCGGTCCCGCCGTGAACCCCATGATCAAGATCACGAACATCGTGGCGCTGCTGCTGCTCGCCGCGCTCGCCCATTGAGCCGATGCGGCCGCC
>JACAEB010000139.1 GCA_013389075.1 Alphaproteobacteria bacterium
AGCGCATCCCCCGCGAGCGGCACGGCGGGAGCGTCCTCGGCCAGCATGGCGGCCACGGCCTCGTAATCGGCCAGCCGCCGCGCGCAGGCGGCGCAGAGCTCGGCATGGCAGGCAAGGACGAGCGCGGCCGCCGGGTCGAGCGCGCCTGAGACACAGTCGGCGAGGAGCGCATCGTCGGCATGGTGGCGCGGCGGGACGGACGCAACGGGGCCCGCCCCTCTCCCTGCCCTCGCCTGCCCGCGCGTGGGGTCCAGCGTCGTCATGCGCCCTCCTCCCCGTCCATGGCCTTGCGCAGCCGCGCCAGCGCGAGGCGCAGCCGGGATTTCACCGTGCCGAGCGGCAGACCGAGCGCCGCGGCGAGATCGCGGTGCGAGGTCTCGCCATAGAAGGCCCGGCGGAGGAGATCGGCCTGCTCGCCCGGCAGCTCGGCGATGGCGCGGCGCAGCCGCTCCTCGCGCTGGGCCTGATCGATGGTCTCGTCGGGCGAGGGGGGCGGCGCCGGGGCGAGGATGGGATCGTCAGCGTCGATCTGCGGAAAGCGCTCGCGGCGCAGCCGGTCGATGCGGCGGTTGCGCGCGATGGTGAAGACCCAGGTGGAGACCGAGGCGAGGCGCCGGTCGAAGCTGTCGGCCTTGCGCCAGAGGGTGAGCATCACGTCCTGCGTCACTTCCTCGGCCTGGGCGCCGTCGGATCCGAGCCGCATGAGATAGCCCTTCACGCGCGGCGCGTAGACCGCGAAGAGCTCGGCGAAGGCCGCCCGGTCGCGCCGCTCGGCGATGGCGAGGACAAGCTCGGCCATGCGCGCCCGGTCGATGGCCGAGCCCGCCGGGCGGTTGCCCGCCTCCTGTCCCTCAGCTTGCGCCTCGCC
Source organism: Alphaproteobacteria bacterium (assembly GCA_013389075.1). Lineage (GTDB taxonomy): Bacteria > Pseudomonadota > Alphaproteobacteria > JACAEB01 > JACAEB01 > JACAEB01. The sequence goes on from JACAEB010000139.1 coordinate 869, forward strand.
GTCCGCCACCCGTCCCGTTCCATAGCCAGCGATTGAAGGCACGTCCGCACCGCCGGGGCGCGCCCGCAGCCGAGCTTGCCCCATCGCCCCGCGCGGGCCAAGCTTCGGCGGCCGGGCGGATGCCCGCGCGCCGCAATTTTTCCCGGCCATGCCTTACTTCAGCCGGAGAGTTGCGGTAGACGGATTAGCCATGTCCTGATTCCTTCACGGAAAACAGGAGTCCGGGTGTTGGTGCGCCGCATCCGCGCGCCGCGTGGGACCGTTCGCAAGCCGGCCCGTCCATCGGGCAAAGCTCCGCGTGCGGTTGCATCGCGCCGAAGGGTCGGCGAGCCTTGCGGACGGGATCACGCAACGGCAGACCAGAATGGGAGAGTCATGTTCGGCAAATCCAAAACAGGTCACGGGATGAACGGGCGGCTCGGGACGGAGCCGGCCGCGCGATCGACGCGTGCGGGACGCCTTTCGGCGGCGGCGGTGGCCGCGCTGATGCTGTCGGCGGCACCAGCCCTCGCCGACAGTCCCAAGCTCATCGGCACCTTCTCCGACTGGAGCGCCTTCCAGATGGTGACGGACAATCAGACGATCTGCTTCGTCGCGTCCGAACCCACCAACCAGACCCTGTCGCGCCCCAATGCCAGCCGGGGCAACGTCTATTTCCTCATCACCAACTGGGTGGACCGCTCGATCCGGAACGAGCCGAGCCTCGTCATCGGCTATCCGCAGAAGGAAGGCTCGCGCACGGTCGTCGAGATCGGCTCGGACAAGTTCGAGATGTTCACGCAGGGCGACGGCGCCTGGTTCGCCGATCCCGAGACCGAACGCAAGGTGGTCCAGGCGATGAAGCGCGGCGCCTCCATGCGGGTGAGCGGCATCTCCTCGCGCGACACGCGCTCGACCGACACCTATTCGCTGAAGGGCATCTCGGCCGCGATCGACAAGATCGACGAGACCTGCAAATAGGCGAGGCACGGACGGCGGGGCCGCCTCAGGCCCGGCCTCCGATCGCCAGGAGCTCCGCGACGGTCGCGACCGCGTGCAGCCCCACATAGACGGCGACCGCGATCGCCGCGAGGCCGCAGATCACCATCACCCCCCGCCGGAGCCCCGCCGCGACGAGGAAGGCCGTTGCCGCGAGCGCGCCGGCGGCGGCGAGCACGCGCCCGGGCGCAAGACCCGCCCCCACCACCCCCGCCACATAGACGAAGCTTCCGAGCGCGAAGGCCGCGCAGAGGGCGAGAAGGAGACGGAAGGCGCCGCGGGGGGGCCGCGGACGGCGTTCGGCCGCGATCTCCTCCCAGATGGACATGTCCGGTCGCAGGGCCATGGGCAGCTCTCTCCCGATTGCCTCCGTGCAGGATTTCACCAGCCGCGTCGTTGAGGGAGCGTGAAGAAAACAGCCTGCATTCGAGGAGATCGGCCATGCCCGCGCGCCCCAGCCTCCGCCTGTCCCGCCGGTCCTGGCTTCTGGGCGCCGCGACCCTTGCCGGCATGGCGGGGCTGAGCTGGCGCGCCCGCGCCGAGAGCGCGCCTGACCCTGCCGCCTTCGACCCCGCCGGGATCCGCACGGCCTTCGAGACGGCGGTCGCCGAAGGGCTGATCGCCGGCGGCTCGATCTATCTCCTCCACAATGACGGGCCCTTGATGAAGGCCGCCTTCGGGCTCGCCGACATCGAGGAAAACCGCCCCTTCACCACCGAGACGGTGGTCCATCTCGCCTCCACCTCGAAGCCCCACACCTCGACGCTGATCATGACGCTGGTCGATGAGGGGCTCATCGATCTCGACACGCCCGTCTCGGCCTATGTGCCGGAAATCGAAGGCATCGCCCTCACCGGAGCCGGCACGCCCACGGCCGTGCCGACCATGCGCCAGCTCCTCTCGCACACGGCCGGCTTCGAGGGGCTCGACCGGATGGATTACGGGAAGATGGTGCCGCTCATCTTCGCGCCCACGACCTTTGGCGGCGCCACCGCCGCGATCACGAAGCACGGGCTCGCCTATGCGCCGGGTACGGACTATCGCTACACCCAGCTCGGCATGGTGGTCGCCGCCCATGTGGCCGAAACGGTGAGCGGGCAGGACTGGGAGACGCTGTTCCGCACCCGCCTCGCCGACCCGATCGGCGCCAGCGCCTCGACCTGGTATCCCACGCCAAAGACGCTCGCCGGCATGGCCGAGCGCTACAACAATGTGAACGGCATCCTCAGGCCCGTCGGCCCGCGCGGCCCGCGCGCGCAAGGTCTGCCGATCGACCCCGCCGGCAGCCTCGTCTCCGATCTCGACGGCATCGCCGCGCTCTTCACGCTCCACAAGAATCTCGGCCGCGTCGGCGACCGGCAGATCCTCTCTGAGGCCGCCATCCGCGAGATCCATAAGGTCCAGCCGCCCGCCCCCGCCTACGGGCTCGGCATGTCGCTCGGCTGGCTGCCCGATGACGGCACGAAGGCCATCGTCAATCATGGCGGCGCCTTCGGCACGATCGGCTGGGCGGACCTCGAAACCGGCGTCGTGGGCGCGATGTTCATCCAGACCCCGCCCGGCCAGATCCCGCGCTGGGGCCGGCTCATCTACACGGCTCTCTATGAGGCCGGTGTCGGGCGGATGGTCAATTACATGCGCACCGGCAACCCCGTGCCCCCCGAAGGCCGGGGCGCGCCCGCGCGCTGAGGCGCACCAGCGGGCAGCCTTGCGCCCGGCTATTCATGCCGCAGCGCCTCGATCGGGTTGAGCTGAGAGGCCATGTAGGCGGGGTAATAGCCGAAGAAGACACCGGTCGCGGCCGAGAAGCCGAAGGCGAGCAGGATCGAGCCCGGCTGCAGCAGCACGTCCCAGCTTCCGAACACCGCGATGGCCGTTGCGCTCGCAATGCCCGCCACCACACCGATCAGCCCACCGATCATCGACAGCATCAGCGCCTCGATGAGGAACTGGAAGCGGATGTCCCGCCGCTTGGCGCCGACCGCAAGGCGCAGGCCGATCTCGCGCGTGCGCTCGGTCACCGAGACCAGCATGATGTTCATGATGCCGATGCCGCCCACCACCAGCGACACCGAGGCGACGGCGGCGAGAAGGAAGGTCATCACCGCCTGGCTCTCGGCCCGCGCCTCGAGGAAGGAGGCCATGTTGCGGATCTGGAAATCGTCCTCCTGACCGGGCGCGAGCTGATGGAGCTCGCGCAGGAGTTCGGCCACCTGCACCTCGGCGATGTCGACATATTCCGCACTCACCACCTTGAGGTAGATCTGCTGGACATCGTCGCCGCGAAACGAGGAACGTCGCCCGAGGACACGCTTCTTGGCGGTCGAGATGGGCACGAAGACGACATCGTCCTGGTCCTGACCGAATCCCGACTGTCCCTTGGGGGCGAGCACGCCCGCCACCTCGAAGGGCGTGCGCGAGATGCGGATCGTCTGGCCGATGCCGTCCTGGTCGGGAAAGAGCTGCGTGTAGACCGAATAGCCGAGCCAGGCCGTCTTCGTGGCCCGCCGCACATCCTGGTCGGTCATCTCGCGCCCGTCGAGAAGCTGCCATTCCCGCGCGAGGAAGAAGCCCGGGGTCACCCCCTGGATCCCCGTGTACCAGTTGAGATTGCCGGCGATGATCTGCCCGTTTCCGCGTACGGAGGGTGCGGCGATCGCGATGGTGTCGAGCCGTGTCTCGATCGCCACCGCATCGGACTCGCTGAGCGAGGGGCGGCTGCCCGCGCCGAGATTGACCCCGCCCTGCTGCTGGGACCCGGGCATCACCATGATGAGGTTGGCGCCAAGGCGCTGGATGCTGTCCTCGACGCGCGACTGCGCGCCCGCGCCGATGGAGACCATGGCGATGACCGCGCCGACGCCGATGATGATGCCGAGCGTCGTCAGGATCGAGCGCAGCACGTTGGCGCGCAGCGAGGAGACCGAGGCCCGCACGCAGTCGGACAGCTTCATGAGGACGCCTCCTCCGCCTGCGCCACGGGCTCATCCTCCCCGGGCGGAGGAAGTTCGGCGAGCCGCGCCCGCGCATCGATGGGCCGTGCCACGGCCTCGTCGGTCACCACGCGCCCGTCGCGGAAGCGCACGATGCGGTTGGCATAGCGGGCGATGTCGGAATCGTGGGTCACCATGATGACGGTGATGCCGGACCGGTTGAGCTCCTGGAAGAGAACGAGGATCTCGACGCCCGTGCGCGTGTCGAGCGCGCCGGTGGGCTCGTCGGCGAGGAGGATCGAGGGATCGTTGACGAGGGCGCGGGCGATGGCGACGCGCTGCTGCTGGCCGCCCGAGAGCTGGGCGGGCGTATGGTCCATGCGCGAGGCGAGCCCGACCCGGTCGAGCACGGCCTCGGCCCGCCCCTTGCGCTCGCGCGGCGGCACGGGACCATAGACGAGCGGCAGCATCACGTTCTCGAGCGCGGTCGTCCGTGCAAGGAGATTGAAGGACTGGAAGACGAAGCCGATCTTCTGGTTGCGGATCTCGGCGAGCGCGTCCACGTCGAGCTCCGACACGTTGGTGCCGTCGAGCCAGTACTGTCCCGCGCTCGGCACGTCGAGGCAGCCGACGAGATTCATGAAGGTGGATTTTCCCGACCCGGACGGCCCCATGATGGAGACGAAGTCGCCTCGCGCGATCTTGACGCTGACCCCGCGCAGCGCATGCACCTCCTGATCGCCGACGACATAGCTCTTTCGCAGGTCGGCGGTGGAGACGACCGCATCCGGTTCCGGAGGATCTGCGGCTCTGGAGGGACCCGTGCTCACCCCGTGCCCCGCTCAGAAGCCGAAGCCGCGCCGCCCGCCGGGCCCCGCGGGCGGTGCGGGCGGGGCGGCCACGGCGCTCAGCGCGACGCCGGTGATGACGGTATCGCCTTCCTTGAGCGTGTCGCTCTGGATCTCGGTGACGGTGCCGTCGCTGAGGCCGGTCAGCACCGGCACCGCGCGCGGCTTGCCGTTGTCGAGGACGAAGACCCGGCCGGGCCGCAGGCGCGGCTCGCCCTCGCCGCCCTCGCCCCGCCGCGCCGCGGCGGCCTCGGTGAGGCTCGCGAGCTTCTGGCGCTGCTCCTCGGTGAGGATCGCGTTCAGCTCCTTCATCATCTGTTCACGGAGCTCTCCGAAGGCCCGCCGGCGTTCGTCCTGGTCGCCGCCGCCCCCGCCGCCCGCCATCAGGCCCTGCATGCGCTGGCGCATGCGGCCCATGATCTCGTCGGCCTCGGCCTTCTGCTCGGGGGTGAGGTCGAGCTGGTCGAGGAGGCCGGCCATCGGATTGCCGCCGGGCCCGCCACCGCCACCCGGGCGCCCCGCCCCGCCGGTCTCGCCGCCGCCCGTCTCGCTCTCGGGACGGAAGCGCAGGGCCGCACTCGGCACGGTAAGGACGTTCTCGCGGATTTCGTCCGTGATCTCCACATTGGCGGTCATGCCCGGCAGGAGCAGCCGGCGCGGATTGTCCGCCGACACGATCACCGTGTAGGTCACGACGTTCTGCACGACGCGCGGCGCGAGGCGGACCTGGCGGACCTCGCCCTCGAATTCGCGCGTGGGATAGGCATCGACGGTGAAGCTGACCGCCTGGCTTTCGCGAACGCGGCCGATATCGGCCTCGTCGATCACCACCTCGAGCTGCATCTCGCGCAGATCCTGGGCGATCTCGAACAGGATGGGGGCCTGAAGGCTCGCGGCCACCGTCTGGCCGGGATCGATGTTGCGGTTGATGACCACCCCGTCCACCGGGGAGCGGATGGTCGTGCGGTCGAAATCGACGCGGGCGCTGTTGAGCTGCGCCTCGCGCTGGGTGACCTGGGCCTTGGCGGTCTCGAGCTGGGCCTCGGCGATCTTGAGCTGCGCCTCGGAGGAGCGGAAGCGGGCATCGGCCTGCTCGAAGACGGCCGTCGCCGTGTCGAGCGCGCTGCGCGAGACGTTGCCGCTCGACTGCAGCTCGCGCTTGCGCTTGAGGTCGCGCGCGGCCTCGTCGAGCCCCGCCTTGGCGGTGTCGCGGTCGGCCCGCGAGCGCTCGATCGCCGCGGTCTGCTGCGTCACGTTGGCCCGCGCTATCGCGAGTTCGGCCTCGTTCTGGATGACCCGGGCCTCGAAGGTGGCCGGATCGATCTGGGCGATGGGCTGACCGGCCGTCACCTGCGCGTTGAAGTCGACATAGACGTCCTGGATCTGTCCGGAGATCTGCGAGCCGACCTCCACCGTGACGACGGCGCTGAGCGTGCCCGTCGCCGAGACGGAATTGACGATGTCCTGACGGCCCACCGTGCCGGTCCGGTAGCTTTCGCTCGCATCGCTCGGAGCGAAGACCAAGAAGTATCCCGCCGCGCCCAGGGCGAGGACAATGACGGCCGCAATGATGAGACGCATTCCCGAGCCTTCCCTCCGGTCGGCCCAGCCTGGCCGTGCTCCTCAAACGCAGGATGCCGGCGGCTCCCGTCGGCGCCGATGCGCGCGCGTGGCCCGCCGCGACCCCGACGGTTCCATTTAATGTCGAGGATCATTTCAACTTGGCCTCGGACGGCGCGCCGTGATATGGGTGAACGCACAAACAAGAAAGGCCGCCCGACACCGGACGAGACGCGGCCTGTCCCGGAGGGAACAGAATGCCTGCAAGACTGTCTGCAAAATGGGCCGCGCCCCATGGGGGGCCGCGCTGATGGCGGGACCCCAGGCGAAAGATGGCGCGGCCGTCAGCGAGCTGCGTAGGAATTCCGGACAGGGCGCGTTGAAGCAACAGAACCGGACCGGCGCTCCCCGCAGCGCAGATGCGACGTCAGTCGCGGATGTGCCCGGGGCCGGACCGGGTTATACCGACGAGATCCTGCTCAAGGCCGTCGCGGCGGGAAGTGCGCCCGCGTTCCGGATTCTGAGTGACAGGTATCTCGGATTTGCCGTCGCGCTGGCGCGGCGGATGGTCAGCAATGGCCATGATGCGGAGGAGATTGCGCAGGAAGCTCTCGTTCGCCTCTGGCAGAATGCCGGGGTGTGGGAGCCGAGAGGCGGTCAGTTCAAGACATGGTTCTATCGCGTCGTGACCAATCTCAGCATCGACCGGCTCCGGCAGCGCACGCAGGAACAGCTCGACGAGTCGTTCGAGCTGACCGATCCCGCACGCGGACCGCACGAGACGCTGCACGCCCGGCAGGCGCGCGCGCGGATCGACCTCGCGCTCGAGGCGCTGCCGCCGCGGCAGAAGGCCGCGATCGTGCTCTGCTATTTCCAGGAGCTGAGCAACAAGGAAGCCGCCGACGCGCTCGAGGTCAGCGTGAAGGCGCTCGAGGCGCTGCTCGTCCGGGCCCGCACGGCCCTGCGCTCCGCGCTCGCCAGCGAGGAAGACGCCCTGTTCTGATCGGGCCGTCGCGCCCGTTTCCTGATCATCGGCCGGGCGGGGTGGCGTCATGAGGCGTCACCGCTTCGCCCGTTATGCCCGAGCCTATGGCGGCGACATCGAGCGCTGGCCCGCGGGCGTGCGCGCCGCCGCCTATGCCTTCGCCGAGGACGATCCCGCAGCGGAAGGCATCCTCGCCGAGGCCTGCCGTCTCGATCGGGCGCTCGACCGCTCGGCGCGCGCCGGAAAGGCCGTGCCGTCCGATGATCTCGCCTTCGCGGTCGCCCTCATCCCCGCCCGTCATGCGCGGCGGGCGCCCGAGAGGGGGATGGCGCTTCGTCCGTCCTGGCTCGGCCTTGCCCCCGCCGCGCGGCCCGCGCCCCTTGCCGCCGCCGTGCTCCTTGCACTGACGATCGGCTATTCGGCCGGGGCCGTGGGGCTTGCCGCCTCCATGCCCGACCCGGCCGAGCCGCCCCTCGACATGACGCTGGTGATCGAGGGGATCACGGGCCTCAAGGGTGTGCCCGCCTCATGAAAGGCCTCTTTGACGCTCCCGCCTTCCGTGTCCTGTGCCTCGTCTCGATTCTCGCGAACGCGCTGTTCATCGGCCTCGTCGCGTCGAAATGGGGTCCGCTCGCCCGCAAGCCCGCCGCCCGGGCGGAGGTCAGCCTCACGCTCGACCGCTATTTCGCGAGCCTTCCCGAGCCTGCCCGCTCGACCTTTTCCGAAAGCTTCGAGCGCCAGTCCGACGACATCATGCCGAGCCTCAACCACCTTCTCGACACGCGCCGCCGCGTCGCGCAGACCCTGCGACAGGACCCCCTCGACATCACGGCGGCGGAGGCCGTCTTCGCCGAGCTGCGGCAGGCCAATCTCGTCGCCCAGAAGCCCCTCCACAAGGTGCTGATCGAGACTGCCGCCGCCCTGCCGCCGGCCGAGCGGCCGCGCCTTCTCCATCTCGACTACGGGCTGAGCCGCGACTGGCGCCAGAACTTCGGTGTCGAGGATCCCGCCGCCAAGCCCGACCGGCCCAAACCCCAGCCCTCGCCCTTCCCCGAGCGCTAAAGCCCCGGTATTTTCCGCCGATCCGACCCTCCCTCCCTCGCGGCCCGAGCCAGGCTCCGGCCGCCCCTTCCTTCGGAGCATGGCCATGAAGAACATCTTTTCCGTCGAGGGCAAAGTCGCGCTCGTGACCGGCGGCTCGAGCGGCATCGGTCTCATGATCGCGCGGGGCTTCGTCGCCAATGGCGTGAAGACCTACATCTCCTCGCGCAAGGCGCAGGTCTGCGACGAGGTCGCGGCCAAACTGTCCGAGCACGGAACATGTCTTTCGCTGCCGGGCGACCTCAGCGAGATGAGCGCCATCGACGCCGTCTCCGCCGAGATCCTCAAGCGCGAGGGCAAGCTCGACATCCTCGTGAACAATGCGGGCGCCACCTGGGGCGCGCCGATCGACGAGTTTCCCGAGAGCGGCTGGGACAAGGTGATGGACCTCAACGTGAAGTCGATCTTCTTCCTGACCAAGGCGCTCCTGCCCGCCCTGCGCGCGGCGGCGAGCGCGGAGGATCCCGCCCGCGTCATCAATATCGGCTCGATCGACGGGCTGCACGTGAACCCGATCGAGCACTTCCCCTATTCGGCCGCCAAGGCGGGCGTCCACCATCTCACCCGCGCCCTCGCCCGGCGCCTCGCCCCCGAGAACATCACCGTCAACGCCATCGCTCCGGGTCCGTTCGAAAGCAAGATGATGGCCGAGACGCTGCGCAACTATGGCGACCAGATCGCCGCCTCCAACCCGCGCGGGCGGATCGGGACGGCCGAGGACATCGCCGGCACGGCCATCTACCTCGCCTCGCGCGCGGGCGCCTACACGAACGGCGTCATCCTGCCCGTCGACGGCGGCATCGCGGGCTGCAGCTGATCGGTACACGAAGGACGGAGGGGACCATGGCAGTCAGGAAGATCCTCATCGCCAACCGGGGCGAGATCGCCCTGCGAATCGCCCGCGCCGCGCGGTCGATGGGGCTCGGCACGGTCATGGTCCATTCGGAGGACGATGCGCAGGCCCTCCATGTGCGCCTTGCCGACGAGGCGGCGGCGCTGCCCGGCACGGGCCCGAGGGCCTATCTCGATGCGCAGGCGATCCTGTCCGCCGCCCGCGCCCATGACTGCGATGCCATTCATCCCGGCTACGGCTTTCTGAGCGAGAGCGCGGCCTTCGGACAGGCCTGCGCCGAGGCCGGGATCACCTTCATCGGCCCGAGCCCCGAGACGCTCGCCCTCTTCGGCGACAAGGTGAGGGCGCGCGGGCTCGCCGTCCGGCTCGGCGTGCCGCTCATGCCGGGTACGGACGGAACCACGAGCCTTGCCGAGGCGCAGGCCTTCTTCGACGCGCAAGGGCCTGGCGCGCGCATCATCATCAAGGCGGCCGCCGGCGGCGGCGGACGGGGCATGCGGATCGTCTCCGAGCGGTCCGCCCTCGCCGAGGCCTATGAGCGCTGCCGCTCCGAGGCGCTCTCGGGATTCGGCTCGGGCGAGGTCTACGTCGAGCGCTTCCTGCCGCGCGCGCGCCACATCGAGGTGCAGATCCTCGGCGACGGCACGGGCGCCGTCGTGCACCTCCACGAGCGCGACTGCAGCCTCCAGCGCCGCAACCAGAAGATCGTCGAGATCGCGCCATCGCCCGATCTCGACCCCGACATCCGCGCGCGCCTTCTCGAGGCCGCGCTCGCCCTCGCGGGCGCCGCGCGCTACAAGGGCGCGGGGACCATGGAGTTCCTCGTCGGCACCGGCGAGGATGAGGGCCTCATCGCCTTCATCGAGGGCAATGCCCGCCTCCAGGTCGAGCACACCGTCACCGAGGCCGTGACCGGCATCGATCTCGTCCGTGCACAGATCGCCATCGCCGGCGGCGCCACGCTGGACGGGCTCGGCCTGACGCAGGACGCGATCCCCGCCCCGCGCGGTTTTGCCGTGCAGGCGCGCGTGAACATGGAAACGCTGGAGGCGGACGGCAGCCTCAGGCCCGGGGTCGGCACCTTGTCGATGTATCTGCCGCCCTCGGGGGCCGGCATCCGCGTCGACGGCTACGGCTATCCCGGCTTCTCGCCCTCGGCGCGGTTCGATTCGCTCCTCGCCAAGGTCATCGTGCACAGCCCCGTTCCGGACTTCCCCGAGGCGCTCGCCCTCGCCCGCTCCGCGCTCGAGGACTTCGCCATCGCCGGGATCGACACCAATATCGGCTTTCTCCTTGCGCTGATGGATGCGAGGGAGGTGCGCGACTGGCGCGTGCACACGCGCTATGTGGACGAGGCGCTGCCCGGCCTCGTCGCGGCGGCGGCGGGACGCGCGCCCCGGGCGCGGGCGCGGCTCGCGGACGGGACGGCCGGGACGGACCGGGCACGGACGACCCTCGAGGCGGCACCGCCCGGGACAAAGGCCATTCCCTCGCCGCTCACGGGCACGATCGTCGCCTTCGATGTGGCCGAGGGCGATGCCGTTCATGCGGGCCGGCAGATCTGCGTGCTCGAAGCGATGAAGATGGAGCATCTCGTCACGGCGCCGGTCGCGGGCCATGTGCGCCGCCTCGCGGCGGGGCCCCGCCCCCCGGGG
>JACAEB010000168.1 GCA_013389075.1 Alphaproteobacteria bacterium
CGCGGGGGGTGGGCTCGGCGGGCGGGGGCTCGGTGGCGGTGTCGGGCTCGGCGCCGGCCATGCGGGGATCCTCGGATGGAGCGTGGAAGGCGCCTGGCCCTCACGCGCGGGAGCGGCATCCTGCATAAACCAGGAGCCGGGCGGTTGTCAGCCCGCGCCCGTCCCGGGCCGGGGGTCGCGCGGGTCGGGGGCCTAGAGGCTGTTGGTCGGGTCGAGGCTGACGAGACGCAGCAGCGGACGTCCCGCGGGCGCCGCGGCGAGGGTGATGGGCGCCTCCGTCCGCGCCCCGGCGTCGGCGGGACCGCCCGGCGAGCCCTGTCTCAGCGCGGCCTTCAGCACGGGATTGCGCAGGCAGGCAAGCCCGGCCACCGTCACCGGGGCCTCGCCCGCCGGTCCCGAGGCGCAGGCCGACAGATGCGAGCGCTCCTCGCTCAGAAGGGCGCTCACGCGGGCCTCGTAGGGGATGAAGCGGTCCGGATCGGCGGAATGGTAGCGCTGGATGGCCGCGCGCCAGGAGCCGTAGCGATCCTTGAGGCGGGCGAGGTAGGCCGCGCCATAGGCGACGTTGGCCACGGGGTCGAGCGCCTCCTCCGCCGAGGCGAAGGCGTCGGGGTGGTGGAAGAGGTTGATCTGCATGCAGCCGACATCGACCGAGCGCACACCCTCCGCATGCAGCCGCCGCAGCGTCGCCACGGCATCGGCCTTCTCGTCGAAATGATAACCCGTGCCTTGCGCGTGGAGGGTCCAGGGCCAGGCGGTGAGCGACACCCCGCCTGCAGTTCGCTTGGCGGTTTCGTTGCGGGCGATGGCGATGAGGAGGGCGGCGGGGACGCCGCTGGTCTCGGCGACGTGGAGGGCCGCCTCGCGGCAGCTTCCGACTGAGTCGCGGTCCTTGAGGGCGAGCGCCCGCAAGGTCGGGGCCTCCGGGGCGTCCTGGGCGCTCGCGCCCGCCGCCGGCAGGCAGACGAGCACGGCGAGGAGGGCCGCGCGCAGGCCCGTCCGCGCCCTGCCCCGAATTTGCCCCGATCCTGTCACGCGTCTTGCCATTTCGTCCGCGATGAAAGATCCGCGCATTCCGCTGCGCCACCCGAGCCTAACGGGTCGGCCGTGACCGGTCCGTTAGTAGGGCTGATTCTGCCGTTCCGTCACTGGCCCTCCCTCGGAGGAGGGGCGGGCGGTCCATGCTGCGTTGCAGCAAGACCTGCAGGTCAGATCAGTGCTCCGCACATGACTCGGCGGGCGAGAGGCCCTGCCGGGCCGCTCCACCACCCCATGAGTTTTCTTGTTTTTTCAACGAGTTAGGACGGGTTCCGGCGCGGATGAACAAAATCTTGCCGACGCGTCCCCTGTGGGACTTGATTTGTGTGCGCTGCACGATCATATTTGTGCAGCGCGGTGATGCGGCTGCTCAGCCCGCCTTGCCGCGGCCCTTCTTGGGCGTTTCCTCCCTAGACTCGGGCCGGCCTTGTGCCGGCCCCTTTTTTTTGGGCGGATCGGGCCGCCGCGACAAATAGTCATGAAGTGACCGCTTCGGGCCGTCAAGTCCGAATTGCGGCCGTCATGCTTTCCGCGGCCCCGGACGGCCGGAAGGCCTGTGCCGGCCGCAGGGCCGGCGCGGGCCGGCGCGGCGGCGGGTGGCCTCGGGCGGGTCAGCGTCTATGATGCCCGGACGAGGGCGGGGCGGGCTGAGAGCATGACCGGAGCGGTAGGCAAGGCAGGGCAGGCGCCATGACGCGGGGACCGCGCGAGCGCTACGAGGCCATGCGCGCCCGGGGCGAGCTCACCCCGGATGCGGCGCAGGAGCGGGCGCTCGCCCAGCTTCAGGAGCTTGCCGACGCGCTGCGGGCCTGGCGGCCGGCCGGCGGGCTCTTCGGCGGGGCCCGCAAGCCGCCCCCGCGCGGTCTCTATCTCGTGGGCGATGTGGGCCGGGGGAAATCCATGCTCATGGATCTCTTCTTCGAGACCGCGCCCGTGCGGCCGAAAACGCGCATCCACTTCCACGCCTTCATGCGCGACGTCCATGCCGACATCAAGCGCTGGCGCGATGCCGACGACAAGGAGAAGCGCCGCCGGCTGAAGGCGCTCGGCCTCTCCGCGCGCAGCGGCGATGATCCCGTGCCGCCGCTCGCCAAGGCCATCGCCGACCGGGCGCGGCTCCTGTGCTTCGACGAACTGCAGGTGACCGACGTCGCGGACGCGATGATCCTCGGGCGGCTGTTCGCGGCCCTCCTCGATTTCGGCGTCGTCATCGTCGCCACCTCGAACCGCTATCCGAACGATCTCTACAAGGACGGTCTCAACCGGCAGCTCTTCCTGCCCTTCATCGATCTCATCGAGGCGCGGCTCGACATCGTGCCGCTCGACGGGCCGACCGATCACCGTCTGGCCAAGCTCAAGGGCATCGAGGTCTATCACTGTCCGCTCGGCCCCGAGGCCGATGCGCGGATGCAGGAGGCCTTCCGCCGCATGACCGGGCTCGATCGCGGCCATCCGGTCGATCTCACCGTCCTCGGACGATCCGTCCGCATCCCCGAGGCCGCCATGGGCGTCGCGCGGGCGGGCTTCGAGACGCTGTGCGCCCGCGCCCTGGGGCCCGCGGACTATCTTGCCATCGCCGAGACCTTCCACACCCTCCTCCTCGAGCGCATTCCGGTGCTGACGCCCGACAAGCGCAACGAGGCCCGCAGGTTCGTGACGCTCATCGACGCGGTCTACGAGGCGCGGGTGAAGCTGATCGCCTCGGCCGCCGCGCCGCCCGACGCGCTCTACCCCGAAGGGGACGGGCGCTTCGAATTCGCCCGCACGGTCTCGCGCCTCATCGAGATGCAGTCGGAGGCCTATATGGGGCTCGGCCACGGCCAGGGCGGAGGAGCCGCGGGAAACATCTAGAGAATGCCGTCCAATGTGAGGAGAGGAAGATGAAACGTGTGCTGATCGGTCTTGTCGCGCTCCTGCTCCTGGGCGGCGTCGCCGTCTTCGTGGCGCTGGGCAATCCGTCCGTGCAGGACGGGCTTCTCGAGCGGGCGGTCGCCGCGCGGGCCGGGGCCGCGCCGCTCCTGCCCGCGCCGGACCGGCTCGAGGTCCTCTTCTGCGGGACGGGCTCGCCCCTGCCGGACGAGACGCGCGGCGCCTCCTGCCTCCTTGTTCTCGCGGGCGAGCGGATGATCCTCGTCGATGCGGGTCCCGGCGCCTGGCAGGGTCTCAACCGGGCCGCGGTGCCGCTCGGCGGGCTGTCGGCGGTGCTGCTCACCCATTTCCATTCCGATCACGTCGGGGGCCTTGGGGAGGTGACGCTCTATAGCTGGATCGGCGGGCGCAAGGCGCCTCTGCCCGTCTACGGGCCGCCGGGCGTCGAGCGGATCGCCGAGGGCTTCAACACCGTCTACGCCCTCGATTCCGTCTACAGGACGGCCCATCACGGCGCCGAGCTGCTGCCGCCCGACGCCACCGGTCTCGAGTCGCGGACCGTACCCATGCCGGGCGAGGAGGGGCGCCTCGTCCTGTCGGAGGGCAAGCTCGAGATCGTGGCCTTCCGCGTCGACCATTCCCCGGTCGAGCCCGCCTACGGCTACAGGATCGTCTATGGCGACCGCGCCCTCGTGGTCAGCGGCGACACCGTGAAGCACCCCAACATGGCGCGGTTCGGGCGGGGCGCCGACCTCATGATCCACGAGGCGCTCGCGCGCCACATGGTGGCCGGCATGGCCGATGCGCTGGAGGGAGCCGGCGCGCTGGCCAATGCGAAGCTCCTCCGCGACACGATCGACTACCACACGAGCCCGGTGGAGGCGGCCGAGAGCGCGAACGAGGCCGGCGTGCCCTGGCTCCTCTACACCCATGTCGTGCCGCCCCTGCCCAACGCCGTGATGCGCCGCAGTTTCCTGCGCGGGGTGGCGGCCGTGCGGCCCGAGGGGGTGCGCATCGCCGAGGACGGTCTCCTTGTGAGCCTTCCCCTGGGCAGCGAGGCCGTCGGCTTCTCCATGCGGCCCTGAACCGGGCTTTTCGTCGCGGCCGGCGGCCTTGCGGGGCCGGCCGATTGGCGGTACTTGACCGGCCGGACAGCAACATCCACGCGGGAGTTTGAGATGGCACGCAAGAAGATCGCCTTGATTGGCTCGGGTCAGATCGGGGGGACGCTCGCCCATCTCGCCGCCGCCAGGGAGCTGGGCGATGTCGTCCTCTTCGACATCGCCGAGGGCCTGCCCGAGGGCAAGGCGCTCGACCTCGAACAGTCCGGCCCCGTGGAAGGCTTCGATGCCGCCCTCTCCGGCACCCAGTCCTATGCCGACATCGCCGGCGCCGATGTGGTGATCGTCACCGCCGGCGTGCCGCGCAAGCCCGGCATGAGCCGCGACGATCTGCTCGGCATCAACCTCAAGGTCATGAAGGCGGTGGGCGAGGGCATCAAGGCCCATGCGCCGAAGGCCTTCGTCATCTGCATCACCAATCCGCTGGACGCCATGGTCTGGGCACTGCGCGAGTTCTCGGGCCTGCCGCCCCACATGGTCTGCGGCATGGCCGGCGTGCTCGACAGCGCGCGCTTCCGCCTCTTCCTCGCCCGCGAGTTCGACGTGTCGGTCGAGGACGTCACCGCCTTCGTGCTCGGCGGTCACGGCGACACCATGGTGCCGCTGGCGCGCTACTCGACCGTGGCCGGCATCCCGCTCCCCGATCTCGTCAAGATGGGCTGGACCACCCAGGACCGGCTCGACCAGATCATCCAGCGCACGCGCGATGGCGGCGCCGAGATCGTGAAGCTGCTCAAGACCGGCTCGGCCTATTACGCGCCGGCCACCTCCGCCATCGCCATGGCCGAGAGCTACCTCAAGGACAAGAAGCGCCTCCTGCCCTGCGCGGCCCATCTCACGGGCCAGTACGGGCTGAAGGACATGTATGTCGGCGTGCCGGTCATCATCGGCGCGGGCGGGGTCGAGCGCATCGTCGAGATCACCCTCGATGCCACCGAACGCGCCATGTTCGACCACTCCGTCGATTCCGTCCGCGGGCTGATGGATGCCTGCAAGACCATCGACCCGGCGCTGAAGTAGGCGTCCGCCCCGAGGGGCGCGAGGGCGGGGGGCTTCATGGGCATCGGCCGCATGGGGGCGGGACGGTGGAGGGGCGTCGCCGGCTGGCTCGCCCTTGTGGCCTTCCTCGTCAATGCGCTCATCCCCGCGGGCTACATGCTGGCCCCGGACGTGGCCGGCGGCACGTCGGTCATGCTCTGCACCAGCGCGGGCATGGTCGAGGTCAGCCTCGATCTGCCCTCCCGCGAGGGGGACCGCGCGCCCGAACCCTCGTCTCCGCGTCCGCAGGCGGACGGCGCGGCCTGCCTGTTCGCGGTCGCGACGGCGGCCCTTCTGCCG
>JACAEB010000064.1 GCA_013389075.1 Alphaproteobacteria bacterium
CGGCGGCGCGGCTCGCCGAGAGCGGCGCGCGCCTCCACCTCGCCGATGCCGACGCGGCGCGGCTCGACCATGCCCGGACCCATCTCCTGTCCCTCGGGGCGGGAAGCCGCCTCTCCACGCAGATCCTCGATCCGGCCGATCCCCGGCTCGAGGGACGGGGCTTCGATCTCATCGTGCTCAGCGACGCGCTCGCGCCCCTGCCGGCGCCGGGGACGCTGTTCCTCGACTGCGCCTCGGCGCTGTCGCCGGGCGGGCGGCTCGTGGGGGTGGAGCTCTGCCGTGTCGCCGAGGGCGCCGCGCCGCAGCTTGCGGGGACGGAAGAGCCCGACCGCGTGCGTTCCGAGACCCCGCAGCCGGTCGCCCTGCCCTGGAGCATCGGCCACTGGCGCTCCATGCCGCGCGTCGCCGGCCTTCACCTCCTGTCCGAGGGCGACCTCAATGCCGACTGCCTGTCGGTGGTCAGGGACAGCGCCCCCCGCTGGCGCGAGCTTCCCGCCCGGATCGAGGCGGCGGCGGCGGGGCTCGAGCGGCGCCTCCTGATGGTGGCGGCGGCCTTCGAGGCGGAGCGCTGGGCGGAGCGGGTGAGCGGCCTGCGCTGGGGCGAGCTGTCGGTGCGCCGCCTCGTCGCCCAGCGGCCCTGAGGGGCGGCCGGGCCCTCGCAAAACCCCTTGCGGCGCAGGGATCACGCGTCTAGAAGGGTCTCCCGCGACACGGGCGCCGGTCTGGCCGGCGCCGATCCGGCGGGCATGTAGCTCAGTGGGAGAGCACTGTCTTCACACGGCAGGGGTCGCTGGTTCAATCCCAGCCATGCCCACCATTCGCGCCATCCGGGCGGCCGTCCGGGCCGCGCGCGTGGGAGTCCTCACCACCCAGCCCCGCTTCGGCATGATCGTGGCCTCGGCGGCCGCGCGCGCCGCGGGTGCGGTCCATCTCCTCAGTACACATCCTTTGCCCGATGCCGCGCGTCCGCGCTTTCTCGCCGGCTGGACCCATCTTGCGGGAGACGCCTCGCTCGAGGCGGTGCTGGCGGCGAGCGGGCTCGATGCGGTCCTGCCCTCCGATCTCGCGTCGACGCGGCTCCTTGCGGGGCTCTCCGGGGAGGGCGGGGCGGGCCCGTGCCGGCTGCCGCTCTCCCCGCCGCAGGTGCTCTCCGCGCTCCACGACAAATACGTCTTCAAGACGCTGTGCGAGGCGGCGGGCGTTCTCGTGCCCGAGACGCGCCTTCTCGCAGCGCCCGCCGATGCGCGGGCCTGTCTCGACCGGCTTCTCGCCGGCGGGGATACGCTCCGCTTTCCGGTCGTGACCAAGCCGATCGCCGCGCAGAATGGCCGGGGGGTCCGCATCCACCGGTCAGCCCGCGACCTCGCCGCCGCCCTCGCGACGGGGGGCGTCTGGCTGCCCGGTGTCGTGCAGCGCTACGTGCCGGGGCGGGATGTGGATCTCAGTCTCCTCGCGCGGGACGGGCACGTCCTCTGCGCGGTGCTGCAGGAGCGGATCGCGGGGGGCGGGCTGCGCTTCTTCCGCGACGCGGAGGCCGAGGCGATGGGCGCGCGCCTCATCGCCCATCTCGGCTTTTCGGGCGTCGTCCATCTCGACCTGCGGCGCGAGGCGGCGAGCGGCCGCCCTGTCGCGATCGAGGCCAATCCCCGCTTCTGGGGCTCGCTCGGCTGGGCGGACGGGGCGGGGCTCGGCTTCGTCGGGCAGGCGATCGCGCTCGCGCTCGGTCTGCCGGTGACGGACTGGCCGTTGGATCTTTCCTTGCGCGTGCGCACCCCCATCGGCTGGTGGCGGGCCCTCGGGCGGGGCGAGCTGCCGAACCCGCGCGAACTCCGCGCCGCCGTCCGCCTGCGGCCCGCGCCGCGCTCCGTGATGGACGGTGACCCGGTCCGCTGAGGCCGGCACCGGCGCGGGAGGGATCCGCCCGTCCGGCCTCATCCGCGGGCGGCGCGGTCCTCGAGGAAGAGGTCGATCCGGTCCTGGCCCCAGTATTTGTGTCCGTTCCAGACGATGAACGGCACGCCGAAGACCTGGTCGGCCTCGATGATGCGCCGCCCCTCCGCCAGCTCGGCGGTGAGGGCCGCATCGGCGCGGAGGGCTTCGGGCGCGGGCAGCGCGAGGCCCGCCGCGGCGGCGGTGGCGGCGATGACCTTTGGATCGGCGAGGTTCCGCCCCTCGCCCCAGCGGGCATCCGAAAGGGCGAGGGCCAGCGCAAGGCCCGCCCCGCCTGCCTGCGCGGCGAGGATGGCGCGATTGGCGAGGTCGAAATCGACGTCGAAGGGATCGGGCAGGGCGAGCGGCAGGCCGAGGCGGGTGCACAGCCGGATCAGATCCTCGACATAATAGGCCGACTTGGCGCGGTTGCGCGTGGGGTCGTTGAACTCGATCCCCTCGGGCGGCCCCGTGAACGGGATGAGGCGCACCCCCACCCCCGCCCGGGCGAGCCTGTGCAGGCCGAGGCGCGAATAGGGGCTGCGCAGCGCGAAATAGCAGCGGGTCTCGTCGGCGGGTCGGGCCATGGGGTCTCCTCGCCCGGAGGCGGTCAGCGACGCGAGATCTGGGAGAGCAGCGCCTCGACGCGCGTCTTGGCGTCGGCGATGTCGTAGCGGGCGCGCGCCTCGTAATCGAGGCCGGCATGAAGGCCCACATCCGTGCTCACGGCATAGAGATCCTTGAAGGCGGCGATGGACCCCGCGCTGTTGGCGGCGATCGCCGCGGCGAGCGCGCCGACGCGGGCGTCGAGCGCCTCGAGGGGCACGGCTTCGAGCACGAGACCGATGGCGGCCGCCTCGGTGCCGGTGAAGGTGCGGGCGGTGAAGGACAGCTCCTTGGCGCGCTGCAGGCCGACCGCGCGCGGCAGGCGCTGGCTCATGCCCCAAGTGTGCCTGAGGCCGAGCTTGGCGTGCGTGTCGCCGAACTTGGCGGTCTCGGCGGCGATGCGGATGTCGCAGGCGAGGGCGATCTCGAGCGCGCCGGTGAAGCAGGCCCCGTTGATCCGGGCGATGGTCGCCTGCGGCAGGCGCGCGAGCCGCCCGGCCAGCGCGCGGGCCGATTCGTTGAAGGCGCCGCCCACATCCCCGCCCGCAATGTCCGACTGGGCGAGGATCTTGAGATCGATGCCCGCCGAGAAGGCCTTCCCCGCGCCGGTGAGGATCACGACGCTGAGGCCGTCATCGCCCTCCGCCTCGGCGAGCGCCCGGTCGAGGGCGGCGAGGAGCTCGGGCGTGAAGGCGTTCATTGCCTCCGGCCGGTTGAGGGTGAGAGTGAGCACCGCGCCCTCGCGGGCCGACAGAAGACAATCGCTCGACATGGTGGGGTTCCTCGCGAAGGGTCTGGTTGCCCAGCGCGTAACATGGTCGCAATCGAAAGGCGAGGGGACGGGCGGGGGCGCCCCGTATAACAAACAGGTGTATTGACGCCCGGGCCCGGTCGCGACGGGTCCCGGGCGAGAACCATTGGGGCGCCGTCTCTGGCGCCGATCGGGGAGGCAGGCATGGCGGACGGCAAGGGCGGACTCATTCTGGGAGCGGTCGTGGTGATGGGCGTGGCGGCCGGGGCGGCCGTGTTCCTGTCCGACCGCGAGCCCGCTGCCGACATCGCGGCGCCGGTCGGGGGCGCGGAGGCTGAAACCGCGCGGGCCGACTATCTCGATCCCGAGCTCCGGACCCGGGTCGAGGCCTTCAAGGCGGCGCTGGCCGAGGGGCCGACCACGGTCGAGAATCACGCCGAACGCGTCGAGACCTTCTGGCGGTGGATGAACGCTGCCGGCGCCGCCGGCATGCCGGTCAATCCGTCCATGTCCACCACGGTCTATATCGCCCGCCGCCCCAACTTCCCGGACGGCTACGCGCCCGATTACGTGCAGCAGATCCTCTCCGGCGTCGACCTCATGGGCGCCGAGCTCGCCTGGCGGGAGGAGAAGGCCGGCCGCCTCGGCACGCTGACGACGCCGACGCCGGGCCCCTTCGTCGCCGACAGCCACGCCACCATCTCGCAGGTCTATACCGTGGGCGCCGAGCCCGTCGAAACGGGCGGGGGCCTCCTCTTCACGCCCTACATCTACATCGGTGCGGTCGATTTCCAGACGGAAGATCCGACGGCGGACAATTACATGACGGTGACCTCCTCCAACCCGGACGTGAAGTTCAAGCTGGAGGCGATCCCCCTCACCGGCATCATGTCTGGCCAGATCACGGGTCCCGCGGTGCCGCGCCCCTTCTTCCGCATCACGGAAGGCCGGCTCGTCGAGGGTGACACGCTCACCTTCACGCTCGGGGACACGAGCGGGGGCTCGAAGGGCTATCTCGTGCCGAACTTCCAGAACACGGGGCTGCGCCTCAAGGTGTGGGTCGCCCACGGCCCCGATGCGCCCGCGATCGTCCTGCCCGAGCTTCAGTTCCCGGTGATCGGCCGGGCCGAGGTCGTCGGCGTGCGCGGCTTTGCCCCGTCCGTCCTGAAGGCGGGCGAATGCGCCGACATTTCCGTGCGGAGCGAGGACCGCTACCGCAATCGCAGCTCGGCCGGCACGCCGGCCTACAACCTCCTCGTCAACGGCGAGCCGCTGGCCGAGCTGGCGCCGGGCGGCGCCAATGTTCAGACCACGGAGATCTGCCTCTCCACCCCCGGCGTCCACCGCATCACCATCGAGGGCGCCAATGGCGTGACCGGCGAGGTCAACCCGATCCTCGTCGAGGAGGATCCCGAGACACGCATCTTCTGGGGGGAGACGCACGGCCATTCGGGCTTCGCCGAAGGCAATGGCACCCCGGAAGGCTATTACGCCTTCGCCCGCGACGATGCACGGCTCGACTTTGCCATGCTCTCCGAGCACGACATCTGGATGGATGACGGCGAGTGGGAGGCGATGCGCAAGGCCTCCGCGGCCTTCAACGAGGAAGGTCGTTTCATCGCCTATCTCGGCTGGGAGTGGACGCAGGATCCGGCCTTTGGCGGGCACCACAACGTGATGTTCCGCACACGGGAGGGCCGTGCGCGCGTGCCCGTTCAGGAGGCGCCGACGCTCCTTCCCCTCTATGAGCGGCTGAAGGCGGAGAACGATCCGGACGACGTGATCATCATTCCGCACGCCCATGCCACGGGCGACTACAAGACGAACGATCCCGACCTCGAACGCTGGATCGAGATCGCGTCAAACCACGGGACCTACGAATGGTTCGGCAAGGCCTATCTCGGCGAGGGCCACCGGGTGGGCTTCCTCGCGGGGTCTGATTCGCATACGGAGCATCCGGGGCTGCGCATCCTGCGCCGCGACCGCGTGCTCAGCGACTATCCGGGCGGGCTTGCCGGCATCTATGCGCAGGACCGCACAACGGACGGCATCTTCGATGGCATCCGCAACCGGGCGGGCTATGCCACCAACGGTCCCAAGATCGTCATGAAGACACGCGTCAACGACGTGCTTGCCGGTGTCGAGGCCCCGCTGGCTCCCCAGACCCGCATCGAGGGCATGGTGGCGGGCACGGCGCCGATCGAGAGCATCTCGCTCGTCAAGAACGGGCGTGACGTCGAGACGCTCGACTTCGCGGCCGGATCCGGTCCCGTCGACGGCGAGGCCACGGTGCAGCTCGCCCTCTATTCCGATACCGACCCCAAGGCCCATCTGCGGGGCTCGCGCTGGTCGCGGGTCTGGAACGGCAAGGTCATCGTGGAAGGCGCGCGGCTCGTGCGCTTCGAGGCGCCCCGGCACGAGAACGTGTTCACCGAGCAGGTCCGCGCCGACGGCGACAATCCGAACGCGCTCGAGATCTATCTCCGGACGAACGGCGCGGTGAAGGACATCCTCCTCACCCTCGCCGACATCACGCCCGAGGCACGCGTGCGGGTCGTCGGGCGCACGGGCTCCGGCTATGGCTCGCAGCTCGACGGGGCGAGCGATCTCGACCATGTGCTGGCGCTTCCGGCCGACGGCGCGGAGCGCGTGCGCGTGGGCGTGAGCGATCGCTGGACGGAGGATTTCATCGGGCTGCGCTATGTCACGCCCGTGACCGAGCGCGATCGCGCCTTCGCCTTCACCGATGCGAGCCCCAAGGCCGGCGACCACTACTATGTGCGCGTCGTCCAGCGCGATGCGGGCCTTGCCTGGTCGACCCCGATCTGGCTGACCGAATAGGCCGCGGAGGCCGCGGCGGGCCCCCCACCCCGGCCCTCCCCCGCGAGCGGGGGAGGGGCCAGAGACGGCCGCGCGGCCTTACGAGGCGTGCAGATCGACGATCGGCGCGAACCCGCCGAAGATGAGCCGCTTGCCGTCGAAGGGCATCGGGTTCTTCTTCGGATCCATGCGCGGATCCGCCTTTTCGGGATGCTCCATCCACGCCATCATCTGCTTCATGGCGGCATCGCGTGTCGCCTTGTCGGGCCATTCGACCCAGGAGAAGGCGACCGTCTCGTCTTCCTTGGCCTGAACGGCTCTGCGGAAATCGGTCAGCGTGCCGTCCGGCACGTCATCGCCCCAGCATTCGACCACACGGCTCGCGCCGAGATCGATGAACACGCTGTCGCCGAGCTCGGCATGCGCGATGAACTTCTCCTTGTTCGCCGTGGGAACCGCGATTACGAAACCGTCGATATAGCTCATCAGGCATCTCCTCTCAGTGCCGATGCGGGGACGTCGCGCGCCTTCGAGGTCCGCCGCCCGGGGCGTCAGGAGACCGCACGCAGGCCCTTGGCGCCGCCATGCTTCCGGATGCCCTGGAGGGCGGAAACGAACCGCTCGCGCCACCAGATCACATCCTGCTCGCGCACGCACCGGATCAACGATTCGTAGCGCCGCTTGCGTTCGGCGAGCGGCATGGTGAGGGCGCGGCGGAGCGCGTCGACCATGTCGTCAGGGCTGAACGGATTGACGATCAGCGCGTCCCCGAGCTGCGCAGCGGCGCCGGCGAACTGCGACAGGATCAGCACCCCCGGATCCTCCGGGTCCTGAGCGGCGATGAACTCCTTGGCGACGAGGTTCATGCCGTCCCGCAAGGGGGTGACGAAGGCCACCCGGCTCGCCCGGTAGATCCCCGCGAGCTCCTCGCGCGGATAGCCGCGATTGACATAGCGCAGCGGCGTCCAGTCGAAATCGGAGAACTTGCCGTTAACATGCCCGGCGAGGGAGTCGAGCTGTTCGCGAATGAGCTGATAGGCGTTGACGTCCTCGCGCGAAGGCGGGGCGATCTGGACCATGACGACGCGCCCGGCGAGGTCGGGGTCGGTGTCGAGCACCGCCTCATAGGCCTGGAAGCGGGCATCGATCCCCTTCGAATAGTCGAGCCGGTCGACCCCGATCACCAGGGCGCGCTCGACGAGGCTCTTCTTGATGCGGACATAGGCCGCCCGTCCCTCGCGCGAGTTCGGCATCTGCATGAACTCGTCGGCGTCGATGCCGATGGGGAAGGCGGCGACGCAGATGGTCCGGCCAAAGCAGGTGAGCCGGCCGTCGGGCTCGCGCTTGCCGCCCACCTCCTGGGTGATGAAGTCGACGAAGGCCTCGAGCCATTCCTCGGTCTGGAAGCCGACGAGATCATAGGAGAAGAGCGAGCGGACGAGCTCTGTGTGCTTGGGCAGCGTGCTGAGGAGCTGGCGGGGCGGCCAGGGCACGTGGAGGAAGAAGCCCATGGCGTTCTGCAGCCCGCGCTTGCGCAGCTCCTCCCCGCACGGAATGAGATGATAGTCGTGCACCCAGACGATGTCGTCCGGCTCGATCAGGGGACGCACGGTCTCGGCGAAGCGGGCGTTGACGCGCGCATAGCCCGCATCGAAGGCGCGGTCATATTCGGTCAGATCCACGCGGAAGTGGAAGAGCGGCCAGAGCACGTTGTTGGCATAGCCATTGTAGTACTCCTCATAGTCCTGCTCCTCGAGATCGATCGTGGCGGAGGTGACACCGTTGATCCGCCGCATGGCGATCTGGCCGGTGAACGTCTCGGCGAGCTGGCCGCTCCAGCCGAACCAGATCCCCTGATATTCCCGCAAGGCGGCGGTGAGCGCCATGGACAGGCCTCCGGCCGCGCTCTTGTCTTCGGCCGTCGGCACGTTGACTCGGTTGGAGATGACGATCAGGCGGGTCATCGGGCCTCGCTCCAGGGTTTGCTCAGAAGGACGGCGCTGTTGATCAGGCCGACCAGGGAATAGGTTTGCGGGTAGTTGCCCCACAGCTCCCCGTCGGCGAGGGCGATGTCCTCCGACAGAAGGCCGACATGGTTCCGCCGCGAGAGCATCTCGCCGAAGATCTCGCGCGCCCGCGCGTGCTCGCCTGAGGCCGCCAGGGCTTCGATGTACCAGAAGGTGCAGATGTTGAAGGCATTCTCCGGCGCGCCGAAATCATCGCTCTCCACATAACGCATGACATGCCGCCCACGGACGAGCGCCGACTCGATCGCCCTCAGCGTCGAGCGGAAGCGCGGATCGGAAGCCGGGAGAAAGCGGATATCCACCATCTGCAACAGGCTGGCATCGAGTTCGGTTCCCTCGAAGCTGCCGGTGAAGAACCCCGCCTCGGCGTTGAAGGCGCGCGCCGTGATGGTGTCGTGGATGGCGCGGGCGCGCTCCGACCAGGCGGCGGCCTTCTCGCCGAGGCCGAGATGGGCGGCCACCTTGGCGACACGGTCGCAGGCGGCCCAGCACATCATCGAGGAATAGGTGTGCACGCGCGCCTTGGTCCGCAGCTCCCAGAGGCCCGCATCGGGCACCGCATGGAGGGCGGCGGCGCGCTCGGCCATGCGTTCCAGGAGCTCGAAATCGGTCATGTTCATCGGACGCAGGAGGCGCTCGTCGAAGAAGGCCTGCGCCACCGACAGGACCACCTGTCCGTAGACGTCGTGCTGGAGATGCTCATGGGCCTGATTGCCGACGCGCACGGGGCCCATGCCGCGATAGCCGGGCAGGGTGGGCACCTGCCGCTCGATGAGGCGCGCCTTCCGCCCGATGCCGTAGACGGGCTGGAGATGCCCGCCATCGGCCTCGTTGATGAGGTTGCGCAGATAGGCGAGATAGGGCTCGAGAATGTCGACCGCGCCGAGCCGGTTCAGCGCCTGGACCACATAATAGGCATCGCGCAGCCAGCAATAGCGATAGTCCCAGGTGCGGCCCGAATGCGCCGCCTCCGGAATGGAGGTGGTCATGGCCGCGATGATCGCCCCCGTCTCCTCGTGCTGGCAGAGCTTGAGGGTGATCGCGGCACGGATCACCACCTCCTGCCACTCGAGCGGCAGGGCGAGATGGCGCACCCAGGTCTGCCAGTAGAGGATCGTCCCTTCCATCATGTCGCGGACGGCGAGCCGCACGTCGCGCTGGAAGGTCTCGTCGGGACCGAGGAAGAAGACGAGCTCCTGCTCGACGTCGAAATAGGTCTCGTCGAGAATGTAGGTGAGCGGCGCATTGGTGGTCAGGCGCAGCGTGCCCTCGTCCCCGACATAGCGGATGTGGTTCGAGCCATGGGTGCGCCCGGCGGGGCGGGCGCCGTAATCGGTGGCCGGACGCAGACGCAGGCGCAGGCGCGGCGTGCCGGCGATCGGGCAAACGAGCCGGGCATAGGCCTGCGGACGATAGGTGCGGCCGAACTGGCGGAAGCGGGGGGCGAAATCGATGATCTCGACGACACCGCCCCGGTCGTCCTCGAGCCGCGTCACGAGGACGGCGGTGTTGCGGATGTAGCGCTGCTCGCTCCGGACGAGGCGGGCGAGGTCGACCTCGAAGAAGCCGAAGGCCGCCTCGTCCTCGAAGGGCTTGTCGTCGAGAAGGGCGCAGAAGACCGGGTCGCCGTCGAAGCGGGGCTGGCAGGCCCAGACATAGCGTCCGCGCGTATCGATCAGCGCGCTGATGGATCCGTTGCCGATGACTCCGAGATCGAGATTCTTCTGCACGGCTTGATCCTTCATCTGGACAGGTCGGCGGCCGGGTCGGCCGGGGTCGCGCGGGGCGCGAAGAGCCAGTCGCGCGCGGCGCACACGTCCGGAAGGAAACAGGCCGCGGAACTGGGG
This sequence comes from Alphaproteobacteria bacterium, assembly GCA_013389075.1. Taxonomy (GTDB): domain Bacteria; phylum Pseudomonadota; class Alphaproteobacteria; order JACAEB01; family JACAEB01; genus JACAEB01. The sequence goes on from JACAEB010000064.1 coordinate 9,981, forward strand.
GCCGGGGCGCCGATGCGGATGCCGAGGCCCCCGAGGCGCGCCGCCGCCGCGAAGCCGTGCTCGTCGGTGAGGTCATCGCCCAGAAAGACCGGCACGTGGCGGACGAAGGGCGGCGCCTCCATCAGCCGCGTGACGACCGAGCCCTTGTCGGCTCCGGCCGTCCGGATCTCGACGACCATCTTGCCGCGCTGGAGGATGAGGCCCGGCTCCTCCGCGAGGAGCCCCTCGGCAAGGGCGAGGAGCTCGGGCTCGGCCTCCGGCGCGCCGCGATAATGCAGCGACAGCGTCACGCCCTTGTCCTCGAAATAGAGCGCGGGGCGGCGCGCGGCAAATGCCGAAAGGCGCGGCCTCAGCGCCTCGATCCCCGGGGCGCGGGCGGGCCCGTGCCGGGTCCCGTCCGGGCCGCGCCATTCGAGACCGTGCAGGCCGGCGGCATAGGGCGCGGCCCCTTGGGTGTAGCGGTCGATGGCGGTGACCGGGCGCCCGCTCACCAGGGCGAGCCGCCCCCCGACCGTGGCGGCGAGGGCGCGCAGGCGGGGCGGCAGATCGCCCGGCACGTCCACCTGGTCCGGGTGGGGGGCGATCTCCACGAGCGTGCCGTCGAAATCGACGAAGAGAGCGTGGCGGGTCGGGTCGAGCGGCGGGGGAGGACGCATCGCCTCAGGCTAGCGCATACCGGCGCGGTGCCAAACCCTTCCGCGTGCCGCAAGGCGGTTTTTCGCCCCGCGAGGGCGGCCTTTTTTCCGGCCACTGGCCAGGATCCGTCGAAGGCGGCTATTCTGTCAGAATGTTCATTAACGGGCCCGCGCAGGAGATCGGGCCCCGGGGCGGCCGGTACGAGGGATCCGCCGCCTGCGAAGGGAGCGAAACGTGACCGCCGAACCAGTCACCGGACCGGGGGACGAG
>JACAEB010000191.1 GCA_013389075.1 Alphaproteobacteria bacterium
CGCCGGCGGCGGCCGCCGCCACGCGGGCGGGCCAGAGGGTGAGCTCCTGGTCGGCGCAGGCGCTCGCGGAGGCCGAGCCCGGGCTCGCCCCCGCCGGGGGGGCGCTCGTTTTCCCCGAGGACGGCCAGGTGGACGCGCGCGCGCTCGTCACCGCGCTCAGCGCGGCGCTTACGGGGCGCGGAGTACCGGTCGCGGCGCACTGTCCGGCCGAGGCGCTCCTTCTCGAGGACGGGGCCGTGATCGGCCTCAGGACGGCGGCGGGGCCCGTGCGTGGCGAGGTCGTGCTGGCGACCGGCGCCGCCCCGCTCGGACTTCCCCTCGAGGAGGCCGGGCAGCCCCGCGGCCGCCTCTCGCCGCCGGTCCGTCCGGTGAAGGGCCAGATGGCCGCGCTGATCCTGCCGCCCGACGCGCCGACCCTGCACCGGGTGGTCTGGGCGCCCGGCCTCTACCTCGTGCCGCGGGAGGGGCGGCGGGTGCTGGTGGGCGCAAGCGTCGAGGAGGCCGGCTTCGACGCGCGCGTGACCGCCGGGGTCATCGCGGGACTTCTCGCCCGCGCGGCGGCGCTCTGTCCGGCCCTCGCCGAGGCCGAGCTCGCGGAGGTCTGGTCGGGCTTCCGGCCCGCGACCCCCGACCACCTCCCCCTGATCGGCCCCTCGGAGCGGCGGGGGCTCCATCTCGCGCTCGGCCATTACCGCCACGGCATCCTCCTCGCGCCGGCGACCGCGCGCCTCATGGCCGGCTGGCTCACGGGAGCGGCGGTGCCCGAGGCGCTTCTGCGGGCGGCCGAGCCCCTCCGGCCCGACCGGTTTCCGCACCTCACGCCTTAATCTCGGGCCCGTTTCGGGCTAGTCTGTCGACCGGACGGGGCAGGACGGGCCGGCAGGGTCCGTCCGGACGGAAAGGGCGCGCCGGGGCCAGAGGGGTCGGCGCCCGGGGAGGGGCGGGTGGAAACTGGCTACTGGTTCGTCGCGGGGCTCGTCCTCCTGTTCGCGGGAGGCGAGCTCGTCGTGCGCGGCGCCGTCGGCGCCGCCGAGCGGCTCAAGGTCTCGCGCCTCCTGATCGGCCTCGTCGTCGTGGCCTGCGCCACCTCCTCGCCCGAGCTCGTCCTGAGCCTCAAGGCGGTCGCCGAGTCCGCGCCGGAAATTGCCATCGGCAATGTTGTCGGGAGCAACATCGCCAACATCCTTCTCGTGCTCGGCTTCGGCGCGCTGCTGATGCCGGTCAGCGTCTCGCGGCTCATGATCGCCCGCGACGGGGCGGTGCTGATCGCGGCGACGGCGTTCCTGCTCTATGTCGGCTGGCACTATGAGGAGATCACCCCCGAGGCCGGCATCCTGTTGATCGGTGCGCTGAGCGTCTATCTCGTCCTTGCCTACATCAGGGAAAGCGCCGCGCCCACCCGCACCGGACCCGCCCAGATTCCGGAGGCGGTCGACGACCGGCCCTTCGCCCTGCCGCTGAGCCTGGGCATGCTCGCGCTGGGCGTCGCCGGCCTCCTGATCGGCGCGGACCTCCTCGTGGACAGCTCCATCGCGATCGCCGAAGCGCTGGGCGTGCCCGAGGCGGTGATCGCCATCTCCATGATCGCGGTCGGCACCTCGCTGCCCGAGCTCGCGACCATTCTCATCGCGGCGATGCGCAAGCACTCGGACATTGCCGTGGGGGCCATCCTCGGCTCGAACATCTTCAACATCCTCGCCGTGCTGGGGATCACCGCGCTGGTCGAGCCCGTCCTCGTCGACCGCGATTTCTACGTGCTCGACTTCTGGGTGATGGGCGGCACCTCGCTCGCGCTGGTGCTGCTGATGATGGCGGTGCCCCGCATCGGGCGCGTCGCCGGGCTCGTCATGCTGCTCGCCTATGCGGCCTACATGTGGGCGCTCTACAACGGCGTCTTCTTCACGGTCTGAGGCGCCGACGAGCGGCACGGGCCTTGCGATGGCCGGGGGCGCGGGACCGCCAGAAGCGGCCCCGCAAAGACCCCTCGCAGCAGCCCGAGCCGATCCCATGAGTCTCAGCCCAGCCCTTCTCGTCGAGCACGGTCCAAGGCCGTCCGGACCCGAGGCCGTGCGCGCCGCGATCGCCGAGGGCGCCCGCGCGAGCGGCGCGGATTTCGGCCACCTTCTGCGCACGGCGATGCGGGAAAGCAGCCTCGACCCCGAGGCGCGGGCCCGCACCTCGAGCGCCTCGGGCCTCTTCCAGTTCATCGAGCAGACCTGGCTCGGCGTGATCGACCGGCACGGCGCGCGGCACGGGCTCGGCGACATCGCCGCGCTGATCGAACGGACCCCCGCCGGCCGATACGAAATTGCCGACCCGGCAAGACGTGCCGAGGTGCTCGACCTGCGTTTCGATCCTGCCATCGCCGCGCGGATGGCGGGCGAGCTCACGGCGGAGAACGCGCGCAGCCTCGAGGCGCGGCTCGGCCGGGAGGTCACCGATGGCGAGCTCTATGCCGCCCATTTCCTCGGTCCCCGCGCCGCCGCCGAGCTGATCGAGACCGCCGAGGCCGATCCGGACGCCAATGCCGCCGCGCTCTTTCCGGCCGCGGCGACGGCCAACCGGTCGATCTTCTACGGACCGGGCGGGGCGGCCCTGCCCGCGAGCGAGGTGCTCGCGAAGGTGACGCGCCTGCCGGACGCTGCCCCCGCCCCGCGCGCCGAAGGCCCGGCGCTGCGC
>JACAEB010000151.1 GCA_013389075.1 Alphaproteobacteria bacterium
CTCCTCGCCTGCGCGCTCGCCGTGGCCTGCGCGCCCACCGTCGACTATCGCGGCTATGTGCCCGATCAGGCGCAGATCGACAGCCTCTCGGTCGGCGTGGACACCAAGCGCACCGTCGAGACGCGGCTCGGCACGCCCTCGGCCATGAGCACCTTCGATGCGGACACCTGGTATTATGTGCACGCGCGGGAGGAGCGCTTCGCCATCTTCAAGCCGAAGATCACGGAGGCGCAGATCCTCGCCGTCCGCTTCGGGCCCGATCAGACCGTGACGGCCATCGACCGCTTCACCCATGAGGACGGGCGCGTCGTCAACTTCGTGGACCGCAAGACGCCGACCCGCGGCAAGGAGCTGACCTTCCTCGAACAGCTCTTCGGCAATGTCGGCAAGGTGGGCCCGGGCATCGGCTCCGAGGAGTGACGGCGGGACCGCCCCGCGCCCGGCGGGCATGCGAACGGGCGGAGGCGCGGGGTGCGCTCCGCCCGTCTCCGTTCTCCGGGCTCGATGGCCGCGTCAGTTCCGCGCGTTGAAGGCGTTGCGGGCCTTCTGGAACTCGGCCGCGAGATCCTGCCGGACCTCGACGTCCTTGTTGTAATCGGCTACGACGGCCTCATATGTCTCTTCGGCCTCCTTGCCGCCGGACTGGCGCAGCGTCTCGACGCAGCGGTCGAACTTGCCCGTGGCCGCATCCCCGTCCTCGTCGATGAGGAACCCGGCGGGGCATTGCGGCAGGCGCGTCTCGAGGCATTTCCGGTATTCGCGCGAGCGCTCGAAATAGGCCAGCACCTCGTCGCGGGCGGCTTGCAGTTCCACCTCGCTCGCCGTCGCGCCATCCGGAATGGCGGGGATGCCCGAGGGCGCGTTGCAGCTCTGGGCGAGGGCCGAGCCGCCGGCGAGCGCCGTCACGAGAAGGGCGCCGGCGACGGCACGCGAGAGGGTTCGGATGGACGCAAACGTCATGGGTGTTTCCTTTACATCTGGCGCGCCCCGACCACTTCCGCGCAGCGCGGGACCCTGTGGCCGGGGGTGGCTCTCTGGCCGGTCTCCGGCCCGTTGTCCCGGACGGCCCGGGCTGCGCCGGAACCGTCCCTGTCTCCCAGGACGGGAGCTTAGCCAAGGACGCAGGCGGAGCCAACAGGGCAGGAGGGCCGGCGCGCAAATCCGCCGCTTCAACCCATCCTTAAGCCCTAACGTTAATGATCGCCGGGAAGACCGGTCGGGCGAGCTGCGAGGGGGTGTACCAGCCGTCCCGCGCCCTCGCTTTGCCACGGATCGTCACCCGGGACGGGACCTCGCGCTGCGCCATGCTCCAGATCGTCGGCATCGTCGTCGTGTTCATCATGGTGTTCGGCGGCTACATGCTCGCCGGGGGCTATCTCGATGTGATCATCCACGCCCTGCCCTTCGAGATGATGATGATCGGCGGGGCGGCGATCGGCGCCTTCCTCATCTCGAACAGCATCTCGAACGCGGTGGCGACGGGCAAGGCCTTCGGCAAGATCATCTCCGGGCCGAAATGGAAGGGGTCGGACTATGTCGACCTCCTGTGCCTTCTGTTCCTGCTCACGAAGCTGATGAAATCGAAGGGGGTGATCGCGCTCGAGGCGCATATCGAGAACCCCACCGAGAGCAACATCTTCAGCCGCTACCCGAAGATCATGCACGACCATTTCGCGCTGTACTTCATCTGCGACACGCTCCGTATGATGACGATGAACCTCGAGGACCCGCACCAGATCGAGGACTCGATGGAGAAGCAGCTCGAGAAGCACCATCACGAGGCACTCGGACCGGCGCAGACGCTCCAGAACATGGCCGACGCCCTGCCCGCGCTCGGCATCGTCGCCGCCGTGCTCGGCATCATCAAGACCATGTCCAAGATCAACGAGCCCGCGGAAATCCTCGGCAAGATGATCGGCTCGGCGCTCGTGGGCACCTTCCTCGGCGTGTTCCTCGCCTATGGCATCGTGGGCCCGCTCGCCACGCGGCTCCATCAGATCCTCGAGGAAGAGGCGCAGTTCTACAAGATCATCCGCGACGTGCTCGTGGCGCACCTCCACGGCAATGCCGCGCAGGTCTCGGTCGAGATCGGCCGGGGCAGCGTGCCGAGCACCATCCAGCCCTCCTTCCTCGACCTCGAGGAAGCGATCAAGGCGATCCCGCCGGAAGTGGGCTGAGGCCGGATCGTCCGGCTACGCCGGATTTAGCCCCCGTCATCGCGCGCGGCGCGGTCCCCTCCCCGTCATTGCGAGCGCAGCGACGCAAGAGGCCACGCGCCCCGCTCATCCCTGGCCGCGCATCTCGGCGAGCTTGCGGGTGAGGCCGCGTGACCAGTCACGGAAGGCGTCGTGGGCATCGCCCCAGATGGAGATGAGGTTGAGATTGGTCTCGAGCGGCTCGCCCGAGCGGTCGTCCTGAAGGGCGATCAGCACACGGCCGGTTTCGCCGTCCTTGAGCACGGCCTGCATGGCCGCCCCGCCGATCTGCACGACCTTGCTCTCGCCCGGCTCCGTCGGCGCGATGTTCTGGGGCTGGTTGGGCGTGAGCCCGGTGACGGTGATCTCGAGCACCAGCACGCCGGTGCCGGGGCCGCCGGCGGGGGCAAGAAGGCCCGTGAGCTTGTCCTCGAGCTGGGTCTCGAGCGCGGCGATGAGGCGTTCGGCCTCCTCGGCGCCCACGCCCGGCACGCCGCCATCGGCGAGCTGGATGGGCGCGATGTAGACGCTCCGGTAGGGCGAGAGCTTCAGGCCCTCCGCCGCATAGAAGGCGTCGAAGCGCTTGTCCGGGGCGCTCGGCAGATCGGGCCGCTGACCGATCCAGGCGGTCTGCGCATGGGCGGCCGCCGCCCACAGCGCCAGCGCCGCCAGCCCTGCACCAAAGCCAATGGAGCCTGTTCCACCCCGCATCGGACCCTCCCGCCCGGCGGCCCCGGGCCACCTTCGGCCCGCCACCCAAACGGGCCGACAATATCAGGTCGGCGGCCGGCGTGCATCCGCCCCTTCCGCGTACGGGGCGGCTGGGGCTAGATGCCCGCATGACCGCGCCCCCCGCCCCGCCCGGCCTCGCCGACATCCAAGCCGCCGCCATGGCCCTCGCGGGGCTCGCGGTGCGCACGCCGCTCCTGCCCTGCCCGGCCCTTTCGGCCCGCCTCGATGCGCGGGTGTTCGTGAAGGCCGAGACGCTCCAGCGCACCGGGTCCTTCAAGGTCCGCGGCGCCTATACGCTCCTCGCCCGCCTGCCGCCCGCCGTCCGGGCCCGCGGCGTCGTCGCCCATTCCTCGGGCAACCATGCCCAGGGGGTCGCCGACGCGGCACGGCATTTCGGAGTGCCCGCCGCCATCGTCATGCCCTCCGACGCGCCGCCCCCGAAGATCGCGGGCACGCGCGCCCGCGGGGCGGAGGTGATTCTCTACGACCGGGCGCAGGGCGACCGGCTCGCCATCGCCGAGGCGCTGGCGGCCGAGCGCGGGGCCGTGCTCGTGCCGCCCTTCGACCATCCCGACATCATCGCGGGGCAGGGCACGGCGGGCCTCGAGGTGGTCGAGGATCTTGACCGTCTGGGCCTCTCACCCGATATCGTCCTCGTACCGACGAGCGGGGGCGGTCTGCTTGCGGGCACCTGTCTCGGGCTCGGCGCCCTCGTGCCTGAGGCCCGCATCCACCCGGTCGAACCGGAGGGCTATGACGACACCGCCCGGAGCCTTGCGGCCGGCCGGCGCGTGCGGCTCGGGGCGACACCCCCCTCCCTCTGCGACGCGCTCCTCCTGCCCGAGCCGGGCGCGCTCACCTTCCCCGTCAATGCGGCGCGGGCGGCGGAAGGCCTCGTCGTTTCCGAGGAGAGCGTGCGCCGGGCCCTCGCCCATGCCGAGCGCGAGCTGAAGCTCGTCGTCGAGCCGGGCGGCGCGGTGGGCCTCGCGGCGCTCCTTGCGGGCAGGGTCGCGGTGTCGGGGCGCACGGTCGTCGTGCTGCTCACCGGCGGCAATGTCGCGCCCGCCCTTCTCGCCGAGATCCTTCGTACACAGACGGACACGGAGCCTTCATGACATCCCGCCCGCGATTCCATCTCGCCTTTCCGGTGCACGATCTTGCCGCCGCCCGCGCCTTCTATGGCGGGCTCCTCGGTTGCGCCGAGGGGCGCTCGAGCGAGCACTGGGTCGATTTCGACCTCTTCGGCCATCAGATCGTCGCCCATCTCGCCCCGCGCCCCGAGGCCGCGCCGCGCAACGCGGTCGATGGCGACGGCGTGCCGGTGCGCCATTTCGGGCTGATCCTTCCGTGGGCGGAGTGGGAGGCGCTGGCCGAGCGGCTGCGCACGGGCGGCGCGCGCTTCCTCATCGAGCCGCGCATCCGGTTTCGCGGCCTGCCCGGCGAGCAGGGAACCTTCTTCATCGAGGACCCGAGCGGCAATGCGCTCGAGTTCAAGAGCTTCGAGGACGAGGCGATGATCTTCGCCCGCTGACGCGGGATCGGCACAAGCGGTCCTCGGCCTCGCCCGGGCCCGCTCCGGTGACGGCGTCCTCTCAGCCCTCGGGCAGCACGCTCGCGGCGAGGCGGGTCTGGTGGCGCGCCATCAGCCGCTCCCAGTTCACGCTCGAGGCGAGGTGGAAATAGATCCAGGGCAGCGCGCCCTTCGACCGGAGCTCGAGGAACGCCGTGTCGGACAGCGCGTCGAGCGCCTGCTGGTCGACGCCGACATGCCGCCCGAGCGTCTGCACCTCGCCCGAGGGCAGCGTGATCTGGACCTCGCGCGGCTTCAGGAGCTCATGGGTGCGCAGAAGCTCGCCCAGCATGCGCGTCTGCATGTGCTGGCGCTGGAAGTGCTGGCAGAATTCGAGGATCTGCTTGAGATAGTCGGTGGGCTCCTCACCCTCGAACAGCTTGTTCTCGCCATCGGTGCCCACGAGCGCCGAGGAGGTGTCGATGGCCAGCGTGTAGCGCTCGGCCTTCTCGTCGGTGGCGAAGAGGAACGGGTAGCGCCGGATGTAGGCGGGAATGTAGATGCCCTCGGCCCAGTCGCCATCCTCGTCGACGAAGAGGTTCTCGCCCTGGCGCAAGCCGAGCACCGCGAGCGGCAGCGGCTGCTCCCCGCCCGAGAAGACGATGGGGAAGGTCTTGAGAAGGAAGGGAAACTCCTGTGCCGTCACGGGAATGGCATGCGCCTCCGCCGCGAAGGAATAGGGGCCGATCACCTTGCGGATCGCCAGCCGGCCATGGGTCGAGGGATGCAGCGCCTCGATCCGGTGATAAAGGACCGGCATGACGCCCGCGCCGCCGGATGGTCCCTTTTCGCCACCGCCCTTGCCGTTTTCCGCTTCGTTGGCCATGTCTCTGTCTCCCGTCTGCCGCCATCCATGCGGCGCTCGCAAGTCCCGTGCCCGGCCGCCATGGGCCCTGGAGCCACGTCAGCCGATGCGCACCGAGACCTGACGCCCTGAATAGGCGATGTAGGTGAAGGGCCGCCCCAACTGGTCGATCCACTCGAGGAAGGCCTTGTAGTTGAAGAACTCGTCGAAGACGAGGACGCATCCCTCGGCGAGGCGCTCCGAGAGCGCCTCGAGCACCAGTTTCGTCGAGCTGTAGATGTCGCAGTCGATGTGCACGAAGGAGGCGGGCTCGCTCCGCTCGCGGAGGAACCGGGGCAGCGTCTCGTCGAACCAGCCATCGACCAGCGTCACATTGGCGGGCATGGATGGCATCGACCCGCCGACGTCGAAGTTGCGGTCCGAATGGCGCGATCCGGCCCAGTCCTCCGGCAGGCCGCGAAAGCTGTCGAACCCGACGAAGCTCCTCGCGGGATCCTCCTCCGCGAGATGCCGCAGCGTCGCCCCCTTGTAGACGCCGAATTCGAGGGCGAGCCCGCTCGCGGGCGCCTGCCGATAGGCGACGCTCAGATGCTCGAACCGGTCACGGCAGAACAGCGCCTGCGTCATGTTCTTCTGGACGAAGTCCGCCGCTTCCTGAAGCGCCCTCCGGGCCAGCTCTTCCTGGAGCGCGGCGGCCGGATCGCGCAGATAGAAGAAGCGAAGCTCGGCCCGCGCGGCCCGCACGAGCGGCAGGATCCAGCGGTGGGGTCGGGAGGCAAGGCTCATGGTCGGGCCCTTCGTGAACGGGCAAGGCGGCGGGACAGGATCGGGCTAGGCAAGACGGGCGAACAGCATCGAGCCCCGGCTGCGGATCTCGTAGCCGAGCGCCCGCAGCCGCGGCTCGATCTCGGGACGGGGCGAGACCCCGTTGCGCTCGGCGCTGCAGTCGGCGGCGATCTTCCGGGCGACACGGGTGCCAAGCCCGGCCAGCACCTCGGGTTCGACGCCTTCGGCTTCGACCTTGAGGAAATCGACGGTCTTGAGCCCGACGCTGTCGAGAAAGTCGTCGAGCCTGTAAACTTGGACCGTCACGCAGGTGCCGAGGCCGCCCCGGTCGGGCGTGAGCAGGGAGTGATCGACGACGCTCGCCGAGAGGTTGAGCTCGACCCTGCCGGTCCGGTCGAACAGGCCGGCCTGCACCGGCGTGACCTGCGCATGCCCCGCCACGTTGGCGAGGAGGCAGGCATGGTTCGCCGGGGCGGGCTCGAAGGCGAAGATCCGCGCCGCCGTCCGGGCCGCGCCGAGGCTGAAGCCGCCGACGAACGCCCCGCAGTCCACGACGACGTCTCCCGGCGCCACCTCGACGAAGTCCGGCAGCGTGTACTTCCGCGGCAGCCAGTTCGCATATCCGTTGGCGCAGTGGTGCCAGTTCTTCATCGGCATGGGAGATGGAAAGACGAGCCGCTCGCCGTCCGTCTCGGCGACCACGACCTCGCCGGCGGGCGTCAGGCTGAGGGCCCGGCGGGCTGGATGAAGGTGCGTATAGGCGCTATAGATCTTGGCGGCGCGCTCGTGGTCGAGGCGGGACAGCCAGCGCCGGAAGCGGCGGTCGAGCTTCTCGTCCATCCGCGAGAGCGGGGGAAAGTGGCGCGCCAATCGATCGTCCTCGGTGGATCACGCCCCAAGCCGGACCAGCGGCAGGGTCACCCATCGCCAGGTCCTTGGGCACAAGAGGGGAAATTGCCGCGCACCTTAGTGCGGGATCATGAAAAGGGGAAGCCGGACGCCCGGCCTGCGCCCCGGCCTTCTTTTGCGGGTGATCCTGGTGCAGCACGAGTGGCGGCGAAGCGTCGGAATGATGGACTCTCCCCTTTCATCTGAGGACTTCGAGCGCCTCAAGGCCCGGAAGGTCAGAGGCCTCGTCCGCCGCCGGCTCTCGGGCCGGAAGGCGGAGCTGGACGAGCATCTGACCGACCTGCGGCAGGAATTCGTCGGTCGGAGCGAACTCGAGTTCTTCCATGCCGAACTGATCGTCCGTATCCGTCGGGAAATCGACCTGTCCGCCGACACGGGGACCTTCCTTCGCCTGTGGGACCAGGAGGGCGCCCACCTTGCCCGATCGCTCGACCTCAGATGGCTCGTCTCCGCCGCCGACACGCTGGTCGATCATCACCCCGATCCCGCACAGCGCGCCCTCGCCGGCGCCGCCAGCCTCTTCACCAACACGGTGAAGCTGTATGAAACCGAGCGCCTGGCGCTGGGCCAGACGCGTTCGCGCCTGCCCGCCGGTCATGACGTGAAACTCGGCAGCCGGGTCGGCCTTTTCGACGGGCTGTCCACCTTCGGAGCCGGTACCGGCGACATGATCCGCAATCTCTACCGCCGCCTCGAGAAGCTGACGCGGGAGACGGGCGGGCCAGCAGCGCTGATCCTGCGAGCCGTGATGATGCGCATGGATCGTCATGACACGGTCTTTCAGCGCCTTGCGGCCATCCATACGCGTGAGGACACGCGGTGGCAGGACATCATGAGCGAGCAGCCCCTTCCGGATGGCGGGGAGCGGCTCGAGGAGCGCAAGACCGGGGATCGCACGGGATGAAGCCGGTAGCCATCGTTTCGGCGGCGAACGCCGTCTACTTCCCCCTGCTCGAGGGGCTGCTCGACTCGGTGGCGGCGAACGCCGCGCGCGAGGACACGGCGCTCTGCGTCTTCGACCTCGGCCTGACGACCGCGCAGCGCGAGCAGCTCTCGGCGCGCGGGGTGCGGCTCGTGGAGCCCGGCTGGGATCTGAGCTGGCCCGCGCTCGCCGACACGCCGCCGAACTACAAGAAATACGTCACCGTCGCGCCCTTCGTGCCGCGGCATTTTCCCGGCCATGAGATCTATGTCTGGCTCGACGCCGATGCCTGGTGCCAGACCGCCCGCGCGCTCGATCTCCTCATCCGGGGCGCGCGAAAGGGACGCCTCGCCGTGGTGCCGGTGCTCGACCGGGCCTATGGCGTCGCTCTGTCCGGGGCGACGGTCAGGCTCTTTCCCGACCTGCCGTTCCTGAAGGGCCGCCGACGCAGGCTGAAGACCTGGCTCTTCAGCATGATGCGCAAATATTACGATCGCGGCACGGCGAACCGTCTGCTCTTCAAGCCGGTGCTCAGCGCCGGCATCTGGGCCCTGCCGGCCGAGGCGCCGCACTGGGCCGCCTGGGAGGCGAGCCTGCGCGCCGCCCGCTTCCGTTCGGGCCGCGACCTTTCCGACCAGTCGCCGCTCAATCATGCGGTGTACACGAATGATCTGCCCGTGGAGCTTCTGCCGGCCTGGTGCAATTGGACCTGCCACATGGCGTTGCCGCACTGGGATGGCGAGCGCGGCCTCTTCGTCGAGCCTTACCTGCCGCACGAGCCCATCTCCATCATCCACATGGTCGGCCGTACCCAGGAGGGCGAGCACGACGTCCCGGTCCTCGGCGGGGGCAGCCGCCGCATGGCGCTGACCTATCAGGGCCGCGCCGGCAGCGCCTTTCCGCGCGGGCGCGGTGCACCCGCGAGCTAGCGACCGGCCGCACATGCCCCGCTTGCCTCGCCGGCGGCACCCGGCTAGAGAAGGCGGGCCCGATGCCGCCTGCCATGGCGGTACCGGCTGGCGGCATGGCGGAGTGGTTACGCACCGGACTGCAAATCCGTTTACCCCGGTTCGATTCCGGGTGCCGCCTCCAGCAGCCCCGCCGGGCGCCCGCCCGCTTCCACCGCGCTCACGACCTGTGCCGGACCCGCGGGATCATCCAGAGCCGCCCGGGCCTCGGGTGAGCCTCCATCGAGACACCGGCCGCGCGTTTACCTTTGGTTAAGAAATTGCCCTCAGTGTGGTGTCGTCTTCCCTTGAAGACACCCCACCATTACCCAACACCTTCAGGGGCCCGCTTCGGCGCGGCCCCTTTTTCTTTGGCGGCGGCGGGGAGGAAATTCGTTTCGTTCGGTCGGCGCCCTTTGCCAGCGCGCGGGGCATTTGCTATAGAGCCCCTCCTGCCCGTTTGGCGCTGATCCCCGGTAGCTCAGTGGTAGAGCAAGCGGCTGTTAACCGCTTGGTCGCTGGTTCGAATCCGGCCCGGGGAGCCAAAATTCAATCCGCTGATTTCAGCGGTTTTTGTTTAACGCAAGACCCCGTGGGGTGATCCCCTCGGGGTCTCGTCGTTTCCGGCGTGCCCACGCCGACTTATGCCCGCCTGCACATTTACCGTTATTCTCCATTTCGAAGCCCGCAGTCCGGGGACCGGGTGCAACCCTGGGGGTTGCGGGCGCTCACCGAAAATGTCCTCTCCGAATTCTATAGCAAATGCCCCGCGCGCTGGCAAAGGGCGCC
>JACAEB010000158.1 GCA_013389075.1 Alphaproteobacteria bacterium
CCGCGGGCGGAGCGGGCGGCGGCGCGCGCAGGGCGCCCGCCGGGCGCAGGATGCCGGGGAAGACGCCCTTCACGCTGTCCGTGAAGCGCTGCAGCTCCGAGGTGCGGCGCAAGGAGGGGTTGAACTGCGGCGTGTCGGCAAGGTCGAGCTGCTCGGCCACCTGGCGCAGGAGCGAGCGCGAGCGGATGATGCCGACCTCGGTCTCGACCGAGGCGGTGTCCACCGGCAGCCCGGCCCGCACGGCCTCGATGTCGACCACCTCGCCCTGGCGCGTGTCGAGCATGACGGAGGCCGTGGCGGTATAGGTCGGGGTGATCTGGAAGATGTAGGCGGCGCCGATCAGGATCACCGCGGCGGCGGTCGGCCAGATGACCCATTGCCGCCGCCGGTAGATGGCGTAGAGCTGGCGCAGCGCCTCTCCGAAGGAAATGCGCTCCTCGCTGAGCGGGGCGCCGATCGGGGGGGTGATCTGCGTGTTCATCTCTCTCCTCGGTCCGGGCGCTTGCCCTCAGAAGCGCAGGCGCCAGGTCGCCGACGCCCGGCTCAGGTCGAAATCAGTGCCGGCATCCGCGCCCGACGAGCGCTCCTGTTCGAAGGCGTAGCGGCCCTCGAGCTGCAGATAGCGGTTCAGCGTCCAGGTCAGCCCGGCCGAGACCGCGTGACCCGTGTCCTCGCGCGCGATCGAGCCGAAACTGTCCTCCACATAGCGGTAGCCGGCATCGAAGAGGAGGTTGCGCAGGATCTCGTAGTCGAGCCGGGCGTTCAGCGCCCACTGGACGCGCTGGGCGGCACCCGGAAGGTCGGCCTCGGCGATCTGCCGGTCCGCGCCGAAGGAGAGCGTCATGAGCTGGGTCAGGAACCAGTCGAGCCGCGCGCGCAGGGCAAGCCCGCTCTCGTCCGAAAGCGTGGGATCGTCATAGCTCTGATGAAAGAGGCCCGCCGCCAGCTCGCCCCGGAAGAGGTCGGAAATGGCAAAGCCGGTGCCGGCGAGGACGCGATAGCCGGCCGAATCCCGGTCCGGCCGGCCCGCGCCGGCGCCCAGGCGATAGTCGCGCCAGTTGAACCCGCCCTGCACGAGGAGGAACATGTCCGGGCTCAGCGCCGCCTCCGTCCGTACCGAGACGGTGTAGGCGTCGCGGTCGCGATCGTCCTGCTCGAGCGCGGTGCCGTCGAGGGCGCGGGCATCGTCATAGTCGAGCCGCTGCGCCGAGCCTGCGAGGATCACCCGGAAGCGCGGCATGCGCCGCTCCACCGTGAGGCCGATCTCGCTCTCGGTGAAGGCGATGGGCTCGCGGGGGGAGGCGAGGCGCGAGGCGGCGGTCGTGCGCGCCTCGCTGCGCGCGGCATGGGCGGCGGTGGCGGTGAGCGCGAGGTCGCGCGTCACGTCGAGCCGCAGGCGGGTCCGCAAGCTCGCCGAAAGGCGGTTCTCGCGGTCATTGTCGAGATAGAGCGCGTGATCGAGGCTCGCGCTCGCCGCGAGCTCGTGACGCGACCAGGTGGACCCGACATCGACGCTGAGGGACTGCTCGAGGCTCTGATCGGCCTCGGTGTCGCCTTCGGTCGCAAAGAGGTTGTCGATCGCCGAGGCCCGCACGGCATAGCGGGGCAGGGCGAGGAACGATCCCGCGCGCAGGCCCTTGGGCTCGTAGCCCGGCTGGGACCGCTCGCGCACCGGCACGTTCTTGGGCGGGGCGAGGGCGAGCGCCGAGGGCACGTCCGGCACGCCCTGCGCGGCCGCGGGCCCGCCCGCCATGGCACAGAGCCCCAGCACTCCCAGTCCGATGAGCCCTCGCACGCCGCGCATCCGCACCCTTACCCACAAAGCCCCCGGCCCCAGCGCCCGGACTATAGCATCCGCGACCGGCCCCAACAGTGCAGTGCACACAGACTCAGAAGAAGCGCTCGGGGATGCGCACCGTGTCGCCCGGATAGACGCGCGTGCCGGGTGTGAGGCGGACCGCATGCTCGACGTCCTCGCCCGCCCGCTTGATCATCACCCGGCCCGTGTCGGCCCGGTAGGTGAAGCCGCCCGCCGTGGCGATCGCGTTGAGCACGGTCAGGGCGTCCGCGAAGGGGTACTGCCCGGGCCGGTTCACCTCGCCCAGAATGTAGTAGGGCCGGAAGGTGATCACCTGCACGCTGACGCGGGGGTCCACGAGATAGTCGCCCCGGAGCCGGTCCTCGACCGTCCGCTCGAACTC
The DNA here is from genome assembly GCA_013389075.1 of Alphaproteobacteria bacterium. Classification (GTDB taxonomy): domain Bacteria; phylum Pseudomonadota; class Alphaproteobacteria; order JACAEB01; family JACAEB01; genus JACAEB01. The sequence continues at coordinate 2,202 of JACAEB010000158.1, forward strand.
CCGCAGGGTCTGGCCCGAGGCCGGGATCTCGCCGACCAGCGGCAGCGACACCGCGCCCGATCCGTCCACCACGAATTCGCCCGAGAGCTGATCCTGCCCGAAGACGACGATGCGCATCTCGTCGCCCGCCCCGAGCCGGTAGTCGCCACGCTCCAGCGCGTCCGGCAGCGCGGCCTGCCGGCCGCCGCCCCCGAACAGCGCTCCCCCGCAGGCGGCAAGGCCCGCGCAGAGGGTCAGGATCGCGATCAGCGAAAAGAGGCGGCGCAAGCTTGGCTCCCGACAACTTGGATGTCCGGATACCCCATGTCGGCGCAACCAACAAGGGTTTCGCGGCGGGCGGGCCGGAAATCCGCCGTCAAGCTTCGTTAATGGCTGCGTGGCAGGCTCGTCTCTCCCGCTGGACCTCCCGGAAGACCCGCTCGAGCCATGCCCTGCGTCCGCCTTCGTCCCCCGCATGCCCGCCTCGCCCTCGCCGGGCCGATCGCCGTGCTCCTCCTCGGCGGGATCTGGGTGAACGTGTCGGTGCTGGTGGCGGAGTGGCGCTGGTCGGAGCGCACCGGCCTTGCCTATGCGAGCGCCGGCGTCAGGCCGGACGGGTATTGAAATCGGCAAAGCGCGGGGTGCGGGTCTGCCGCGCATAGTCGGCGGTGCTGCCTGACCAGTTGTTGACGATGCGCCCAGACGGCGACTTGTACCAGCTCCGGCAGTCGCCCGCCCAGGCGGTCTCGGCGAGCGCGTTCTGGAGCTCGGCGTTGAAGGCCGCCTCGGCCTCGGGCCGGACCTCCATCCGGGCCCAGCCTTTGCTCCGCATCTCGGCGAGGCAGGCGAGCACGTAGCGGCACTGGCACTCGATCATGAAGATGATGGAGTTGTGGCCGAGATTGGTGTTGGGTCCGTAGAGCAGGAAGAAATTGGGAAAGCCCGCGACGGTCATCCCGTAATAGGCCTGCGCGCCGTCCCGCCAGCGGGCGTGCAGCTCCGCCCCGCCCGCGCCGAGGATGCGGACGGGGGCGAGGAAGTCGAGCGTGCGGAAGCCCGTGCCGTAGATGATCACGTCCGCCGGCCGTTCCGATCCGTCCCGTGTCACGACCCCGCCCGGCGTGATGCGCTCGATCGGCGCGGTGAGAAGCGCGACGTCGGGCCGCTGGAGGGCGGGATAGTAATCGTCCGAGATCAGGACGCGCTTGCAGCCCACCGGATAGTCCGGGGTGAGCGCCGCGCGCAGGGCGGGATCGGCCACCTGCTCCGCGAGATGGTCGAGCGCGCGCTGGCGCATCTTCTCGGCAAAGCGCGTGCCCGCCCGGAAGGCCTGGAAATTGAGGTCGAGCCGCCAGTAGATGAAGTCCCGATAGAGACGCTGCAGCCACGGCAGGCGGCGGAACATCGCCTTCTCGAACCGCGTATAGGGGCGGTCCTTGCGCGGGATCACGTAAGGCGGGGTGCGCTGATAGACGTCGACCTGCGCGGCCGTTCCGGCGATGGCGGGGACGAACTGGACGGCGCTCGCGCCCGTGCCGATGACCGCGACGCGCTTGCCGGCGAGATCGCACGCATGGTCCCAGCGCGCCGAATGGAAGGCCGGGCCCCTGAAACTCTCGAGGCCGGGCAGATCGGGGATGAGCGGGGCATTGAGCTGACCGCTGCCGGCGATGAAGATGTCGGCCTCGTGGCGGGCGCCGCAATCCTCGGTCAGCACCCAGACGGATCGCCCCTCGTCGAAGACGGCGCTCACGAGGGGGGTGTTGAATCGGATATGGGGCCCGATACGGTACTCCCCGGCCACCGCGCGGATATAGGCGAGGATCTCCGGCTGGCTCGCATAGACATGGCTCCAGTCGGGATTGGGCGCGAAGGAAAAGGAATAGAGATGCGAGGGAACGTCGCAGGCAGCCCCCGGATAGACATTGTCGCGCCAGGTGCCGCCGAGATCCCCGTCCTTCTCGAAGAGGATGAAATCCCTGTGGCCGGCCCGGGCAAGGCCGATGGCCATGCACAGGCCCGCGATCCCCGCGCCCAGTATGGCGATGCGGGGGCGGCGGCCCTGCCGCGCCTGCGCCTCCGCGCCGGTTCCTCCCATGGTGTCGTCCTTCTCAGGGTCCGATTGCGGACGATGGTAGGCAATGCCGCGCGTCGACGGAAGATGACTCTGCCGTCAGCGCACGGGGAGGCCCGTCCGTGACCGCCTTCTCGCCCCAGCAGGACGCCGCCCTCAAGGCGGTGGCCGCCTGGCTCCGGGCGGGCCCCGGCGCGGGCGCGCCGCAGATCTTCCGCCTTTTCGGCTATGCGGGCACGGGCAAGACGACGCTCGCCCGCCACATCGCGGAGGACATAGACGGCGAGACGCGCTTCTGCGCCTATACGGGCAAGGCGGCGCTCGCCATGCGGGCGGCCGGGTGTCCCGACGCTTCGACCATCCACAGCCTCATCTACAAGCCGCGCGAGAGTTCGGAGGAGACGCCGGATTTCGTCCTTTGGGAAAGCGCGCCCGTGGGCGAGGCGGCCCTGCTCATCGTCGACGAATGCTCGATGGTGGACGAGGAGCTCGCGCGCGATCTCCTTTCCTTCGGCGTGCCGCTGCTCGTGCTCGGCGATCCCGCCCAGTTGCCGCCCGTTTCGGGCGGGGGCTTCTTCACCGATGCCGAGCCCGACATCATGCTGACCGAGGTGCACCGTCAGGCTGCGGACAATCCGATCATCCGCCTGTCGATGGATGTGCGCGAGGGGCGGGGGCTCTCGCCCGGCGCCTATGGCGACAGCCTCGTCGTGCCGCGCGCGGCCATCGACCCCGCCCGTGTCCATGGCGCCGACCAGGTCCTCGTGGGCCGGAACGCGACGCGCCGGTCCTTCAACGCGCGGCTGCGCGAGATCCTCGGCCACGAGGGGGCGCTCCCCGTGGCGGACGACAAGCTTGTCTGTCTGCGGAACAAGCGCTCCAAGGGCCTCTTCAATGGCGGGCTCTGGACCGTGGGCGAGCGGCAGGTGACGCGGCAGGGCTTCCTCAAGATGCGGATCATGCCCGAGGAGGGCGGGCGGCTCGGCGCGGTGCGCGTGACCGTGCGGCCGGAATGTTTCGACGGCACGCTCGACCGGCTCGACTGGACGGCGCGCCGACGCTACGAGGAGTTCGATTTCCGCTATGCGCTCACCGTGCACAAGGCGCAGGGCTCGCAATGGGACGATGTCGTCCTGTTCGACGAGAGCTTCGCCTTCGCCGAGGCCCGCGACCGCTGGCTCTATACGGGGATCACCCGCGCGGCCGAACGGCTGATGGTGGTGGTGTGAGGCCCCTCAGCGCGGGGCGCGGATGCCGATGAGATGGCGGGCGGAGTCGATGCCGGCCTTGTGCATGCGTTCCATCAGCCGGCCGGCCGCCTCCTCCTGCCCCTCGAGGATCATCTCGACGAGCTTGCGCCAGTTGCCCATGGCGGTGCGCCGGCGGCCGGGCGTCGCGACGCCGAACGCCGAATAGATCGCGCCCGGACCGTGGAAGACATATTCCTCCATCAGGGCGACGAGGCGGGGGCAGCGGGCGACCGTCAGGATCTGCCGCAGGCAGCGGGCCTCGGCGGTGGCGAAGCTGCGCGCGTCGGTGCCGGCGGCGGCGGCCAGCGCGTCGATGGCGGCAGAGAGCCCGGCCGCGTCCTCGGGACGCCGGCGCGTCGCCGCCTTCTGCACGGCAAGGCGCATGAGGCTCGTCGCGATGTCGAGATAATCGCCCACATCGGCGGCGCTGAGCTGCTGGACCCGCGCGCCCCTGTTGGGCTCGATGGTGACGAGGCCGCGCGCGGCGAGCGAGCGCAGCGCCTCGCGCACCGGCCCCCGGCTCACGCCGAACTCGGCGGCCAGCGTGCGCTCCCGCAAGGGATCGCCCGGGCCGAGCTCGCCTTCGCGGATGCGCAGTTGCAGCGCGGCGGCGATGGAATCCGCCGTGCCTTCGCCCGGGCGCCGCGCGGGGCCCCGTGCCTCGGCCTGATCGGTTTCGTCCTTTGACATCAACATTCCGGGCCGTCCGACTCGTGATACGCGCTCTTGATAGCGCACTCCGGCGGCGCCATCCAGTCGCAAGTCCTTGACAGGAAACGAGAGCGGCCCCCCCCCAGGGGGGCG
>JACAEB010000169.1 GCA_013389075.1 Alphaproteobacteria bacterium
CCGCCCGCGGCGCGCCAGGCGGGCAGCCCGCCGTCGAGCACGTAAGCCCGCTCATGGCCCATCACGTGGAAGGTCCACCAGATGCGCGGTGCACTGAAGATCCCGGCGCCGTCATAGATGACGACCTCGTCCGTCTCCGCGATGCCGAGCTCGCCCACGGCCGTCTCGAAGTGCCGCGCGGTGGGAAGCATGTGGGGAAGGGGGTTCGTCCGGTCGCTGACCTCCTCGAGATCGAAGAAGACCGCGCCCGGAATGTGGCCGGCCTCGAACTCCCCGCGGGCATTCCTGCCCATGGCCGGCAGATACCACGAGCCGTCGACGATCCGGAGCGTGCCCGCGCCGAGCCGCCCCGCGAGCCAGGCGGCGCTGACGAGCGGTCCCCCTGTCGCCGCGTCCGCCATGCCGCTCACTCCGCCCCGGCGGCCTGATACGGGACGGGGACGGACAGGGGCGGCGGCGCGTCGAGCCAGCCCGGCACCGGCAGGCCCTTCGAGCGCAGGAAGGCCGGATTGAAGAGCTTGGACTGATAGCGCGTGCCATAGTCGCAGAGCAGCGTCACGATGGTATGCCCCGGCCCCATCTCGCGCGCGAGGCGGATGGCGCCCGCGACGTTCACGCCCGCCGAGCCGCCGACGCAGAGACCCTCATGCTCGAGGAGGTCGAAGCAGATGGGCAGGGCTTCCTCGTCCGGGATCTGGAAGGCGATGTCGACCGGCGCGCCGTCGAGATTCTTCGTGATGCGGCCCTGGCCGATGCCTTCGGTGATCGAGCTGCCCTCGGCCTTGAGCTCGCCATGGGTGTAGTAATTGTAGAGCGCCGCGCCCATCGGATCGGCGAGCGCGATCCGGATGTCCTTGTTGCGCTCCTTGAGGTAGAGCCCGACGCCCGCCAGCGTGCCGCCCGTGCCCACGGCCGAGACGAAGCCGTCGACCTTTCCGTCCGTGTCCTGCCAGATCTCGGGCCCCGTCGTCCGGTAGTGGCCGAGGCGGTTCGCGACATTGTCGAACTGGTTGGCCCAGATGGCGCCGCGCGGCTCGGTGCGCGCAAGGCTCTCGGCGAGGCGGCCGGAGAGCTTCACGTAATTGTTGGGGTCCTTGTAGGGCACGGCCGGCACTTCGACGAGCCGGGCGCCGGCAAGGCGCAGCATGTCCTTCTTTTCCTGGCTCTGCGTCTCGGGGATGACGATGACGGTGCGAAAGCCCATGGCATTGGCGACGAGGGCAAGCCCGATGCCCGTATTGCCCGCCGTGCCTTCGACGATGACCCCGCCGGGCTCGAGCGCGCCGCGCGCCACCGCATCCTCGACGATGGCGAGCGCCGCGCGGTCCTTCACCGACTGGCCGGGATTCATGAATTCGGCCTTGCCCAGAATGGTGCAGCCCGTCGCCTCCGATGCCCGCCGCAGGCGGATGAGCGGGGTGTGGCCGATGCTGTCGATGAGACCTGACTTGATCATGATCCTGTCCGGCTGGGGCGGGGAATCCGTCGCTTAGGGATAGGTGCCCGGGCGCGGCTTCGCAACCTCGCGCCCCCTCACGCGTCCTCGCTCTGGGTCCAGGCCGCGCGGACGGCATCCCGGTAGAGGCCGAGCCACTGCAGCGCGATCACGGCCGGGCCCGAGCGGATGCGGCCCTCGGTCAGCGCGTCGAAGGCCGCCCGGGTCGAGAGCACATGGACGCGGATGTCCTCGTCCTCCTCGGCGAGGCCGTGGACGCCGCCCAGGCCCTCGCTGCTCGTGCGGGCGCAGAAATAATGGATCAGCTCGGCGAAGATGCCGGGCGAGCTGAAATAGCTGCCCATGGCGATCAGCTCGCCGAGCGGGCAGGCGGCCTCCTCCGTGGCCTCCTTCCGGGCGACGGCCGCGGGGCTCTCGCCCCGGCCGATGCGGCCGGCGATGCATTCGAGAAGGCTCGCGGGCTCGTTGCGGGCGAGGGGGGCGACGCGCACCTGTTCCACCAGCACCACCTCGTCCCGGACCGGGTCGTAGGGAAGGACCACCACCGCATCGCCGCTCTCGAACAGCTCGCGGCCGACGGCGCTCGACCAGGTGCCGTCGAAGCGGCGGTGCCGGAAGAGGTAGCGGCGCACGCGCCCATAGCCCTCATAGGCGGGCTTGGCCTCGATGAGGTCGATCTCGGGCGCGGCGGTGTCGGGCGGTCGGGAGGTCTCGTCTGTCATGGCCGACACCCTAGTTGGGCCCGCGCCCGTGATCCAGCCATGCCGCGCCCGCGTATCAGCCCCCGACGAGCCCTGCCTTTCGTCCGCCGCCCGGCCCCACCGGGTCGGTACCCCAGTTGCGAGAGTTCGACGATGGCGCACACGCATCCCGAGCCGGACTGCCTTGCCGATTTCGCGGCGGGCCGGCTCTCCGAAGCCAAGGCCGTGGTGGTGGCGACCCATGCCACGCTCTGCCCGGACTGCCGCGCAGCGATCGCGGATGGCGAGGCCGTGGCCGGCGCCCTGCTCGAGGCCTGCGAGGCGCCGGTGTCGCCGGGGCTCGGCTCCGCGGTGCGGGCGGCGCTCGATGCTCCGCCCGTGCA
>JACAEB010000159.1 GCA_013389075.1 Alphaproteobacteria bacterium
TGGCGGCGCGCCTGCCGCAGCCGGCGCGTGAAGCGGCGCACGCGCGGCCCGAACACGAAGGCCGCAAGCCAGCCGATGCCGAGATAGGCAAGGAGGATGTTCGTGCCATAGAGGACGACGGCGACCCGGCCGGGCCGCGTCTCCGCATAGGCGGCGGCAAGAAGACCCGCAAGGACGAGGACGGCCGCGAGAACCGCGAGCCCCGTCCAGATGACGAACACCCGGCGCCGCCAGAAGCCCTGGCGCCCGCCGCCGCCCGCGGCCCCGCCGAACCGGCCGGAAAGATCCATGTCCGCGCCTCCCGAACGCCGTGCCTGATCGGGAGTGAACGCCCCCGCGGGGGACGCGGTTCCCGCAGCGCGCCGGAACCGCGCCCCGGTCCCGGCCGTTGAGCGAGAGGGATGAAGACCCCCGCATCCGAGGGAGGACCATGGTGTCGACGGACGATACGGAGAAACTGCGCACGGTGCTGGACCTCTGCGCGCGGATTGGCGTCGGCATGCTCACCACGCGGGATGGCAGCTTTCTGCGCGCCCGGCCGATGCTCGCGCTGATCGACGGCGAGGCGGCCGAGATCTGGCTCTTCACGCGCGAGAGCACCCACAAGGTCGAGGAGATCGATTCCCATCCGCAGGCCTGCCTCGCCTTCGCCGATCCCGCCACCAGCGCCTACGTCTCGCTGTCGGGGCCGGTCCGCTTCACCCGTGATGCCGCCCGCGCGCGCGAACTGGAGCGAAACGGTGGCCGGCTGGTTCCCCGATGGGGCGGAGGCGGACGATCTCGGATTTCTCTGCCGCTCGATCGAGAGGGCCGAGGCCTGGGACAGCGAGACGACCATGATGACCACGGTGACCGACATCGCCTCCGGTCAGAGCCGTACCGGAACCGCCGGAGGCGGCACGCACGAGAAGCTGAACCTGCAGTGAGGGAGACCCTGATGGCCGAAGCGGGGACGTCTGACAAGGAGATACCCGGTGCGGGCAGGCGCGTCGCCATACTGGCGACCAACGGCTATGAGCAGTCGGAGCTCCTCGAGCCCCTGGAGGCATTGCGGCAGGCCGGACATTCCGTGAGCATCCTGTCGCTGACGACCGATCCCATTCGCGGGGTCGTCGGCCATGACTGGGCCGACGAGGTCGAGGTCGACCGCGCGCTCGAGGACGCCTCCCCGGAGGATTTCGACGCGCTCGTCCTGCCGGGAGGGGTCTACAATCCGGACCGGCTGCGCCAGGAGATCGCCGCCGTGGAGTTCGTCAGTGCAATGATGGAATCCGGAAAGCCCGTGGCCGCGATCTGCCACGGACCCTGGCTGCTCGCGGAGGCCGAGCTCGCCGAAGGTCGGCGCATGACCTCCTATCCCTCGATCAGGACCGATCTCATCCATGCCGGGGCCGAGTGGGTGGACGAGCCGGCGGTGGTCGACCGCAATCTTCTGACCAGCCGCTCGCCGGAGGATCTGCCCCGCTTCACCGAAGCGCTTCTCGCCCTCGTTGGCGCCACCTGACGTGGCTTTGTCGACGGAGCTCGCTGCGGCCCTCTTCGCCGGATGCGGCCTCATCATCCTCGTCGCAGGCGTGCGCCTGACGCGGACGGCCGACGAGATCGCAAAGGGCACACGGCTCGGCGGGGCCCTGACGGGGGCGGTGATCATGGGCGCCGTCACCTCGCTCTCGGGGATCGCAACCTCCATTGCCGCGGCGTGGCAGGGGCATGCCGAACTCGCGCTATCGAACGCCTTCGGCGGCATCGCGGCCCAGACCGCCTTTCTGTGCATCGCCGACATCACCTATCGGCGGGCCAATCTCGAGCACGCGGCCCCCTCGCTCACCAACCTCTTCAATGGCGTCCTCCTGATGACGCTCCTGTCGCTCCCGCTCATCGCCGCCGTCCTGCCCCCGGTCAGCTATTTCGCGATCCATCCGGTGACGCCGCTCATTCTGATCGTGTACGGATTCGGCCTGCGCCTCGCTGGCAAGACCTACCGTCAGCCCATGTGGGGGCCGGCCCAGACCGGTGCGACGGCGCGAGAAGACGAGGATGGGCCGCGCCTCACGCGCGGCCGGCTGGTCCGGCTGTCCGCGACCGTCCTCGGCCTTGGCAGCGTGGTCGCGGCGGCCGGCTACGGCATCGCGGAAAGCGGGATTGCCCTCTCCGAGCGGCTCGAGCTCTCCGAGGGCTTCGTCGGCGCCTCGCTCACCGCCGTCACGACCTCATTGCCCGAACTCGTCACGACCATAGCGGCGGTGCGGCGGGGAGCGCTCAGCCTTGCCGTTGGCGGCATCCTCGGCGGGAACACGTTCGACGTCCTGTTCGCCGTCTTCTCCGACGTCGCCTACCGCGAGGGATCGATCTATCACGCGATCGGCCCCTCACAGATCTTCACGATCCTGATCACCATCCTGATGGTGAGCATCCTCCTCATGGGCTTTCTCCTCCGCGAGCGCCACGGCTTCGGCAATATCGGCTTCGAGAGCACGCTGATGCTGCTCGTCTATGCCTTCGGGCTCGCCATGATCGGATTCGTGTTCTGACGATCCGCTTGCCCCGAAACGGGTGGAGGCGACGCCTAGGGAAAGCGTCGCCTCCGGGGAGCGCCCCGCCAGAGCTCTGACAAGCGGAGCGGCGGTTTCCCTTGCGGCCTGTGTGGCCGCAAGGAAATCAGTAGTCGTCGCCGCCGGTCACGCTGAGGCGGATGCCGAAGCTCGAACGGGCCTCGTAGGTGTGGAAGAAGTTGAATGTACCCACGACGGTCCGCGTCCGTTCGTAATCGACGTCGAAGATGTTGTTGCCGAAGGCCTGCAGCTGCCAGCCATGTCCCCAGTTCTGGCCTTCGATCCCGATCCGGGCGTTCCAGCGCTTGCGGGTGTCGGTGCCGGGGCGGCCGTCGGCCCGGAAGTTGTCGGTGTCGATCTCGTACTTGAAGTTGGTGTTGAAGAAGAGACCGAGGCCGGTGTTCTCGAA
>JACAEB010000152.1 GCA_013389075.1 Alphaproteobacteria bacterium
CCGCAATTGCAATCGTCCACCCGTTCGCTATGAACATTTCCCTAGGCAATTTCATTTTTTAGAGTACCGCTAATTCGAATCCGGACCTGTCTCCTTTTGCCGGTGACGGTGTCGTCCACTGCCATCGGCGCCGCATTCGTCACCCCCGTGCGCTCCACCGCCACCCGGTTGCCCGCCGGGTCGTAGGTGTATTCGATCAGCCGCCCATCCGCATAGTCCGCCTGCGTCAGACGCCCCAGAGCGTCATAGGTGTAGCAGACTGAGTCCGGGCAGGCGGCGGAGGCGGGGAGAGTGAAAAGGCCCCCCCAAAAAGACATAAATCATTCCGCTTCTTCTATTCTTTAGATCTACCACCCCATCTAAAATCATGACGATCCACGAATTGGAGTCTCTCTAATAAATCGGATGATTTAAAATAGATCCAATCATTCTTGTTCTCCTTAAGATGCAATATCACTTTAAGCAAAAAAAAATGAAAATTGGAAAAAGAAAACAAGTAAACATGACAAAAAGAAAAATAAAAGAAAATTTCTTACGCTTGCTGCCCACAAAACTGCAGCAATTACTAATGTATAATTAATCGTTACATCCTTCAATGAGACCTGCGCCACCAAACAAATTAAAACAAATACATCATTCCTCATTTTTATTCTCCTTGTCAGAGGTCGGGCCGCGCGATCATCAGCCAAAGGATGGTCAGCACGGCGAGGAAAGCCGGGATCCCGCACAGGAACCAGATGCGGTAGAGGCGCGTATAGGCCGGCGGCAGGGGGGATCCGTCGGCATCGGCTCGCCCGGCGAGGGCGTGCAGCCGATACTGGATCCGGACGACCGGCAGCCAGAACATCCCGGTGACGCCGTAGAGGCCGAGCGAGGCGAGGATCCAGCCCTCGGTCAGCCGCCATCCCGTCTGATAGGCGAGCAGCGCGCCCGTCACGGGCTGGGCGATGACCGATGTGGCGGTGAACAGCCAGTCGGCGAGGATGACGGTTCGGGCCGTCAGCGTGATGTGGCGCGCATCCCGAGTCGCATTCGCCATCGCCATGAAGAAGGCGATGCCCGCCCCGGTGCCGAGCAGGACGCAGGCGCCGAGGACATGGGCCCAGCGGATCAGCTCCAGCCACATGCTCAGCGCTCCTCGGCCAGGGCCAGCACGGCGAGGGCGAGGGCCAGCGCCGGAAAGACCTTGACGAGAGAGCCGAGCGGATCGAGCCACAGCGCCGGCATGAAAAGGCTCGCCCCAATGAGATAGGCGCAGGCGACCAGGATCGCCGCGAGGCAGGCCGGGCGCAGGAGCGGGCGCACCAGCGTCGACAGCCCGATCGCGCAATCGGTGAGCGACCCCGCGAGGACGAGGCCCGAGGCGCTCTCCGGCCCGAGGGCGCCCGAGAGAAGGCCCGCCGCCGTCTCCATGCGCAGGACCCCGATGATCCCGGAGGCGGTCCAGAATCCCGCCTGGGTCAGCACGAGGATCGGGAAGACGAGAGCCGCCCGGGCGAAGATGCGCTCCTGCCGCGTGGCGGGCATTGCCGCCAGCGTCTCCTCGAGCGATTTCAGCGGCAGCCCGCTCGCAGAGGTCCAGGGGCCGCTCGTGCCCGTGATACCCCCGGCGAGCGCCTTGAGCGCATTGGTCCGCAGGGCGGAGCGCCAGCCCAGATGTCCGGCCAGATCCGCCAGCCAGGCGATCGGCCACACGGCAGGGAGGGGCAGGCGCAGGATCGCCCTTGGCGGGGGGAAGCCGAACCAGGCCCGCAGGCGCAGCAAGAGCCGCTCGAGCGGCTGCGAAGAGGTCTCCACGAGGTCGAAGTCCCCGCCGGCATGAGCGCCCTCGATGGAGAGGGCAACGGCGCGGGCGACATCGTTCACCGCCACGGTCCGGATCTGCGCGGTCCCGAGGGCGACCGGCTGGAGGACCGGAACCGCCGCCAGCATCCGCAGGAGGGCGCTGCCGCCATAGGCCTGCGGGGCGAGGACAAGACCGGGCCGGAGGATCGTCCAGGAGAGCCCGCTCCGGGCGAGCGCTGCATCGGCGAGCGCCTTCGACCGATAGAAGCTGGTCGGGGAGGCGGGGCTCGCTCCGGGCACGGAGATCTGGATGAAGGTTCTCACCCCCGCCTCCCGGCACGCTTCGATCAGGGCGAGGATTGCCGTCTCCTGCGTGGCGACGACCGTGTCCCCGAGGCCGTCCTGAAGGACGCCGGACGCATTGACGATGCCCTCGACGCCCTGGAGCAGGGGCCGCCAATGCTCCGCCGTCTGAAGAGTCGCGATGTCGGCCTGCACCCAGTCCGCCTCCGGAAGGAAGGCGGCCCCGCGGCGCTTCGAGCGCCCGAGGCCGACGACGTCGTGCCCGTCGGCGAGGAGGGCCCGCAGGATCGAACTTCCGATGAGGCCATAACCGCCCAGAACGAGGACTCTCACCCCTCACCCCTTCAGCGCACGCGCGGCATCGGGGGCGAAATAGGTGAGGATGGCGTCGGCGCCCGCGCGGCGGAAGGCCATGAGGCTCTCGAGCATGACGCGCTCCCTGTCGAGCGCGCCGGCTCTGGCGGCGAATTCGATCATCGCGTATTCGCCCGAGACGTTGAAGGCGAGGGTCGGCACGCCGAAGGCATCCTTCACCTCGCGGATGATGTCGAGATAGGGCAGGCCCGGCTTCACCATCACCATGTCGGCGCCTTCCGCTATGTCGAGCGCCACCTCGCGCAGCGCCTCGGCCCGGTTGGCGGGATCCATCTGGTAGGTGCGCTTGTCGCCCTTGAGGAGCCCGCCCGAGCCCACCGCCTCGCGATAGGGGCCGTAGAAGCCCGAGGCATATTTGGCGGCATAGGAGAGGATCAGCGTCTGCGTGTGCCCCGCCGCCTCGAGCGCGGCGCGGATCGCGCCCACGCGCCCGTCCATCATGTCGGACGGCGCGATCACGTCGCAACCGGCCTCCACCTGCACGAGGGCCTGGGCGCAGAGCACCTCGACCGTCTCGTCGTTGAGAATGGTGCCGTCCGGCCCCATCAGCCCGTCATGGCCATGGGAGGTGTAGGGATCGAGGGCGACATCGCACATGACCCCGATCTCCGGCACGGCGGCCTTCACCGCGCGCACGGCCCGGCAGATGAGGGCGTCGGGGTTCAGCGCCTCCTCCCCCCCGGGGGTACGCAGCTCGCGCGGCGTGTTGGGGAAGAGGGCGAGCGCGGGGATGCCGAGGCGCGCCGCCTCCTCCGCGAGGGCGGGCAGGGCGCGCACCGGCACGCGCTCGATGCCGGGCATGGCGGCGACGGGCTCGAACGCCTCGCCCGAGGCCACCACCACCGGCCAGACGAGGTCGGCCGGGCGCAGCGTCGTTTCGGCGACGAGCGCGCGCGCCCAGGCCTGCGCCCTGAGGCGACGGGGCCGGGTGGCCGGAAAGGCGGCGGGGGAGCGGGGCGGGCTTGGCATCGCGATCTCCGGGCAGGGGGCCGCGCGCCGGGGTCGGGCGCGGGGCTTAACCCCTCCTTAGGGGCCGTTTTCGTACCCTCGCGCCGGGACCGAACGACGGTCAAGTCTGCGAAAGAGGCGAGTACGATGGCGTCAACTCTGGGTGCCGCGCAAACCGGTCAGGATGCGCCGCGGAGTGTGGAGCGGCTGGAGAGCGAATATCTCCGGGCGCTCAATCTGGTCGAGCGCCTGCACCGCCAGCTTCTCGACGTGATCAAGGACGAGCTGGAGCGGACGGGCCAGACGGATGTGAACTCCGTCCAGGCGCTGCTCCTCTACAATATCGGCGATGCCGAGCTCACCGCTGGCGAGCTCCGCACGCGCGGGCACTATCTCGGCTCGAACGTCTCCTACAATCTCAAGAAGCTGGTCGAGGCGGGCTACATCAATCATGAGCGCTCGCAGAGCGACCGCCGCTCGGTCCGCGTGAGCCTCTCCCCGCAGGGCCAGGTCATCTGCGACCTCGTCGCGGGCCTCTTTGCCCGTCACCTGACCTCGCTCGAGCCCGTCGGCGGGGTCAATGCCGACGATTGCGAGCACATGAACCTGACGCTTCAGCGCCTCGAGCGCTTCTGGGGCGACCAGATCCGCTACCGGCTCTGAGGGCGCCGGGGGCGGACCATCCGCTCCCTTCCGGCGCGGGGTCCGATGGCGCGCCCCGGCCGGCGTTGAAACCCCGCACCATTCATGCGAGCACGTCTCCATGCCGGCGGGCGCGAGCCGCGCCGGTCCCGCCCTGTGACCATTGATCCCTTTACTCGCTTGCGCGTCCGGGGGAAAGATGGTGAACCGCGAGGGATCGGGTCGGACAGGCCCGACGGCGCCTTGGCCAACCGGGCGCCCCGAGGAGACGAAGCATGCATCAATCGAAACCGTCGACGACGCTGGCGCCGCCCCCTGCCGGTCCATCTGCCGGTTCCCTTCCCGGCGCGCCGGCAGAGCCCGCGGGGTCCGTCTCCGGGCTCGGCCTCTACGATGCGGCGCTCGACGCCGCCCTCGGGGCCCTGCGCGAGGAGGGGCGCTACCGCGTCTTCGTCGACATCGAGCGGCGCAGCGGCGCCTATCCCGAGGCGGTCCATCACGGCGCCTCGCTCCAGGACATCGTGGTCTGGTGCTCGAACGACTATCTCGGCATGGGCCAGCACCCGGCGGTGATCGAGGCCATGCACGAGGCGCTCGACCGGGTGGGCGCGGGATCGGGCGGTACACGGAACATCTCCGGCACCACGCATTACCACGTGCTGCTCGAGCGCGAACTCGCCGACCTGCACGGCAAGGAAGCCGCGCTCCTGTTCACCTCGGGCTTCATCTCGAACGATGCGACGCTGTCGACGCTCGCCCGCATCCTGCCCGACTGCGTGATGATCTCGGACGAGCTCAATCACGCCTCCATGATCGAGGGCATCCGGCGCGGCCGCGGCCCCAAGCGCATCTTCCGCCACAACGACCTTGCCGATCTCGAGCGCCTGCTCGCCGAGCTGCCGCTCGATCAGCCCAAGATCGTCGCCTTCGAGAGCTGCTATTCGATGGAGGGTGATTTCTCTCCCATCGGCGATCTGTGCGATCTCGCGCATCGCTACAACGCGCTCACCTATCTCGACGAGGTGCATGCCGTGGGGCTCTACGGCGCGCGCGGCGGCGGGGTGGCCGAGCGCGACGGGGTGATGCACAAGGTCGACATCATCGAGGGCACGCTCGCCAAGGCGTTCGGCGTCATGGGCGGGTACATCACGGGCTCGGCCCGGCTGATCGACGTCGTGCGCTCCTATGCGCCGGGCTTCATCTTCACCACCTCGCTCTCGCCCGTGCTCTGCGCGGGGGCGCTCGCCTCCGTGCGCCACCTCAAGCAGAGCGGCGAGGAGCGCGCCCGCCAGCAGGCCAATGCGGCCGCGCTGAAGGCCGCGCTGCGCCGGGCGAACCTGCCGCTCATGCCTTCCGAAAGCCACATCGTGCCGCTGCTCGTCGGCGATCCGGTGCTGTGCAAGCAGGTGGCGGACGAGCTTCTGGAAAGGCACCGGATCTATGTCCAGCCGATCAACTACCCGACCGTTCCGCGCGGGACGGAGCGGCTGCGCTTCACGCCCGGCCCCCATCACGGGGAAGCCCGCATCGCCCATCTCGTCGGCGCGCTCGAGGCGGTCTGGACGCGCCTCAAGCTGAGACGTGCCGCCTGACCGGCCCCCCGACCGGCCCAAGGGCCCGCCCGGCACGGGCGGCCGGGCCGTCCCCCGTCCCGACGAGGTGCTGCGCGGGCGGGAGATCCTGTTCGAATTCGTCCCCGTGGGCGGTCTCGTGAGGGTGTCGGCCATCGATGCCGCCACTGGCGTCGAGGTCACGCTGTCCGCGCCGGCCGGCGGCCGCCAGGCCGATCTCGAACGCATCGCGGCGGCCAAGCTCGCCTATCGGCTGCGGCGCGACGGGCTCGTCTGAGGGGAGAGCGGGGGGCGCGCTCAGCGCCCCTTCCGCGTCTTGCCGAGGCCGTTCTTCTTGGCGAACTCCGAACGCTGCTGCGCATAGTCGGGCGCCACCATCGGGTAGTCCGGCGGCAGGTTCCAGCGGGTGCGGTACTGCTCCGGCGTCATGTTGTAGCGCGAGCGCAGATAGCGCTTCAGCATCTTCATCTTCCGGCCGTCCTCGAGACAAACGAGATGGTCCGCGAACACCGACTTGCGGACGGGCACGGCCGGACGCAGGGCCTCCGTCTGTACCGGGACGGCGGCGACGGGCAGGGCGGACAGTGCGGCGTGCACGTCCTTGATCAGCCCCGGAACATCCGTGGCGCCGACCTGATTGCGGGCAAGATAGGCCGTCACGATATCCGTCACGCGACGCAGGGTTGTAACCGGTTGTGTCTCCTGCGACGCGTCTTCGCCCTGCATGCTGTCTTCCATCATGTCCGTCGACTGCTTCCCTGCCTGGTCATCGATCTTGGTCATGTGCATCGTTCCATGCCTCTTGAAAACTGTAACTATCAAGTTACAGGCGATATAGTCGCTATAGGCACGGGCGTTTCACTCTTTTGCACGAGTGCGGGTGCGACTGGCAAGAAGTAAAAGCGGACAACTCTCTCGCAGAGCGACAGTCGGATCTGCGGAAAAAACATGAGCGGACCCCCTTCCTTCTTGGGGAATGCGTTTCAGGACCATTCCTTGCCCGAGCCGGCGCCTCACATCCGTGCCCCGCCACCGGCCCCCCCTCGGGACGCATGCCGTGCACATGACCGCGCAGGACGACGCTCGGGGGGCGAGCATTGGGGTCAAGGCCGTTCCTGAAACGTTCCAGCTCTCTCCATGCCGCAGTCCGTCGTCCGCCGCCATCCTCGGAAACGAGGAGGCGCCGGGGTCACACCTTGAGAAGTCCGAGCCGGAAGGCCTCGGCCACGGCATGGGTCCGGTTGCCGGCATCGAGCTTGCGGCGCGCATTCTCGAGATGGGTGCGGACGGTGGTCTCCTTGATGGTCAGGATGCAGCCGATCTCCCAGTCGGTCTTTCCGGCGGCCGCCCAGTGCAGGCAATCCATCTCGCGCTCCGTGAGCTGAGGACCCTTCCGGGGCGTGTCCATCCGTATCTCCACATACTTGCCGTGGGCGAGAAGCGAGATCACGTGCAGGGCCGATAGAAGGCGGGGATCGTCCGGCACGACGCGGCTGGCATAGGCGAAGAGGCCGCGCATGCCGCCATCGGCGACGATGGGTACGACGAGGCCGTGGCGCAGGCCGAACGCGCTGGCGGTGTCGAGAATCTCACGGTCTCGGGCCGACCGCCGCAGCTCGGTGTCCTTGCAGTCCCACCCGCCCGGGCGGGGGTCGGCCCGCAGCCGGCGCAGCACGGGATCGTCGGCCTCGAATCCGCCGGCGGCATATTGGGCGGTCCACTCGCGCGGAAAGGTGCCGGCGACGAAGCCGGGCTCGGGGCCGCCGAACGCGTAATAGGTAAAGCAGTCGAAGCCGAGCTCCGACACCGCCCGGCTCATCGTGGCGAGCACCGCTGCGGCGCCGGGTGCGGTCCGTAATTCCGTCAGGAAGGTCTCGGCTGCATCCGACACGAACCGCGAGACCGGAAGAAGAGAAGCCAAGGCCCGACCTGCCCTCTTGAAGTTTATTGACAATATACCGGCGCCCTGATGGCGACAGCTAATCTGCCACAAGAAACCGGCCGATGGTAAGGGTGGCAAATCGATCCGGTCCGCCCGGCCCGGGTCGGATAGGACAGGTGGGGACGGTGCCGCCGGAAGAGGGGTGTGTCATCCCCCTGAAATGCGGGGAGGGCGGAGGGCTTGACAAAGGCTCAGAGCACGATTTCGCCGCGGCGGAGCGCCTCGCACACCGCCTGGGTCTGGGTGACGCAGCCGAGTTTCCGCATCGCCGACCGAACATAGTCGCGCACGGTGTGCTCGCCGATCCCGAGAATCACGGAGATGTCCCAGGCGCTCTTGCCGGCGGCGAGCCAGGAGAGGCACTCCTTCTCGCGCGGGCTGAGGCGCGGCACGGCGAGGGGCTCCTCGAGGCCGGCGAGCTCGCAGAACCGGCCGTGAAAATAGGTCGCCGCGAGACGGAAGGCGGCGAGCGCGTCCGCCGACCAGCTGTCGGCCTCCCCCCCGGCCGACACATTGCCGATCCGCCCCGTGCCGCCATGTACGGGAACGGTGATCCCGCCCCTGAGGCCGAAGGCCGTCGCCTCCTGCATCACCCGCCGTCCGGACGGACCGGAGAGCGGCGTCACCTCGCTCCAGGTGAACGGGCGGGAATTGTTCAGCGTGAAGGTGACGGTGGGATCGGCCGTCCAGTAGCCGTTCTCGGCCCAGTGGGCGGCCCAGTCGGCGGGCCAGGTGGTGATGTGGATCGGCTCGGCGGAGAGGCCACCGCGCGCCATCACCCCGGCCGAGAAGGCCGTGAGCCCATAGCTCCGCAGGAACGGATCGAAGCGCTCCGTCAGCGCCTCGAGGCTCGGCGCCCCGGCGAGATCCTCGATCACGTCCAGGGCGCTTTCGATCACCCTCATGCCCGGCCTCTCCCCTCGGAGCATCGATGGGGCGAGGGAACCACGCCGCGCCGCGGGCGACAAGGGAGCCGCCCCCGCCACGAGAAAGGGCCCCGTCCCGGGGGGAGGGGGCCCTCGTCGCGTGGTCCGGCCGGGCGCGCTTTCTATTCGGCGGCGCTCAGCGAGAGCCCGGTCGCGGTCGATCCGTTCAGCTTGCGCAGGAAGCGGATGCCTTCCTCGGCGATGTCGTCCCCCACCATGTGGTCGCCCTCGGCATAGAGCTCCTTCACGTCGACGAAGGCCGCATAGTTGCCGGCGGTGCGGTCGGTGATGATGCCCGCCTTGATGAGCGTCTTCACGAGCACCCGCATGATGTTTGAGCGTTCCTGCATCCGCTCGCGGATGACGGTGTTGGTGAGGCCTTCCATGAAGGCGGCCTGCGCCCACTCCCAGTCGATGCCGAGCTGGGGGTAGAGCCATTTCTTCTGTTCGGGGCTGCCGAGATTGAAGAGGAGCACCTGGAACACCTCCCAGGCCCAGTCCTCGATCTGGTTGCGCTCGTGCTCGCTGAGGCGCGGGATCGTCCGGTCGGCCCAGATCTTCCCGAACTTGTGGTGGAAGGCCTCGTCGGTCATCACGAGCTGGGTGAGCTGGCGCAGGACCGGGTCGCGCCCGTCCTTGAAGAGCATGGCGAAGGCGCCCATGGCGAGCCCTTCGACGAGCATCTGCATGCCGACGATCTTCTTCCAGACGAGCGGCGAACTCACGAGCTCCTGTAGGAGATTGCCGAGCGCGGGCCCGACGGGCTGCGGCCTGCCCCAGCGGGCCTTCACATATTCGGTGAAGGCGGCGACGTGGCGGGCCTCCTCGCGGGTCTGGTTCGCCGCATATTCCTGCGCCCCCGGATCCTTGAGGATGTGGCAAAGGCTCGCCGAGAGGTTCAGCGCGCCCTGCTCGCCGTGCAGGATGGAGGAGAGGGACCATTGCGTGGTCAGGTTCGTCAGCCGGATCTTGCCCTTCTCGTCGAGCCGGTCACCGATGGCGGTGGCCAGGTCCAGAACCTGGGCGGGGTCGACGAGGTACTCGTTCTCCAGGTCGAAGGGCCGGGAAAAGTCGATGTAGCGCGTATCGAACGGGTCCCAGAAATGGTCATGGGTCGCGGCGATGATCTTGTCGAAGGCGGTGGAGCGCGCCGTATAGCGATCCACCTCGAGCATCGCCTTGAAATCGGAGGGATCGACGGCGTCGTAGGCCGGGTCGACGGTGATGTTGGCCTGCTTGGAGCCGGTCATTCTGTCTTGCCTCCCAGTGATGGCACGGGCGCGCCCGCCGGTGGGGTCGGGGCCTGTGCCCATGGATTTTTGTTTCCTGACACCGGTGTCAAGTTTTGCATGCGACTTTAGGTCCTGTCCACCCTTCGATGACTCAGCCGGCATGGGCGACGAGCGCGGCGAGGCCCTGCGCCAGTTCCTCGACAAGGGCGCCGTCCTCGGAGCTCTCGAGCGCGGCCGTCATGGCGTCGAGATGGGTCGCGACCACGAGCGGGCTCGCCGCGCTCATGTCGGGAAGGCTGAGCAGATAGGTGCACAGACTGTCCGCGAAGCGCGTCACGGCCGGATAGCCGAAGGTGCCCGCGAGGCCCTTGATGTCGTGGCTCGCCGCGAAGACGGGGCGGAAATCGCCGTCGGCGCGCGCCCCCGCGAAGCGCGAGCGCAGCCGCGTCAGCTCGGCCGGGATGAGATGGGCGTTCTGGGCGACATGGGCGCCGAGCGCGGCCTCCATGCGGGCGAGGAGGGCGGGGTCGAGCCCGTGACTTTCCCCCTTGCGGGCCCCCAACCGCTCCGCGATCGTCTTGGCCGGCCGAATGACGTGGACGGGCCCCTCGGGCATGCTCACTCCGTCAGATAGACGATGTCGGGCGACTCGCCCCGGTCCTCGGCCCGCCGGCTGCCGTGCAGCGCCGGATTGTCGGCCTTGCGGCGGCGCCGGTCGGGTCCGAAATAGTCGGCGGACTGGATGAAGGGCCGGGGCCTTTCGACCACCTCGATCACCCGCTGATAGAGCGAGCGCGCGGTGATGGGCTTGCGCAGGAACTCGTTCACGCCCGCATCGCGCGCGGCCTCGACCTTCCGTCGTTCCGAATAGCCGGTCAGCATGATGATCGGGATGAAGCGGTTGGGACTGTCCTGAGCCTGCCGCAGCAACCTTGTGAAATCGTTGCCGTCGAGCGGGGACATCAGCAGATCGCAGATGACGATGTCGGCGGCGCGCAAGCGCAGCTCGTCGAAGGCGTGGGCGCCGTCGGTCGCCTCGCGCACCTCGCGGATCCCCATCGAATGGAGCAGCACCTTCACGAGGGTCCGCATGTGGGTGTTGTCGTCCACGACGAGGATCGACAGGGCGGAGAACTGGTAGGCCACGCATTACCTCCCGTCCGGTCGCTGCGGAGCTCTTACGGCACTCTGTGCGCCAAATCTCTACTGCGCTTCGGCCACGGATCCAACTGGCCCGGCCGGGGTTCGGTCGGCTTTACCGGTCCGCCGGAAAGTGATAGCGAAACCGGGCTTTTTCGGGCCGGCCGGCAGAGACCGGCAGATCGGGAGCGCGATGGTGAGGCGGGCGGGCGGCCCCTTCGGGGCCGGGAGATTGCGACGATGAGCGGTGGCGGGCGCGCCGGTGCCCGCGCTTCCCTTGCCATGGACGCCGCGTGCGCGGCGCCCTCTCGCCCTCGATCCTAGCGGCCCGCCATGCTGTCCTTCCGTATCGTGCCCGAAGATCCCGCTCATGCGGATGCCGTCGAGCATCTCTGCGCCGAGGCGTTCGGCCCGGGCCGCTTCGCCAAGACAGCGCAGCGCCTGCGCGAGCGCAATCATCCCGTGGACGGGCTCAGCTTCGTCGCCCTCAACGAGGCGAGCGGCGAACCCATCGGCTCGATCCGCTTCTGGCCGGTGAGGATCGGGGCCGACCCGGCGCTCCTTCTGGGGCCGCTCGCGGTGGTTCCCTCGCTGCGCGGTCAGGGGACGGGCATCGCGCTGATGCGCCGGGGCCTCGACGAGGCGCAGGCGCAGGGGCACAGGCTCGTGATTCTCGTGGGCGATGCCCCCTATTACGCGCGCGTCGGCTTCGTGCCGGTGCCGGAGGGGCAGATCCTCCTGCCAGGCCCGGTGCAGCCGGGGCGGCTTCTCGGCCACGAGCTGGTGCCGGGGGCGCTCGGGGCGGCGGCGGGGCCCGTGCGGGCCGCGCC
>JACAEB010000153.1 GCA_013389075.1 Alphaproteobacteria bacterium
GCGGCACGGCGCGCATCGCGCGCCGACGAAAGGGCCGTCTGCCGGCGACCGGTCGACACTGACCTCTCGCCCCGCGGGCTGACGGACGCGCGCGCGCGTTCGGCCAAGGTGAGGTTGGATTAGGCCCGGCGCGTCCGGGCCAAGGGGGTGTCGATATGAGCCGGATGGGCCCAAGGCTGAAGCATTCGCTGACATGGGGCACCGCGCTGGTCGCGGTCTCGCTCCTCACCGGCGTCGCCATGAACTCGACCGCGATGGGCAAGACCGAGGGCTGGGGCCTGTTCTCCCGCTCCGAGGAGCAGCCCGAGTCGCAGATCGAACGGCGCAGCGATCAGGCGCTGGAGGCGGCCCGCCGCTTCGCCCAGCATCCGCTGGGAGAGATGACCGGGCTCAACGACATCTTCTACGAGCGGCAGGACTATGGCGGGGCGCGCTTCTACAACGCGCATTCGGTCTATCAGTTCGTGCTCGGACAGATCTTCGAGCGCGACCGCTCGCGCAGCAATCCGCGCGCCGCGCTCCTGTGGTACGCCCTCGCCAAGAACAATCCGAGCGTGGACGAATACACGCGCGACAGCGCCGAGGAAGCGATCGGGCGGCTGATGCTGCCGAGCGGCACCGCCTATCACGCGACCAACGGCCTCGATGCGATGGCCTTCCAGGAAGTGCGTCAGGCCTTCGACTGCGTGTACATGGTCGGCAATCCGCACCGGAAGGACCGGCTCGAGGCGCTGATCCGCCTTGCCGGGCTCTACGAGACCGGCGACGTCGTCAAGCCGGTCATCGACGACAAGGTGAATTCGCGGGAAGTCCGTGACCGGATCGAACGCGAGAACCTGATCAATGCCAATAGCTGGAATCAGGTGATCCTCCGGATCAATCCGAACAACGACAAGAACTCCGTCCCCGACAAGCTGAAGGAGCTCGACGAGAAGCTCGACGCCTTCGGCCGGATGGTCGCCAAGCTGATGACGGCCGAGCGTCTGCGCCAGATCCGCGTGCTCGACAAGATCGAAGCCACGACCGATCCCGCCGCGCGCGAGGAGATCCTGAAGAACGAGGCGGGGCTCTGCGGCCCGGTCTGGCAGACGATCCTCATCGCCGACGAAGGCACCGCCGAGGGCGGGCCGACCTCCCCCGGCTACAGCGCCGCCGCGCGGGCGAGCGCCGCGGGCTATGGCGGCAATCCCTTCCGTCCGAGCGAGCGCGACGTGGCCGAGGCCCTCAAGCGCGGCTCGCCCTACCAGCAGACCCGGCCCGACCAGGAGACGCTGGAGGACAAGGCCCGCGCCTGGCTGCAGGTCGGCAAGGCCCACATGGCGATCAACGAGATCGACAGCGCGAAGGTCGCCTTCGAGAACGCGATCCTCGCGGACCCGACCAGCCCCGCCGCCCTCGAGGCGCAGGAGATGCTGCAGGGCCTGACCACCACCTGCGACTATCGCCCGCCCGAGGCCAACCGGCCCGACGGTAAGAGCGCCCTCTTCGGCGGCGGCTACATCGTCGACCCGCAGCTCGTGGGCATCGACGAGATCCCGACCAGCATGGTTCAGCGGGCCCTCAAGGCGCTCGGCTTCTACCAGGGCGACACGGACGGGGTGGCGGGACCGGCGACGCGGCGCGCCTATCGCGAGTTCCAGCGTTCGCTGAACGTCAACCAGACCGACCTGCTCACGCGCGAGCAGAAGGTCCAGCTGATGTGCAAGTCGGCGCAGCTCGCCCGCTTCCCCGAGGCGCAGAACGTGCTCGGCATCATGTATCTCGACGGCAATCTGGGCCTGCCCCAGGACATCCGGCTCGGCATTTACTGGCTCGAGCGGGCGGCCGATCAGCAGGATCCCGCGGCGCTCTACAATCTGGGGCTGACTTACGCCCAGGACTGGACCGGGATGGGACCGGAGCGGAATCTGGAGCTGGCGCGGCAGTATCTGAAGGAAGCCTCCCAGCTCGGCCATCCGGACGCCAGCCGCAAGCTGAACGAGCTGAAATAGGGCGCGCCGCCGCGGACGCCACCACCGGCGCCCGCGGGCAGCCTCCCGCAGGGCAGGCTTCCGGGCGGCCCTTTGTGGGCAGTGAAGAGGGATAGGGTGCGATGGCACGAGTGATCATGGGAGTGGCGGCGGCTCTCGTCTGCGGTCTGGCGCTGGGTCAGGCCGCACCCGCCCAGGCGGCGGCGAGCGAGACGTTGCGCGGCTATTCCATCAAGACGCCGGAACGGTACCGGGTGCCGCCCGACTCCCTGCCCGCGGGCTCGGGCTCGTCCAAGCGCCTGTGCGTGGATCCGTCCAAGCCGGCCAATCCCAAGGCCGGCCGCTATGCCACGATCGCCGAGGCCGTGGCCAAGGCCAGCCGCGACGACATCATCACCATCGAGATCGGCGCGGTCGCGGAAAACCTCGTCCTCAACAAGCCGCTCACCCTGCGCGGGGGGAGCTGCGAGGATGGCGGTCTCGTGAACTGGCCGACCGAGGACAAGGCGCCCTCGCAATATTCCTTCACGAGCGACCTCGTGCGCCCGGCGATCCTCTCGCGCGTCGACGCGCCCTGCCTCACCATCGACACGGACGGGATCGTGTTCCTGCACGGGCTTCGCTTCTCGACCGAAGGCGCAGGCGGCGCGGCCCAGTCCTGCATCGTCCAGCGCCGGGGCTGGATGCGGATCACCGACAGCATCATCTCGGCCGGCCGGGCCCCGGCCGCCATCGAGGCGACGGGCGGCAACACCCGCATCGAGGGCAACATGATCCTCGGCGGACGGGCGGGCATCACGCTCGGCCATGCGGCCAGCATGGTCACCGAACCGGTGCTGATCGAGAACTCCACCATCACCCGCGGCGGGGTCGGGATCCAGGCCGGCACGTCCACGGACGTCTCCGTCACCCGCAACGTCATCACCGGCATGCTGCGCGGCGGCGTCGAGCAGACCTCGGGCACCATGACCCTGTTCGGCAACTATCTGTCCGACAACCGGGGCTTCGGCCTCTCCGTGGCCGGGGGCACGGCGACGGCGATCTACAACACGATCTCGGGCAACCGCGTGGGCGTGGAAGGCTCGGGCGGGGCCTTCAAGAACAATCTCATCGCCTGCAACCGCGAGGGCGCGGGCGTGCCCGCCGACGCCTCGAACCAGGTGCTCTACAACCCGATCCCGCAGACGGGCTGGTTCAGCAAGAAGCCCGATCCCGAAGCGACCGCCTTCTGCCGCGACCTGCAACGCGAATATCGCGGCAGCCTCGGCGCCCTCGCCGCCGGCGGCTGACGCCCGGCGCGCGAGACCGCGCGTCGACACCGCGAACCCCTTCCGCGCCGTCCCTCCCCGGGGGGCGGCGCAGACCGGCCGGGCGCTTCTTCCCCGAAGACGACTCCGCGAAGACGACTCCCCGGAACACGAAGCCGGCCTTTACCGGATCCTTACGCAGCTCCGCGCACCATGGCGCCAGCCCAAGGCAGCGGAGGTTCTGTCGGTGCGTAACTCCTCTCTCGCTGAATCCCCCTCGACCACGCTCTCTTCCACCGGTCTCGAGTCATGGCTCGATGCCGCGGCCACCGCCGCCCCGAGCCCGATCGAGGCCATGGCCGGATTCCTTGCGACCACCGCCCCGCCCTCGGGGGCCCGCGCCCTCGCGCTCCTGCGCGAGCGCTACCCCGAGGCCGCCCTCGCCGACCGCCTCGAGGCCTGCGCGCTCTATGCGCGCAGCCTGCTCTGACCCCGCCCCGCCCGAGCCCTTGCGGGTCTTGACGGCCGGCTATATCGGGCCGATATCGACGTCCGAAAGTGGCGCGCTCCGCGCTCCCGGCCGCATGGACTGTTTCCGATGGATGTGAAAGCCCTCTGCCTTGGCGTCCTCGCCAAAGGCCCGGCAACCGGCTACGAGATCAAGAAGCTCATCCAGGATGGGCCCTATCAGCACTTCATCGAGGCGAGCTTCGGCTCGATCTATCCCTCGCTCAGCCGCCTGGCCGCCGAGGGCCTGATCGAGGCGCGCACCGAGCCGCTCGAGGGCCGGCCCGACAAGAAGATCTATTCGCTGACACCGCAGGGGCGCGAGGCGTTCCGCTCGATCCTGTCGCGCGATCCGCCCGAGGACAAGTTCCGCTCGGGCTTCCTGTTCCAGATGATGTTCGCCGACGCTCTGGGTCCTGAGGAAAAGACCGCCAAGATCGAGGGCAAGCTCGCCGAATACAGGGCCCGCCACGCCCGCATGGTCGAGAAGCGCACGAGCCAGCCTCTGTCCGAGGGCGAACTCTTCTGCCTCGGCTTCGGGGAGAGCCTCGTCACCGCCGCCATCGCCTATCTCGATTCCCACGCGCGACGTTCGGCCGCGCCCGCCCCTTCCCCCGCCCCGGCGCGCCGCGTCAGGGCCGGAACCGCACGCTGAGACGGAGCCTCCCGATGAAGGTCAATCAATCCTATGTCTGGGCCGTCTTCGTGGCGGTGCTGCTCGTGGGCTGGCTGATATCGGGCCAGTTCGGCCGGGCTGAGGGCGATCGCTCCGCCGGAGAGGTCGCCGCGGAGGGCGAGGCGGCGGCGGTCGTCTCCGTCCGGGCCCGGACGATCGAGGCACAGCCGCGCACGGCCCAGCTCGTCCTGCGCGGGCGCTCGGAGGCCGTGCGGAAGGTCGAGATCCGCGCCGAAACCTCGGGCCGCGTGGTCGCCCTGCCCTTCGAGCGGGGCGCCCGCGTCGTCGAGGGCGACGTCATCTGCGAGCTGGCGGTGGATGCGCGCGACCAGGCGGTGCAGGAGGCCGAGGCCGTGCTCGCCCAGCGCCAGCTCGAATTCGAGGGCGCGCGGGAGCTCACCCAGAAGGGCGTGCGCTCGGAGGTCCAGAGCGCCCAGCAGAAGGCAGCCTTCGAGGCGGCGCAGGCGGCCCTCGCCCGCGCGCGGATCGAGCTCGCCAACACGAAGATCATCGCGCCCTTCGAGGGCACGCTCGAGAGCCGGCCCGTCGACATCGGCGACTTCATGCGGACGGGCGATGTCTGCGGCACCGTCGTCGACATGTCGCCCTATCTCGTGGTGGGCCAGGTCTCCGAACAGGAGGTGGCCCGCCTCAAGGTGGGGGACCTTGCCCGCATCAGCCTCGTGACCGGCGAGACGGCCGAGGGCCGCGTCCGCTTTCTCGCCCGCACGGCCGATCCGGCGACGCGGACCTTCCGGATGGAGGTGGAGGTGAGCGAGGCCTCCGACACCGTCCGCGACGGCGTCACGGCCGAGTTGAACATTCCGCTCGACGACGTGGCCGCCCATCGGATTTCGCCCGCCATCCTCTCCCTCGACGAGAAGGGCGTGATGGGTGTGCGGATCGTCGATGCCGAGAGCCGCGTCCGCTTCGTTCCGGTCGAGATCGTCGATCGGGGCACGGACGGTGTCTGGGTCTCGGGCCTGCCGCGCAAGGTCACGGTGATTACCGTCGGCCAGGAATATGTGGGCAGCGGCCAGGAGGTGCGCGTCGAGCTCGAACCGGAGGGGGCGGGCGCATGAACGGCCTGATCGACTGGGCGGTCAACCATACACGGACGGTTCTCACCGTGCTCGTCGTGGGCGTGGCGGCGGGGCTCCTGTCCTACATCACCATTCCGAAGGAAGCCGACCCGGACATTCCCATCCCGATGATCTATGTCGCGCTGGCGCTGCAGGGCATCTCGCCCGAGGATGCCGAGCGGCTGCTCGTGCGCCCGATGGAGACCGAGCTCAAATCCATCGAGGGGGTGAAGGAGATGACCTCCTATGCCCGGCTCGGCGGCGGCGGGGTGATGCTCGAATTCGACGTGAACTTCGACAAGGACAAGGCGCTCGCCGACGTGCGCGAGCGCGTCGACATCGCGCGCGCCGAGCTGCCGGATGAAGCCGAGGAGCCCCTCGTCAAGGAGTTCAACGCGAGCCTCTTCCCGGTCATCATCGTGACCCTCTGGGGCGAGGTGCCCGAGCGCACGCTCTACCGGCTCGCCCAGGACACCCAGGATGCGATCGAGGCCCTGCCCGGCGTGCTCGAGGCGAATCTTGCGGGCAATCGCGAGGAACTGCTCGAGGTCGTGATCGACCCCTCCAAGCTCGAATCCTACAATGTGAGCCAGGAAGAGCTCATCCGTGCGGTGACGAACAACAACCGCCTCGTGGCCGCCGGTTCGCTCGACACGGGACAGGGCCGGTTCAACATCAAGGTGCCGGGCCTCTTCGAGACACGCGAGGACGTGCTCAGCCTCGTCGTCAAGACATCCGGCGAGGGCGTCGTGACGCTGGGCGACATCGCCGATATCCGCCGCACCTTCATGGACGCCACGGGCTATGCCCGCTTCAACGGCCAGCCGGCCATGGCGATCGAGGTGAAGAAGCGCGTCGGCGCCAACATCATCGAGACGACCGAGGCCGTGCGCGCGGTCGTCGGCGCCCTGTCGGAAAGCTGGCCCGACACGGTCGAGGTGAGCTTCACGCTCGACAGCTCCGACTGGATCCGCAACTCGCTGCAGTCGCTGCACGCCTCCATCATGACGGCCATCAGCCTCGTGATGATCATCCTCGTCGCGGCACTCGGCATCCGCTCGGCCGTGCTGGTGGGCATCGCCATTCCGAGCTCGTTCCTGCTCGCCTTCCTGTTCATCTCCTCCCTGGGGATGACACTCAACATGATGATCCTGTTCGGCATGGTCATCGCGGTCGGCATCCTCGTCGATGGCGCCATCGTGATGGTGGAATATGGCGACCGGAAGATGGCCGAGGGGCTGGACCGCGCCCATGCCTATGCGCTCGCCTCCAAGCGGATGTTCTGGCCCATCGTCTCGTCCACAGCGACCACGCTCGCCGCCTTCTTCCCGCTCCTCTTCTGGCCGGGCGTCTCGGGCAAGTTCATGTCCTATCTGCCGATCACGGTCATCTTCGTGCTGACGGCCTCGCTTCTTGTCGCGCTGATCTTCCTGCCGGTCCTCGGCTCGGTCTTCGGCAAGTCCTCCGGCGCCTCGAGCGATGTGGCGCGCGCGCTCGCGCTCGACGAGGAGGGCGACATCCGCGACGTGAAGGGGATCACCGGCTCCTACGCCCGCATCATCAGCCGGCTTACGCAATATCCCTTGCGGGTTCTCGGGGTGGTGATCGGCACGATTTTCCTGATCCAGTTTGCCTACAGCTCGGCGAATCTCGGCAGCGAGTTCTTCGTCGACACCGAGCCGGACAGCATGATGATCTTCGTCGGCGCGCGCGGCAATCTGTCGGCGGACGAAAGCCTTGCCCTCGTGCGCGAGGTCGAGGAGATCGTGCTCGACGTCGAGGGCGTGGCCTCGGTCTTCACCTCCACGGGGGGCGGTTCGGACGCCACGAGCCGGGGCGACGGGCAGGGCGAGGACTCGCCCGCCGACACGATCGGCACCATGACGATCCAGCTCGCCAAGTTCGGCACGCGCCCGCCGGGGGACGAGATCCTCAAGGAAATCCGCGACCGGACGGGCGGCCTCGTCGGCCTTCATGTGGAGGTGCGCGAGCGCGAGCAGGGTCCGCCCTCAGGCAAGGACATCCAGCTCCGCCTCGCCTCGACCAATTACGAAGCGCTGCTCGCCGAAACGGCGCGCGTGCGGGCGTATCTCGAAACGGAGTTCGGCGATGTCCGCGACATCGAGGACACCCGCCCCCTGCCCGGCATCGAGTGGGAGCTTGCGGTCGACCGCGAGCAGGCCGGCCGCTTCGGGGCCGACATCTCCACGATCGGCGCCACGGTGCAGCTCGTCACCAACGGCATCCTCATCGGCAAGTACCGCCCCGACGATGCCGATGACGAGGTGGACATCCGGGCCCGCTTCCCCGAGAGCGCGCGTGGACTCGATCAGCTCGACGCGCTGCGGGTTCAGGCACGCGGCGAGCTCGTGCCGATCTCGAACTTCGTGACGCGCCGGCCGCAGCAGCAGGTGAGCTCGATCACCCGGGTCGACGGCAAGCGGATCATCGACGTGCGCGCGAATGTCGAGCCGGGCGTGCTCCCCTCACGCAAGGTCGCGGAGCTGAAGGAATGGCTCGCGAGCGCCGGTCTCCACCGTTCCGTCAGCTATTCCTTCGAGGGCGCCGACGAGGAACAGCAGGAATCGATGATCTTCGTGATGCAGGCCTTCGCCGCCTCCCTCTTCCTCATGGCGCTGATCCTCATCACCCAGTTCAACAATTTCTACCATGCGGGGCTCATCCTCTCCTCGGTCATCATGTCCACCATGGGCGTGCTCCTGGGGATGATCATCATGGGGCAGACCTTCTCGGTGATCATGTCGGGCATCGGGATCATCGCGCTGGCCGGGATCGTGGTGAACAACAACATCATCCTGATCGACACCTATCAGCGTCACATCGAGCACGGGATCGACCCGCACGAGGCTGTCGTGCGCACGGCCGCCCAGCGGCTGCGCCCGATCGCGCTCACCACGCTGACGACCATGTGCGGTCTGGCGCCGATGATGTTCGAGATCAACATCGACTACCTCACGCGCACGGTCGCGCTGGGGAGCGAGACCTCGATGTGGTGGGTGCATCTGTCGACGGCGATCATCTTCGGCCTCGGCTTCTCGACCCTCGTGATCCTGTTCCTCACGCCCTGCCTTCTCTATGCGCCCACGCTCTGGGGACCGCGCGTGAAGGCGGCGACGGACTGGGCGGGGGCGCGCATCCGGCGCATGATGGGCGTGAAGGACACGGCGAGGAGCGAGGGGCCGGAGAGCGGCGGGCCCGCGGGTCGTCAGCCGGCGGAGTGAGCGTCAGTCCGCGGCGGGAAGCGGCTTTGGCGCCGCCTCCTCCGCAACGTCGTCCGCCGCCGGGGCGCCTTCCGCCTGCCGGGCCCACAGCGCGGCATAGGCGCCGCCCCGGGCGAGCAGCCCGGCATGGCTGCCGCGCTCCACGACGCGCCCCTCCTCCATCACGAGGATCTCGTCCGCATCCACGATCGTGGACAGGCGATGGGCGATGACGAGCGTCGTGCGCGCCCTCATCACCCCGCGCAGCGCCCCCTGGATGTCCCGCTCCGTATGCAGATCGAGCGCCGAGGTCGCCTCGTCCAGGATGAGGATGGGCGGGTCCTTGAGGATCGTGCGGGCGATGGCCACGCGCTGCTTCTCCCCTCCCGAGAGCTTCAGCCCCCGCTCGCCGACCCGCGTGTCGTAGCCGTCCGGCAGGCTCAGGATGAAATCGTGGATCTGCGCGAGCCGCGCGGCCGCCTCGACCTCGGCCTGGCTCGCATCGGGGCGCCCGTAACGGATGTTGTAGCCGATCGTGTCGTTGAAGAGGACCGTATCCTGCGGCACGACGCCGATGGCGGAGCGCAGGCTGTCCTGGGTGACCTGAGCAATGTCCTGGCCATCGATCCGTATACGTCCGGAGCCGACATCGTAGAAGCGGAAGAGGAGCCGGGAGAGCGTCGACTTTCCCGCCCCCGTGGGTCCCACGACGGCGAGCGTGCGGCCCGGGGGAATGGTGAAGCTCACCTCGCGCAGGATCGGCCGGCGCGGATCATAGGCAAAGCCCACCTCCTCGAAGCGGATCTCGGCGCGGCTGACCGACAGCGGCCGCGCTCCGGGCGCATCCACCACCTCGGGCTCGATGTCGAGAAGGCCGAAGAGCTTCTCACTGTCGATCAGCGACTGCTTGATTTCGCGATAGACGAAGCCGAGCGCATTGAGCGGCACATAGAGCTGGATCAGCAGCGCGTTGACGAGGACGAGGTCCCCGATCGTGTAGTCGCCGGCGGCAAGGCCGAAGCCCACCATGAGCATCAGCGCGACGAGGCACAGATGCAGGATCACGGCCTGCCCGGCATTGAGCCAGGAGAGCGAGGTGGCGGTGCGCAGGGCCGCCGCCTGATAGCCGGCCATGGCATGGTCGAAGCGGTCGGCCTCGTGCCGCTCGTTGCCGAAATATTTCACCGTCTCGAAGTTGAGAAGGCTGTCGATGGCGCGGGTGTTGGCCTCCGAATCGCGCTCGTTCATCCGCCGGCGGATCTTCACCCGCCATTCCGTGACGAGAAAGGTGAAGCCCACATAGGCGGCGACCGCGAGGAGCGTCACCGCCGGGAAGCGCAGGTCGAAGGTGACCCAGAGGATGAGGCAGGCGAGCACGAGCTCGATGACCGTGGGCAGGATGCTGAACAGGCTGAAGCGCAGGAGGAAGTCGATCGCCCGCGTGCCCCGTTCGATCGCGCGGGCGAGCCCGCCCGTCCGCCGGTCGAGGTGAAAGCGAAGCGAGAGCGCATGGAGATGGCGGAAGGTGCGCACCGCGATGGCGCGCTGGGCCTCCTCCGAAACCGCCGCGAAGAGCCCGTCGCGTACCTGCTGCAGCAGCGCGGCCGAGAGGCGGGCGATCGCATAGCCCCCGATCAGCGCCAGCGGCACGGCGACGGCGGCGAGGGCGATGGCCGAGCCGGTCTCCTCCCCGGCCCCGCCCAGCGCCTGCGCGAAGCCGTCCGTGAGCGCCTTGTAGAGGAGCGGCGTCCACACCGTCAGGAGCTTGGCCACCACCATGGCAAGGAGAGCGATGACCACGCGCCAGCGCAGATCCGGCCGCCCCTTGGGCCAGAGATAGGGCGCGAGCGCCCGCGCGACCTTGAGGGCCGGTCGCGGCGCCGGCTCGTCTGCGGCGGGGAGCGCCGCATCGGGCGGCTCGGCGGCGCGTCTTGGGTGAGGGCGTGACACGAGGGGCAAGATGGCCCGACGCGCGTCCGGTTTCAACGCGCCCCGCGTCCGGAGGTGACGGCCGTCTCAGCTTCCGGGCCGGCCGGGATCGGGTGCGGCCCCGCCCGCCGGGGCCGGGCGATCGATGTCCCTCGGATTGGGCGGAAGCTCGAAGATCTGGCCCGGATAGATCAGGTCGGGATTGCGGATCTGCGTCCGGTTCGCGTCATAGATGATCGTGTAGTCGATGCCCTGGCCATAGACGCGGCTCGAGATCTTCCACAGCGAATTGCCCGGCTGCACGACGACGGTGCCATCCCCGAGCACGATGTCGCGCGGGTCCTCCCGCTCGAAGGGAAATTCGATGCGGGCGGTGACGCGCCCGTCCGCGCCGATCTGGTCGAGGCGCATGGAATAGACGCCGGCCGGCAGGCGGCTGTCGGCCTCGATGATCCACCGCCCCTTGGCGGTCGCGGTGGTGGATCCGACAGGCGCCCCGTCCACATAGGCACGGACCCCCGCGCCCGGCGAGGCGAGACCGGAGAAGATGACGTTGCCGCGGCCGTCATAGTCGATGGCGCTGATGGCGAGCCCGGGTCCGGCCCCGCGGGCGCCGCCCTGCAGAACCTCGCTCGCCTCGCCCTCCTGCCGTTTCACGACGAGGGGCGGGCCGTCCGCGCGGGCGACGACGACGACGATCACCCGCTGATCGGAGGCGATCTCCTCCCCGCCCGGCAGCCGGGCCGACAGGGTCAGCTCCTGCGTGCCCTCCGTCAGCGGCTCGTCGAGGACGAGGGTCCATTCGCCGCGCGCGTCGGCGGTCGCGGTGCCGATGGGCGTGCCATTGGCGGACAGGGTGACGATGGCCCCGGGTGCCGCGCGGCCGGCCGCGATGGCGCGCCCGTCGCGCTCGACGCGGACGATGTCGAAGGTGGGCTTGAGGGGACCTGCGAGGGCGCTCGCGGGTTCCTCCACCCGCGCCTGCGGCCCGGTGGTGGCGGCGACTTCGGACGTTCCCGCAAAACGCGGCATCAGCCACAGAACGGCCGCAATGACGACCGCCCCGAGAAGCACGAGCCCCCCGAAGATGAGCGCAATCCGCCAGTTGCCGTCTTCATCCTGTTCCATGGCCGTCCCATTTGTTTCAATCAAATATGGCCATGCAAGGGCGGGGCCTTGCGGCTGGCAGCCCGAAGCGGGGCATGGCACGCTTCCCGCAAAGGGCCGGCCGGGACCCGCCGCCCGAAGAGGAGACGATCATGGCCGAGCTTGGAGCCGTCTGCGTCTATTGCGGCTCGAACAAGGGGCGCAAGCCCGCCTATGAAGCCGCCGCCCGGACGCTCGGGCGCAGCCTTGCCGCCGAGGGGATCGGCCTCGTCTATGGCGGGGGCGGCATCGGGCTGATGGGCGTCGTGGCCCGCTCCGTGCTCGAGGCGGGCGGCCATGTCACCGGCATCATTCCCGGCTTCCTGCGCGAGCGGGAGGCGAAGTTCGACGCCGTGACCGACCTCCACGTGGTCGAGACCATGCACGAGCGCAAGCAGCTCATGTTCGACCGGGCCGACGCATTCGTCGTGCTGCCCGGGGGCATCGGCACGCTCGAGGAGACGATCGAGATGCTGACCTGGGCGCAGCTCCAGGCCCATGCCAAGCCGATCCTACTCCTCAATGTGGACGGCTACTGGACCCCGCTCGTCGCCCTGCTCGACCATGTTGTGGCCGAGGGCTTCGCCCGTCCGAGCGTCCATGATCTCTGGCACGTGATCACGCATGCCGAGGATGTCGTGCCGACGCTGCGCCGGCTCTGCGCGCGGCCGCGCGAGCCGCTCGCCCCGGCGGCGGGCGGGCCGGAGGTCCTCTGATCCAGAGGCGAGGCTCTGCCTCAGGCCCGGGCGGGCGCGCCGTCGCGCAGGAGCTTGTAGCGGATCGAATCCATCAGCGCCTGGAAGGCCGCGTCCACGATGTTGGGCGACACGCCCACGGTGAACCAGCGCCGGCCCTCCCCGTCCACCGACGCGATGAGGACGCGCGTCACGGCCTGCGTCCCGCCATTCAGGATACGGACCTTGAAGTCCTCGAGCTCGAGATCGGCGAGATAGGCCGAATAGCGGCCGAGATCCTTGCGCAGCGCGGTGTCGAGCGCGTTGACCGGACCATTGCCCTCGCCGGCCGAGATGATGGTCTCGCCGTCGACCTCGACCTTCACGATCGCCTCGCTGACAGTGACGAGCTCGCCCACCGCGTTGAACCGGCGCTCGACCATGACGCGGAAGCTCTCGACACGGAAGAAATCCGGCACCTCGCCCATGATGTCGCGGGCGAGGAGCGCGAAGGAGGCCTCCGCCCCGTCATAGGAATAGCCGAGGAACTCGCGCTCCTTCACCTGTTCGAGAAGGCGGGAGACGCGCGGATCGTCCGCCTTCATCGCGATGCCGGCCTCCTCCAGCATGGCGAGGATGTTCGATCTGCCGGCCTGGTCGGAGACGAGGATGCGGCGGTGATTGCCCACGGTCTCGGGCGGCACGTGCTCGTAGGTGCGCGGGTCCTTCTGCACCGCCGAGACGTGGAGCCCGCCCTTGTGGGCGAAGGCGCTCTCGCCGACATAGGGCTGGTGGCGGTTGGGCGCGCGGTTGATGATCTCGTCGAGCGCGCGGCTGACATGGGTGATCCGCGTCAGCGCCTCGGCGCTCACGCCCGTCTCGAAGCGCTCGGCGAAATCGGGCTTGAGGCAGAGCGTGGGGATCAGCGAGACCATGTTGGCGTTGCCGCAGCGCTCGCCGAGCCCGTTCAGCGTGCCCTGCACATGGCGCGCCCCCGCCCGCACGGCCGCGAGCGAATTGGCGACCGCGTTCTCGGTGTCGTTGTGGGCGTGGATGCCGAGCCGGTCGCCGGGGATCTCCTTGCTCACGGCACGGACGATCATCTCCACCTCGTGCGGCAGCGTGCCGCCATTGGTATCGCAGAGCACGATCCAGCGCGCGCCCGTCTCGAGCGCTGCCCGCGCACAGGCGAGCGCATAATCGGGATTGGCCTTGAAGCCGTCGAAGAAATGCTCCGCGTCGAAGATGGCCTCCCGCCCGCGCTCCACGGACAGGCGGATCGAA
>JACAEB010000131.1 GCA_013389075.1 Alphaproteobacteria bacterium
GGCCCGACGCTCTCGAAGAGCCCGCCGCCGATCAGCGTCATCACGCCGACGAGGAGCCCCATGGCGAGGGAGCTGTAGAGCCCCTGCGCGGTGGCGGCGAGGCGGGCGGGCGCGGCACGGGCGAGGAAGTGCATGGCCCCGATATGGGCCGCCCCGAAGCTTAGCCCATGGGCGAGCTGGCAGAGGACGAGAAGCGGCACGGGCGGCGCGCTCGCCATCACCGTCCAGCGGATCACGGCCCCGAGGCCGCCGAGGACGAGGAGACCCGCCGGCCCCAGCCGCTCCACGAGCCGGCCCGCGAAGAGGAAGAGCACGACCTCGCCCGCGACGCCGAGCCCCCAGAGAAGGCCGATCACCCCCTCGGAGATGCCCCGCCCGCTCCAGCCCAGGGCGGAGAAATTGTAGTAGATGGCGTGGCTCGCCTGGATGGCGCAGGCGCCGGCGAGGAAGAGGAGATAGACCGGAGCCCGGAGGAGCGCGCGCGCATCGCGCCACGAGAGGCGCGGGGGCGGCGGCGCCACGCTCCCGCCCTCGCCCTCCACCGCCTCGCCCGGATGCGCCGCCTGCGGACGGATCCGTCCCGCCGCCTCGGGCAGGAGGCGGACGGCAAGGAGCAGCAG
The DNA here is from genome assembly GCA_013389075.1 of Alphaproteobacteria bacterium. Taxonomy (GTDB): domain Bacteria; phylum Pseudomonadota; class Alphaproteobacteria; order JACAEB01; family JACAEB01; genus JACAEB01. Next base: position 621 of record JACAEB010000131.1, read on the forward strand.
CGCCCCGCCCGCGACGATGGCGAGCGGCAACACCTGCGGCCCCTCGCGTGCGACCCATGCCCCCGCCGCGATGTTGGTGGCGATGAAGGCGAGCGAGCCCCAGATCCGCACCCGCGCATAATCGAACTTGTGAAGCACCGCGTTCCAGACGCTGAGCGACTCGGTCACCGGCAGCGTCACGGCGAGAAAGGCGGCCATGGAGAGGCCGACGAAGGCGAGCGCGAGGAAACCCTCCGCCGCGCCCATCACCGCGCCCACCGCCATGAAGGCGAACGCGGCCATCACCAGCATGGGCCGCCGGTCGCCCCTCTCGTCGGCGAGGAAGCTCAGCGCGGGGCCCGCCAGCGTGCGGGCGATGAAGGTGAGGGCGAGGAGCGCGCCGATGGACGAGGGGCTGAGGCCCTTATGGGCGAGCCAGACCGGGAAGAAGGGCAGATAGGCCCCGAGAATGGCGCAGGCCCCGATCTGCAGCACCGAGAGCCGGCGCGCCATGGCACCGCCCGTCAGCCCCTCCGCGCGCATTCCCCCGAGCCCGAGACCTCCCATGCCGACCAATCCAGTGTCCTCGAGCCAGGGCGGGCTTCCGGGCCCGCCGCGCGGCGCACTATACTCGACCCCGCCCCGCCCGCCATAGGCGCGAAGGACAGAGGCCCGGCCCATGACGTCCACTGAGCAACCCGTACCCGCAGGCCCGCCCGGGGCTCCCGTGCGGGGCCTTCGGATCGCGGCGGGCCTTGCGGGATTCACGGCCGTGGCCGCCGGCGCCTTCGGGGCGCATGCCCTGTCGGGCGTCCTCGACGCGGCGGGCCGCTCGGCCTGGCAGACGGGGGTTCTCTATCATCTGGTCCATGCGGTCGCGCTCCTTGCGATCGTGTCCCCGCCCCGCCACCCGCGCCGAGCGCTGCGGCTTGCCGGCGCGTGCTTTCTCGGCGGCATCATGCTCTTCTCGGGCTCGCTCTACGCGCTGGCGCTGGGCGGGCCGGACCTGCTCGGCCCGGTGACGCCGCTCGGCGGGCTCGCCTTTCTCGCCGGCTGGGCGCTCGTGGCCCTTGCCGGCCTGCCGCCGCGCTCGCGCTGACCGTCCCCGCGGCGCGAGGGCGCCGGGGACAACCGATCCGACCCAGGGAGACCTGCCCATGCCCGCCCCCCTTCTCGAAATGCCGCCCGCCCGGCGCATCGCCACCAACGGCATCACGCTCAGCGTCCACGAGGCCGGCCCGAAGGACGGGCTGCCGGTGGTGTTCAGCCATGGCTGGCCGGAGATCGCCTTTTCCTGGCGCCACCAGATCAAGGCGCTCGCGGCCGCCGGGTATCGGGTGATCGCGCCCGACCAGCGCGGCTTCGGCGCCTCCGACGCGCCGGCGCCGGTCGAGGCCTATGACGCCTTCGCGCTGACCGCCGATCTCGCGGGCCTCCTCGACGCGCTCGGACTGAAGAAGGCCGCCTTCATCGGCCATGACTGGGGCGGCGCGCTCGTCTGGTACATGGGCCTGCTCCAGCCCGACCGGGTGATCGGCATCGCCTCGCTCAACACGCCCTTCGCGCCCCGCCCGCCCGCCGATCCGATCGAGCTCTACAAGAAGATCTATGTCGAGGATTTCTACATCGTCTGGTTCCAGACCCCGGGCGAGCCCGAGGCGCTGTGGGAAAAGGACGTGGACCGCACCTTCCGCTTCTTCCTGCGCAGCAGCGACACCACCGCCGAGGCCTTCGCCGAGCTGCCGAAGGAGCGCAAGTCGCTCGCGCTCCAGAAGGCCTTCGCCGCGCCCGAGGAGCGCTGGGGGGGCGGGCCGTTCCTCTCGCCCGCGGAGATGAAGGTCTTCGCCGACACCTACAGGGCCTCCGGCTTCCGGGGCGGGCTCAACTGGTACCGAAACATCACGCGGACCTGGAAGCTCACGGACCATGTGCGCCAGCACATTCCCCATCCCGGCCTCATGGTGACCGCCGGCCGCGACGTCGTGCTGACGCCGAAGATGACCGAGGGCATGGAGACCTACATCCCCAAACTCGCCCGCGCCCATGTCGAGGACAGCGGCCACTGGACCCAGCAGGAAGCGCCCGAGACGGTGAACCGCATACTGATCGACTGGCTCGCCACGCTGCCGCGCGGCTGACCCCGAGGGACCCATGGCGCTCACCACCACCCCCGTCTGCGCCTTCGGCACGCGCGCGCCCGATTTCGATCTGCCCGCGACCGACGGACAGCGCTACCGCCTCGCCGACATCCGGGGCGCGCGCGGCACGCTCGTCATGTTCCTGTGCAACCACTGCCCCTATGTCCGCGCGATCGTGGACCGGCTCGTCGATCATGTGGGCACGCTCATGGACGAGGGGATCGGGGCCATCGCCATCATGCCGAACGACACGCTGGCCTATCCCGAGGACGGCTTCGACGCCATGGCCGCCTTCGCCGCGCGCCACCGCTTTCCCTTCCCTTACGTCATCGACGAGAGCCAGGCCGTCGCCCGCGCCTATGGCGCCGTCTGCACGCCCGATTTCTTCGGCTATGACGCGGCCGACGGGTTGCAGTATCGCGGCCGGCTCGACGCCTCGCGCACCACGCTCCTCGGCGATGCGCGGCCCGACCTGCTCCTTGCGATGCGCGCCATCGCCGGGACCGGCAAGGGCCCGGCCGAGCAGATCCCCTCCATGGGCTGCTCGATCAAATGGCGCGAGGACTGAGCCGAGCCCCCGCGACAATGCATACCCGCGCGCGGGGCCGGGCTCGGGTTGCATGGGCCGGGCTTCCTGTTTAAGACACCGGTTGCAGGGCCGAACCATCGGCGGTGTTCCGGCGACGGCTTCATCCCCCTGTTCCATGTCGTCTCCCGGCGCGAGGGTTGGTCCGCTCGCCCGTCTCACGATCTGGCCGTGTCCGGACGGCCGGCTCGCTTGCCCTGGCATCCAGTGTTTGCCTCCGCGCGGTTCATGGCGCAGCCGAAGCGGAGCCGAAGGGCGCGCCGGTTCCCGCAAGGGGACGTAGGCCCAGCCCCTGCGCCCGTTGCGAGGTGCGATGTCGACTGCGATTGCGCAATCCCCCTCTCCGCCGCCCGCCGA
>JACAEB010000181.1 GCA_013389075.1 Alphaproteobacteria bacterium
CGCCGGGACGCGGACCGCGCCCGCCGCCGGGCTCGACGCGGGGCCCGTTTTGCCCGATGATATTCACAGCTCCGGGCAGGGGGAGAGACCGCAGCGATGAAGATCCACGATCGGCGATCGCCGAGCTTCAACGACCGGGCCAACGGCGCGGCCATCGACACGCTCGTCCTGCACTACACCGGCATGCCCACGGCCGAGGCGGCCATCAACCGCCTCACCGACCCGCGCGCCGAGGTCAGCTCGCATTATTTCATCGACGAGGACGGGACGGTCATCCGCCTCGTGCCGGAGGAAAAGCGCGCCTGGCATGCGGGCCGCGCCTCCTGGTGCGGCGAGGGCGACATCAACTCCCGCTCCATCGGCATCGAGCTCGTCAATCCGGGCCATGATTTCGGCTATCGCCCCTTCCCGCCCGCGCAGATCGACGCGCTCTTGCATCTGACCACGGACATTCTGGGCCGCCACGACATTCCCGCGCGCCGCGTGCTCGGCCATTCGGACGTCGCCCCGCGGCGCAAGCGCGATCCGGGCGAGTGGTTCCCCTGGGCCCAGCTCGCCGCCGAAGGGGTTGGCCTCTTCCCCGAGGACTGGATGGACAGAGCCCCCCTGCCCCAGGACCCGGCCGTGCCCGCGCTCGCCATGGCCGAGATCGCGCTCCTCTATATCGGCTACGAGGTCGACGTGACCGGCGCCGCCAACGCCCATACGAGCGCCGTGCTCGCGGCCTTCCAGCGTCATTTCCTGCCCGACCGGGTGACGGGCCTTCTCGACGAGGCGACCTCCATCCGCCTCAACGCCGTCGCCCGCCTCGTCGCGCTCGACCGCGTGGACCCCTGGATCGATTTCTGAGGGGCCGATCCGGAAGCAGGGCCCCGCAGGTGCCCGTCATCCCGAGGCGCGTGCGAAGCGAGCCTCGAAGGATCGTCCCGCGCGATGACCGCCCTTCGTCATTGCGACCCCGGCTCTGAGCCGGGGGAAGCAATCCAGGCCACGCCCGAGACGCCTCGCCGCCTGGATCGCCACGCGCCTTCGGCGCTCGCGATGACAGAGGGGGCGTCGTCACAAGCGAGCGCCGCGAAGCCATCCAGGTCCGGAGACGAGACCTCGCGCCCGCCGCCCCGATCGCGCCCCCGCGATTGACCCCGCCCGTCCCGCCCCTTACATCCCGAGGGGCCAGACGGCCGGATGGCCGCGCTCCGCGCCGGCGAAAGCCTGCGGGGTGAGGAAAGTCCGGGCTCCACGGAAACACGGTGCCGGGTAACGCCCGGCGGGGGCGACCCCAGGGACAGTGCCACAGAAAGCAAACCGCCGGGGCGCGCCCCGGCAAGGGTGAAAGGGTGCGGTAAGAGCGCACCGCGGGACCGGCAACGGGACCGGCATGGTAAACCCCACCGGGAGCAAGACCGAATAGGGGCGGCCAGCTGCTTCGGGCAGCATGCGCGTTTCCGCGCCGCCGCCCGGGTGGGTCGCGCGAGGCGTCCGGCGACGGGCGTCCCAGATGAATGGTCATCCCGCCCCGGGCGACCGGGACGGACAGAACCCGGCTTACAGGCCGTCTGGCAATTTTCGCGAGAGAACGGGCGCTGCCGCCGGGAGCGGGGTGGCAGCGCGGCCCTGAGACGACCATGTAGCTGACATGGCGGTGATGGTCAGCGTGTCGGCATTGGGGTCGGTGTCGGCGAGCAGCACGGTGAGAGGATCGGGGCTCGAACCCACGACGCGCGGATCGAAGGTATAGGCATAGCCTTGACTGTGCTGGCGCGGGTGCGGACGCAAAACCGGTGCCCACTTTTCCTGCCCCCGCTCAGGCATCCTCGATGATGTCGTCATTGGCCGTGGTCGGGGCCTCACGTCGAGATGGTGAGATTGACGGTGGCCGTGTCCGAGCCCGTCCGCACCACGCTCGTGCGGTTGCCGGCAGCGTCGTAGCTGTATTCGATCGTCCGCCCGTCCTCATATTCCGCTTCTCTCATTGCTGCCGACATTCCGCCCCCTCAAAAATCACTCAATTCGGTCACCATCTCAACCCCGGACGCTTCGCGCTATCGCTCGAATACTTCGACGGGATTTGCCCGTGCTCACCGAATGATGGCAAGACAACCATGAAGAGCAAGTTGCTTAATTAACACGCTCTCCAACTCTGAGTGCCTTAAATACTGACGCAAAGGAAACATATGCGACTATCAGCGCGAAAAAATAGATCGACAAGAAAATAAAATTACTGTATAGACAGCATTACAAAAAGAACAATTTTTGCCACTTAAGCATTATTATATCATATAGAGACTCATATATACTGCACTTATCAGCCAAATATACAATAAGCGCGGAAGGCGGTATTAGAAGAAGTGAAGATGTCATGATCCCACTAACGGAGGGTGATCTCCAAGCCCAGGTGGTCGCAGAAAAAACACGTTCCTTTTTGTATTTTTTGAGCTCCGCATCGATAAAGATGGATTGGCTACGGCAAATCAATACCGCCCAAAACGAAAGCAAAAAAAACCAAACCGAAATCGTGAGCATTATAGATTTCTCATATGCCAGTGTCATTGCAAAAAGCACATAGACGATTCCGTTCGCTAACATAATGACGAATGCCCACGCGAAGTTTTTGTTTTGGTTGAACATCACACTCACCGAATTCCAGATATTATTGTGCCGCCGATACCGATAAACCCTTGAAGTCCAGTTGTTCCTAAAGTCGGGGCGACTCCAATTGATGCTGCATTTCCTCCGATTGAACCAGAGACACTGCCGCCGAGGACCCCACCAAAACTGCCGTCGTAGACAAGGCCTAAGCCCGCGATATCAGCTACACTCGCGCCAGGAGCGTATCCGATACCTATAAAGTCGTAGCCAACGCCAACCCCCAGACCAACTGCCCCAGAAAGGAATGCTGCCGACTCCATTTCAGATACATTTATGGCGACGCCACCAACTAATGCTCCGCCCAAACCTAATGCTCCTGTCAATGCCTTATGCACGAGCACAGTCCCACCCATCAAGGCATCCCAAAGTTTTTCCCCAAGAATCTTCACATTTTTGTCATCTGACTTTAGCATATTTACTACATCTACAAAAAACTGCAGGAATTTTTCAGAAGCCCATTTGATAATATCCGCCGAAATTCCGAATTCATCTGCAACACCAAGCAAATCGTTTAACATATCTTCAAGTTCGAAAAGTAGATGAAGCTCGTCATCACTCCAGCCGCCCCTGTGTTCGGGACCACTTTGGTCGCGACTCCCGGCACAATCGCCCTCCAGCCCCGACGGATCAATTCGATTAATCGGATCCCCCCAACATAGGCGTACATGTTCATCCCATCGCCATAGCCAATGGGATCGGGGGAGACGAACCGTCCGAGCTCGGCGGAGTACTGCCGGGCGCGGTACCCTTCGGAGCCGGTCCGCGCGAGCGGAGCGGGAGATCCGGTGGATCGCCCGCAGGCGGAGAAGGCCACGGCAGTGGCGAGCCCGCTTTCGGGATCGAGCCGTTCGGGGGCAGGATCGGGGCCCCACCTCCGATCCTGACACAGCCCCCTCACCCGGTGAAGCGGATGGGCCGGCCCGAGAGCGGATCGGTGGGCAGGCCGGCCCGGTCGGATGATGCCATGAGCCCATAGGGCGAATAGGCGTAGCTCTCGGTCAGCTCGCCTTTCGGCGGCGCACCGGGGCCCGCTGCTCCATTGCGTGACCCGCCTCACCGTTGGAGGTGGCCACGACCGCGTGCCGCCGGTCCTGATGGTACCCTTCGGAGCCGGCCCGCGCGTCACCCGGCGGAGCAGGCGCATGCCTCGAGCGGCGCGGACAGGATCGGCGTGCCGATCGAGGCCTGCGCGGGGCCTTCCATCGGCGGCGAAAAATGGTCTACCATGACGTCGACATAATCAGAGCGTCCGGATCCGTCTCCCCTCCCGCAGGGCGCGGCGGGGGCCGGCGCCGTTCCGGGAGGACCCGATGGTATTGCTTCGTCCCCTCCTCGCCCTGCTCGGGCTCGGGCTCGGGCTCGCCCTTTCCGGACCGGCGGCCGCGCTGTCGAAGGCACCGGCCGGGCGGCCCAACATCGTCATTCTGCTCGCGGACGATCTCGGCTGGCGCGATGTCGGCTACAACGGCGCGGAGACGCGCACGCCGGCCATAGACGCGCTGTCGCGACAGGGCATCCGCATGGACCAGTTCTATGTGATGAGCTTCTGCACGCCGACGCGCGCGGGGCTGCTCACGGGGCGCTGGCCCATCCGTTACGGGCTGATGCACCGTGTGGTCTGGCCCTGGTCGCCCGATGGTCTGCCCCCGGAGGAAGTCACCCTAGCCGAGGTGCTGGCGGATGCCGGCTATGGCGCCCGCGGCATGGTGGGCAAGTGGCATCTCGGCCATGCCGACCGCATCTACCATCCGCTCAACCAGGGCTTCACGAGCTTCGTCGGCACCTATAACGGCGCCATCGACTATTACACCCGCAAGATCGCCAATGAGCGCGACTGGCACCGCGACTACGAGCCCGCCCCCGGGGACGACTACGTCACCTTCGCGATCCGCGACGAGGCGGTGGGCTTTCTCGACGCTCAGCGTCCGGACGATCCGTTTCTTCTCTATGTCGCCTTTACCGCGCCCCACCGTCCCAATCAGGCGCCAGCGGACTATCTCGCCGCCTATGAGGATCTCGGCAATCCGCTGCGGGCGAGCCACAATGCGATGGTGACGGCGCTCGACGAGTCCATCGCCGCCATTCTCGCCAAGCTGGACGAGAAGGGCCTTGCGGAGAACACCATCGTCCTCTTTCTCTCGGACAATGGCGGGGACCTCATCTTCGGGGCGAGCAACTGGCCCCTGCGCGGGACGAAGGGAACGCCCTATGAGGGCGGGGTGCATGTGCCGGCCGTCATCCGCTGGCCGGCCGGCGGGCTCGTCGGTGGGCGGAGCGTCCGGGAGCCGGTCTTCTATCTCGACATGCTGCCGACCCTCGCCCGCTATGCGGGAGCGGATGTGAGCGGGCTCGATCTCGACGGACAGGACGTGTCGGCGGCGCTCGCGGGAATGGCGACGCTCGCGGACGACCGGGAGTATGTCAGCTTCCGAGGCTCGGACGACCGGGAATTCTTCGGCCTCCGGCACGGGCGCTGGAAGCTCGTGCGCATCGGCGAGACGGTTGCGCACGGCGAGGATCCGACGGCGACCCTTCAGCTCTTCGACCTCTGGCTCGATCCGGGCGAGAGCACCAATGTCGCCGAGGCGCATCCCGAAATCGTGGCGGCGATGATGGACCGGCTGCGCGCCTTCCGCGCCCTCGAGACGACGGGCAAGACGGCGGACTCCTATGACGGCGCGGCGCCCGAGACGCGGCAGTGGCACCAGGTCTTCCGCGAGGGCAAGGAGGTCGACGACCTCAACAGCCCCATCCCCGGATTTACTCCGCCCAAGGACTGGCGCATCCCGGACTGAGCGGGAGCGGTCAGCCCCGCGCCTCGGCGAGCGCCGCCTCCACCGTCGGGGCGAAGCGGATCAGCGGGGGCGCGAGCCCGTGCGCGGCGAAATTGCGCCGCACCTCGGCGCCGGCGCCGGCGATGACGAGCCCGCCACGCCGGCCGGCCTTGCGGGCGAGCCCCTCGATCATGTTCACGCCCGTCGAATCGAGGAACGGCACGGCCGAGAAGTCGAGGATCAGCACACGGTGCGTGTCGGCGATGCGGTCGAGCACCGAGCCGATCGAGGCGGCAGCGCCGAAGAAGAAGGCGCCGGAGATGCGGTAGACGAGGACATCCCGGTCCCGCGCCGTCTCGTCATAGGGCGTCCGCGCGCCGCCGGCGCTGTCGGCCCGGTCCTCGGGGACGAAGGGCGTCGCCTCGACCGCCGTCGCGCGGGACATGCGATGGATGAAGAGCACCGAGCCGAGCGCGAAGCCCACGATGATCGCCTCCGTCAGATCCCGGAAGATCGTGAGGAGGAAAGTCGTGAGCAGCACGGCGGCATCGCCCCTGGACGCGCGCAGCAGCGTGAGGAAGGCGTGCTTCTCCACCATGTTCCAGGCGACGACGGCGAGCACGCCGGCAAGGGCCGCGAGCGGGATGAGGCTCGCGAGCGGGGCGGCCACCAGCACGAAGAAGAGGAGGACCAGCGCGTGGATCATGCCCGCCACCGGTCCGTGCGCGCCGGCGCGCACATTGGTGGCCGTGCGCGCAATGGTGCCCGTCACCGCGATGCCGCCGAAGAGCGCCGAGGCGATGTTGGCGACCCCCTGCCCCACGAGTTCGCAGTTGGACCGGTGGCGCCGGCCGGTCATGCCGTCGGCGACCACCGCCGACAGGAGCGATTCGATCGCTCCGAGCAGCGCGAAACCGACCGCGTTCGGAAGGACTGCCAGCACGCGATCGACCGAAATCGGCGGCAGCGAGGGCAGCGGCACGCCGGAGGGAATGCCGCCAAAGCGCGTGCCGATGGTCTCGACCGGCAGCGCCAGAGCCGCCGTGAGCCCCGAAGCCGCCGCCACGGCGAGGATCATGCCCGGCCAGTGCGGCCGCACCCGCTTGAGCCCAACGATCAGCCCCGCCGTCCCGAGGGCGAGCGCGATGGCGGCGGGATCGGCGCTCGGCAGGGCGGCGATCAGCACGGGGAGCTTTTCGAGAAGCGGACCCGGCTCGGGCCCGGCGAGGGTGAGGCCGAGGAGGTCCTTGATCTGGCTGGCGAAGATGATGACGGCGATGCCGGCGGTGAACCCCACCGTCACCGGGTACGGAATGAATTTTATGTAGGTGCCGAGCCGCAGGAAACCGACGGCGAGAAGCATGAGCCCGGAGAGAAGGACGGTCAGGAGGAGCCCGTCCATCCCGTGCTCCGCGACCGTGGCCGCGACGAGGACGATGAAGGCCCCCGCCGGCCCGCCGATCTGGAACCGGCTGCCCCCGAGCGCCGAGACCAGAAAGCCGCCGAATATGGCGGTGTAGAGCCCTTGCGCGGGGCTCGCGCCCGAGGCGATCGCGATGGCCATGGACAGCGGCAGCGCCACCACCGCGACCGTGAGGCCCGCGAGCGCGTCGGAGCGCAGATTGGCGAGGGAATAGCCTTCCCTCAGCACCGTGACGAGCTTGGGTGTGAACAGCTCGGCGAAGTCGGGCCGCTCCGGAGGCGGAGCGATGGGGGGCGAGGTCATGGCAATGGCCGGTTGCACGGCGGGCCGCCGCCGTTCGCAGGCGGCAACTCTGGCAGCAGCGCCGCCCGCGCGCAATTCCGCCGATTGACGCACCCGGGGGCGGGCTCAGGGATTGCAGAGCGGACAGGCGGCGGGCGAGGCGCGCGTGAGCCCGTCGGAGCGGCCGACCCGGTCGAGATGGTCGCAGGCGCCGCAGCCCAGCACCTCCGCCCGGGCGAGGGGCGTCGGCAGGCCGCAATCGGCGCAGGGCAGCCCCCGCTCGGCCCGAACGGGGCCAAAGCCGGGCGCTCCGCAAGCGGGGCAGAGGCTCAAGAGGCGGCTCGCCAGCCGCTCGGCGAGGCCCGCGAGCGCCGCCCGCCGGCGCGGATTGAGATGGGCCCGCATGTCGGTCTCGACGAAGGCAAGCCCGTCCGCCGAGCGGGCCGCCGCCTCGGCCACCGCGCGGGCGAGGGCCGCGTGATCCGTCAGCCCCTTGAACAGCCCCTCGCCGCCGGCGCGCCGCCCGTTCGGGCGAACGATCACGCCCTGGTCGGGAAAGCCGATCCCGGCGAGGAACGCCGCGAGCGCGTCCACGCTCGCCGCTTCGCACTGGGCGAAGGTGACGTCCTCGAGCAGCCTCTCCTCCGCGATCACGAGATCGCGCTCGGCATCCACGAGGACCATGAGCTCAAGCCCTGCGGCGATCGCGGGAAAGTGCGGATGGGGTCCGTAGCTTCCCTCGCTCGCGATGGCGAGCGGGCAGCCGCTAGAGGCGATCCCCGCCCGCGCCTTTGCGATGGCCGTCTGCCTCATCGGCCCCGGCCGCTCCACCTCGCCGGTAAAGGTGCCGAACCGATCCGTATCGAGACCATGCGCGGGCTCGACGCGGAGGCCGAGCGCCGCCATGGCCGGCGCGATCGCGCTCTCCTTGCCGTGCATTGTGGCGACGACCGCCCGCCGCCCGCGATAGGGATGCGGCGCGGCCATGGCGGCTCAGGCCCTGCCCGGCTCGAGCGCGGTCCAGTCGAGCCCGCCCGCATAGCGAAAGGCGGGCACGCCGTCCTCATCGAGGACCATCAGATGCAGCCAGCCATTGTCGAGGAGGTCCCGGACCGTGGGGTGGCGTCCGATGATGGAACCGATCGCCTCGCGCGGGGCCTCCACCAGCACCGTCAGGCGCAGCGGTTCGTGTACGAAGCGTTCGCCGTCATGCAGCGATTGCAGAGGCAGGCCGGGGCGCAGATCGCCGCCCGCCCCTTCGAGCACCCCCATCGTGCCGACCACGTTGTGGAGCACCTTGTTGCCGCTTCCGAAGGCCCGGTTGTCGACGACCGAGCCGTAATATTGGAGGCTGATCCAGCTCGCCACCACCATGGGCGCGGTGAGGATCAGCTCGAGTGTCCTGAAGCCCGCATCGGCCCGCCAGTCATAGCTGTGCAGGAAGGCCCGCCCGCCGAGATCGCGCCCCCTCGTGCGGGCGCGCGGCGCGGCGATGAAGGCGGCGCAGCCGGCAAGGCCCCATTCGGGCCGCACCTGCGCCCAGTCCCGCGCCCGTGCCCGGATCCCGTCATCGACCGGCGCATCGGGCGAGAGCTTGAGCCGTCCCGCCCGTTCCGCCCGGGCGATCGCGCCCGCCCTGGAGAGGGCCGCGCGCAACCACGCGAGATCCTCCGCATGCGTCGGCGGCAGCGTGTCGAGATCGTAGAAATGCACCTCGTCCGTGGTCGTGTCGTGCAGCGCGCCGATCGCATGGCAGTCGTGCCGCAGCACGATGCCCCGGCCGGCGAGGCCCGCCCGCACCTCCCCGTCATTGAGGAGCATGGCCGCGAGACGCGCATTCACCGAGCCGTCATGGCCCCCGCAGGCGCCGCAATCGAGTCCGCTCGCATGCGGATTGTTGGTGCTCGAGGAACCGTGACCGACGAGGAGCATGAGCCGGGCGAACCCGGAGGTCAGCGACATGCCGCGCAGCATGGCCTCGGCGGCATCGATCCGCGCGGGGAGGTCGAGGCCCGTCGGGCGGCCCCCATGCGTGCCCGGAGCGGGATCTGGCCCGAGCGCGTGACGGGCATGACCGCAGGCGCGTTTGCCCCCGCCGAAGCCGTCCCGCACCAGGCGGTTCACATAGGCAAGCCCCATCACCTCGACGAAGGCGAAGGAGGAAACGGCCGCGAGCTTGAAATTCTTCCAGGCCCGGTCGGCGCCTGCCCGCGCCCCCTGACGCGCAAGATGGGCGGCCTCGGCCCTCGCATCGGTGCCCTTGATCCGCTCACGGATGGTGACGGCGGGGCTCAGGAGGACCGGGCACCGCGCCCCGCCCTCCTCCGCCCCGAGCGGCACATAGTCGATCGCAAGGCCGAAGAAGCCGGCAAAGCCGAGCGTCTCGACGTCCGGCCCGGCGGCTTCGAATGCCCGCCGGAACACCTCCGAGCGCACGTCGATGCAGAAGGCGGCCTGAACGCGGGGCCGCCCCGCCGGCGCCACAGCCTTGCCAGGGGCGTGCTTGAAGCCTTCGCGGAAGCTGCGCTGCCAGCCCGCCTCATAGGCGCGCTGCAGGACGGCGTCGAGCCGAAGCTCGGGACCGGGCGCCACGGGCTGAGCGAAGCCGTCCCGTGCCTCCGCCCAGAGGCGCGCGGCCGTCACGTCGGCGCCGGCGATCTCGAAGACGGCCGCCTCGGTGGCCGCCAGGATGGCGAGAAGCTCCGTGAGCGTCCTGTCCGTGCCGCCCGCCAGGCCTGCCTGCCACTCCCTGTATCGGGCATAGCCCGCCCAGCCGGGCAGGCTCATGAGGAGCCGGTGGAAATAGTCCGCCAGCGCCTCGCCCGGCAGGCCGAGCCGGTCGACAGAGGCGCAGAGCACCGCCTCCGGGCACGCCGGCAGACCGGCAAGGGCCTTCGCGAAGCCCGGAAGCCCCGCGAGGTCGAGCGTCCGGTCGACCCGCGCAACCGCGAGCCAGGCTGTGTAGAGGCCGTCGCCAAGCGCGGGATCGCGCCAGAGCGCCTGGCCCTCGTCGAAATGATCCGCAAGGGCGGCGGCGATCCGCTCACGGATGAGGCCGGCCCAGTCCCGCCCCCGCGCGCGGCTGACGCAGTCGGCGAAGGCCGGCAGGGGTGCGGTCTCCGCCGCCGCGCCCGGCGCCCC
>JACAEB010000192.1 GCA_013389075.1 Alphaproteobacteria bacterium
GCGCCCGCGAGCGGCACGCCGGCCCAGTCGGCGCCGGCCTGGCAGAGGATCCTCTGCATGCGCCCGAGGAGCGGCGCCGCGCCCGCCTGGCGCCAGTGCGGTTCCTCCTCGCTCCAGGCGCGCTCGAAACACTGGCCGAAGCGCTCCAAGGCGTCCTCCTCCGTCAGACGACGGAACAGGGCCTTGCGATGGGCGTGGGCGAGGCCGTCGAGGAGCTGCACGCTGCCTTTGTCCTGAAGGAGGCGCAGCGTCGTGGGCGGCATGGCGCCCCGCCGGGTGAAGCGGCCCGACCCGTAGAACAGCTCCGCCGCCTCGCGCCCGACGATGCACAGCACCTCGCGGCCCATGAGGCGGCAGCGGAAGCTGCGCCCGCCGGCCTCGCGCCGCCGGCTCGCCATGAAGCGGTAGCCGTCGTGCAGGAGGGCGAGCGTGCTGTCGGCGCCGCCCACGAAGGGGACCGTCTGAACCATGTCTGCCATGATGGCCCCTCAACCGCGTCCGCCGGCACGGGGTTCCCTCGCGGCGCCGGGGGACCCCCCGCGGAACCCTCACGGCCGGGAGAGGTTTGCTCCCCTGACCCCGCCATTTCGTCCGGGGAAGGAGCAATCATGGCCGATCCCGACACCGACGAGGACGCCCCGCTCGCCGTCAGCCCCGAGACGGTGACCTTCATCGTGCTGACGGCCCGCGCCTTCAGCGCCAAGGAGGAGGTGACCGATCCGGGCGCCGCCTCGAACGCGCTCGACGATCACGCGATCGGCACCCTGGAGCACCGCCGGAGCGATCCGACGGCCGAGGAGCTGATGGGGGCGGTGAACGCGCTCACCGAGACCGGGCAGCGGGACCTGCTCGCGCTCCTCTGGCTCGGACGGGGCGATTTCGAGCCCTCCGAATGGGACGCGGCCCGGACGGCCGCGGCCGAGGTGCGCGATCTCCATGTCGCCCGCTATCTCATCGAGACCCCGCTGGCGGGCGATCATCTCGCGGAGGGGCTGTCGCTGCTCGGCTACGGCACGAGCGAGGATCAGCTCGCCCGGCCCTGAACCCCGCCGCGGGCCTTCTGCCGTCCCCACAGGAAGAGGAGCGCGCCCGGCACGGCAAAATCGACCGCCGCCGGCCAGAGCAGGACGGGCTGGATCACCTCGAACCAGATGCCGCTCACCGTGTAGGGCTCGATGTAGCGCTGCACGAGAACCTGGAAGAGGTTCAGCGAATTCTTGTCGATGGCGTACCACCACTCGCCGAGCGCCCGCAGCCGCAGTGCGCCCTCCTGGCCGGAGATCACCACGTCGATCACGAGCGTGAGGAGCGCGATCATCAGGAACCCCGCGCCGAGGATGCGCAGCGTGCGGCCCTTGCGGGCGGGGTGGTGTGGGGTCGCAGAGGTCATGTCGCTCATCCGGTCGGGCAGGCGGGGCCCGAAGGCCCGCCGGCTTCAATTGGCCCTTCCGGGGCCCTCCCGCCAGCCCGTCTCACGGAAGCTTGATCACTCGCCGCGCCCGAACAGGAGCGCGAACAGAACGCCAAGCACGCCCGTGACGGCCCAGGCCGGCACCTTCAGGATGAAATCGATCGGCACGGCCGCCCAGGCCGGCGCATCGCCCGCGATCCAGCCTTCGACCCAGTCGAGGCTTCCGGCATGGATCATCGCCCAGAGCTCGGCCGTTTCGCGCAGCGTCACCGCGCGGCTTTCGAGCGAGTTGAGCGCGTCGGCGCCGAGCAGCATCAGCGCCAGCGCGATCAGGATCAGCGCGAGTACGCGAAACACGATCATGACGTCACCCTCTCCGCACCGCCCACACGAGGGCGGCCCCGGACGGCAGGATAGCATCGGGCCGCGCGGGCCGCCAAACGCTCAGCCGGTGATGTACTGGCCCCCGTTCGCCGTGAGCGTCGCGCCGGTGATGAAGCCGGCGCGCGTATCGGCGAGGAAGCTTACGCAATGGGCGATTTCCTCGGGCTTGCCGAGCCGGCCCACCGGGATCGTGGCGATGATGCCCTCGAGCACGTCCTTGGGCACCTTGGCCACCATGTCGGTGTCGATATAGCCGGGCGCCACGCAGTTGACGGTGATGCCCTTGCGCGCGGTCTCCTGCGCGAAGGCCTTGGTGAAGCCGATGAGGCCGGCCTTGGCGGCCGAATAGTTGGTCTGCCCCATCTGGCCCTTCTGGCCGTTGATGGAGGTGATGTTGATGATCCGGCCGAAGCCCTTGGCGCGCATGCCGTCGATCACGGCCCGGCACATGAAGAAGGCGCTGTCGAGATCGGTGCGGATCACCGTCGACCACTGCTCCTCGGTCATCTTGTGCAGCATGCCGTCCCAGGTGATGCCGGCATTGTTGACGAGCGTATCGACGGGGCCGAGCCGCTCGGCCACCTCGGCGACGCCGCTCTGGCAGGCGGCGAAACTGCCGACATCCCATTTGAAGACGGCGCAGCCGGTCTCCTCGGCGAAGGCGTGGGCGGCCTGCTCATTGCCGTGATAGGTGGCCGCGACCTTGAATCCCGCCTTCAACAGCTCGTGGCTGATGGCCGATCCGATGCCGCGCGTGCCGCCCGTGACGATCGCAACCCGCTCCATGTCCGTCTCCCTGGCTGATCTCCCCGGACGTCTAGATTAACCATAGCGTCCGGTGCGAAACCATAGGGAGGGGCGCTCCGCCCGCCTTGCGCTGGCTCAAGACCGCTCACAGGGGCGGCGGGCGCCGCTCGGGCCTTGGAAAGCGCGGCTGGGCGACCGGCGTGCCGCGGAAGCAGCCGAGCGTATAGGGATAGTCCGGCGTCAGGTGATAGTGGTAGAGCGTGCGCGCCTCGCCGTCCCACGCGATTTCGTGCTCATGGCCGTGGCAGGCGTCGAGATCGGCGGAGCTGAGGCGCTCGCCCCCCTCGCCATGAAGTCCGTATACGCCGAACCCGTCGAGCGCGTAGCCCACGAGGTCCGAATGCCCGCCCGCCGGCCCGCTCGTGTCGAGCATGCAGGGGCTCGGCGTATGGTAGTGATACTGGCCCGCGCCCTGCGGATGGCCGCCGCACGCATCGAGGATCTCGTGCGCGGCAGCGTCCTTCCCCCGCACGTCGAGCGCGTTGTAGAGAACGCCCCCCGTGAGCGAGACGCCGATCATGCCCATGGGAACGCAGGAGGGCGTGGCGGCGGGCTCGGGCACGCGCGGCAGGGCGAGATCGAAGCTCAGCGCACGGATGGGATTGGGGTTGCGGTCGTAGTAATGGGCCGGATCGTCCGGGTCGATCGGAAAGGTGCCGGTCGGGTGAAAGGGCAGGTTGTTGCCCCGGATGCGCCGCGTCTCGCCGTCGGCGGTGATGGCGAGCATCGCATCGGGCCAGGTGACGGCGCCCTGCACCTTCACCTTCTCGGCGGGGTCCCACATCTCGCCCTTGAGCCAGGGACCCTCGGCCCGCGCGCCCGGTCCGTTGGGATTGAAGCGCTGCTGGCAGGAAAAGACGTTGCCGATGGCGGGCTCGGCGGTGATGAAGCCGTCACCGAGCGGCAGGAGGCCGCCATCCGCCTCGGCCATGGCACTCGCGGAGAAAAACCCGAGCCCCACTGCCAGAAGTGCCGCTCCGACCCGGCCGTGCCCGCGCATGTCTCTCTCCGTGAAGCCGTGGCGCATCTCTGACAAACGCTCCGCGACGCCCGTCCCGTCGCTGCGTCCTGCTGCCAGCAATCAGGAGTTCGCGGGCCGCATCCTGCCCAATGACAGCGTCCGGTCAGGTTCGCCCCGACGGCCTGTGCCGAAGCAAGAGGCCGGGGGCGGTCCTGTCGAGGATGCCGTGCGCGCCCCTTACCGCTCCACGCAGAGGGCGATGCCCATGCCGCCGCCGATGCAGAGCGTGGCGAGCCCCTTCTTCGCATTGCGGGCCTTCATCGCATGGAGGAGGGTGACGAGGATCCGCGCGCCAGAGGCGCCGATCGGGTGACCGATGGCGATGGCCCCGCCATTCACGTTCACCTTGGCGGGATCCCAGCCGAGATCCTTGTTCACGGCGAGGGCCTGGGCGGCGAAGGCTTCGTTGGCCTCGACGAGGTCGAGATCGTCGATCTTCCAGCCCGCCTTCTCGAGCGCCTTGCGGCTGGCGGGGATCGGCCCGGTGCCCATCACGGCGGGATCGACGCCCGACTGCGCCCAGGACGCGATCCGGGCGAGCGGGGTGAGCCCGCGCTTCTGCGCTTCCTTGGCGCTCATCAGCACGAGGGCGGCGGCGCCGTCATTGATGCCGCTCGCATTGCCGGCGGTGACGGTGCCCGCATCGCGGTCGAAGGCGGGCTTGAGCTTGGCGAGGGCGGAGATCTCGACGCCGTCGCGGATGAATTCGTCCGTGTCCATCACGCGGTCGCCCTTGCGCTCCTTGATGGTGACCGGCGCGATCTCGGACTTGAAGGCGCCCTCCTTGCGGGCGCGCTCGGCCTTGTTCTGCGAGGCGACGGCGAAGGCATCCTGCTCCTCGCGGGTGATCTGATAGGCGCGCGCGACGTTCTCGGCGGTCGTGCCCATGTGGTAGCCGTTGAAGGCGTCCCAGAGCCCGTCCTTGATCATGGTGTCGACCATCTCGGCCGCGCCCATCTTGACCCCGCCGCGCAGATGCAGGGCGTGGGGCGCCTGGCTCATGCTCTCCTGGCCGCCGGCCACGACGATCTGCGAATCGCCGGCAAGGATCGCCTGCGCGCCGAGGGCGACCGTCCGCAGCCCCGAGCCGCAGACCATGTTCACGGACCAGGCGGGGCTTTCCTTGGGAATGCCGGCGGCGATGGAGGCCTGGCGGGCGGGATTCTGGCCCTGCGCCGCGGTGAGGATCTGCCCCATGATGACTTCCGACACCTCGGCCGGCTTCACGCCCGCCCGCTCGAGGGCGGCGGAAATGGCGACCTCGCCCAGCTTGTGAGCCGGCAGATCGGCGAAACTGCCGTTGAACGAGCCGACCGCCGTGCGGGCGGCGCTGACGATGACGACGTCGGTCATGGGACTCCTCCTTGGGGGGGTAATGGGGCCGGGACCTTCCCCGGCCTGCGCGGGCCCTGGAGCCCGTCCTGAGCGATCGGGTTTACCATGCCTCAAGGCCGCGTTGCGGAAAACCGCTTTTTCTCGCAGGCGCGAAGGCCGGGCGCCGGGCGGACGGCGAGGCCAAAAGGTTGATTGCGGCGACCCCGCGGCTCGGATAAAGGGAATTAGGACGGACTTATTCTTTTGCGACAAAGACTTGCTTCTGTCCGACGCGGCGGGTGACACTCTCCCGGCGGACCGGTTCGAGACCGCCCCGGCGCCGGTGCATTGCAGCGTGCGGGCACGAGCGCGGACAGAAGCGGCGGGCCGGACGACCGGCCCCGACGGCGAAGGGGGAAAGAAGGGTCCATGAGAGCGAGCGAGACACCGGGCGGCAAGGGGGGCTCTCCTTCCGATCCCGTCACCATCAAGAAATACGCGAACCGCCGCCTCTACAACACGGCGACCAGCCAGTACGTCACGCTCGACCACCTCTCCGAGATGGTGAAGGCCGGGCAGGAATTCCATGTCTTCGACGCCAAGACCGGCGACGACATCACCCGCTCGGTGCTCACGCAGATCATCTTCGAGGAAGAGGGCAAGGGTCAGAACCTCCTGCCCATCCGCTTCCTGCGCCAGCTCATCCGCTTCTATGGCGACCAGATGCAGGCGGCGGTGCCGCGCTATCTCGAAATGAGCATGGAGAGCTTCTCGCGCACCCAGGACGAGATGCGCGGGCGCATGGCGGGCGCGTTCGGCAACACCGCACTGCCCTTCAAGATGATCGAGGAGATGGCGCTGCAGAACGCCGCCCTCTTCCAGGAGACCTGGATGGACGTCTATCGCCGCATGCTGCCCTTCGGGGCGGCCGGCGAGCCGGGCGAGGCCTCGTCCCCGGCTCCCCTGGCCGGCCGGCCGGAGGGGCGGCCCGAAGCGCGCGCGGCCGAGGGCGGGGAGGGCAGCGAGATCGCCGCGCTCAAGGCGCAGATGGCCGCGCTCGAGAAGCGGCTCAACGCCCTGTCGGGAGACGGGGACGACGGCACCTCCGGCGCCTGACGCCGGGGGACGGGGCGGGCGGCGGTCTCAGCCGGCCCGCATCCAGGGCGGATCGAGCGTCGGCGCGCCCACCGCGAAGCCCTGCAGATAGCGCACGCCGAGGGCCCGCAGGATGGCCTCCTCCTCCTCGTTCGACACCCACTCGGCCACGCAGTCGAGCCCCAGATTGCGGGCGAGATCGACGAGGGTGCGCACGAAGAGACGGTTTTCCTTGCTGTGGGCGAGGCCCTTGATGAAGGAGCCGTCGATCTTGACCATGTCGACCGCGAGGGTCATCAGGTTACGGAACGAGGTGTAGCCCGCGCCGAAATCGTCGATGGCGACCCGGGCGCCGAGCCCCTTCACCGAGGCGACGAAGGCGCGCGTTTCCTCCGTGTCGTGAATGGCCTGCGTCTCGGTGAGCTCGATGGTGAGCCGGCTCGCGACATCGGGTCGGGAGACGAGGGAGCCCTGCAGCAGCTCGAGCCAGGCCGGGTCCGACAGCGTCAGGCCCGACACGTTGAGGGCAAGGCGCAGGCTCGGCTCGGTCTTCAGCGTCTGCACGGCGAGGGCGAGGGCGCGCCCGTCGATGAGGCGCACGAGGCCCATCTGCTCGGCCACCGGAATGAAGTCGCCGGCCGGCATGGGCTCGCCGTCGCGGCCGATGAGGCGCGCGAGGCATTCATACTGCTTGATCTCGCCCGTATCGGCGGCGACGATCGGCTGATAGGCGAGCTTCATCCGGTTCTCGGCGAGGGCGGCGATGATCTGATCGCCGATCACGAGATTGCGCTTGCGCCGCGATTCCCAGTTGGGTTCGGGCTCGAAGGCCTTGAAGGCGCTGCGCCCGCTCGCCTTGGCCTGGGTCAGGGCCTGTTCGGCGCGGGCGATCGCGATGTTGGCGGTCGAGGCGCCGGAGGGTACGGAAATTCCGCCCACGGAGATGGTGGCGGCGACCCGGCCGCCGCGCGTCTCGAAGGTGGTCTCGCGCACCCGCGCGATGAGCGCGCGGGCGCTCGTCTCGATGTCGCCCGGGGCGCAGTCGCGCAGGAGGATGCCGAACTTGTTGCCGCTCGTGCGGCCCACGACGCCGCGCGTGCCCACGAAGCCGCGCAGCACCTCGCCAAGGCCCACGATCACCTCGTCGGCTATGTCGAAGCCGAAGGTCTCGTTGAGGATGGCGAGATCGTCGATGGCGACGATGAAGAAGGCGTGCGCGCAGCCGGGCCGGGCGCCATGCAGGCCGTCGAGCGCGTCGTTCAGCGCCTGCTTGAGGCTGACGCGGTTGAAGCTGCCGGTGAGCTCGTCGAGATTGGCGAGCCGTTCGAGCCGCGCCTCGCGCAGCTTGCGCTGGGTGATGACGCGCAGCGTACCGACGATCTGGACGACCGCGCCGGAAACATCGCGCAGGCACGAGCCGCATTCCTCGATCCAGACCTGTGCCGCACCGGCGTCGAGCGCATATTCGACCTGGAAGGGCCGGCCGTCCCCGGTCGCGGCGAAGGCGGCTTCGCGCCGGGTGCGCGCCTCGGGCGAGAGCTGGGCGGCAAAGCCCGCCCCGCTCGCGATCCCCTCGAGGCCGGCGCCGTCGAAGGCGCTGCCGGGCGGGACCGTCCAGCTCCACCGATCGGTGTCGCAGCGCAGGTCGTAGGCGGCCTGTTCGGCGCTGGCGACAGCCAGGCGCAGCCTTTCCACCTCGGAAAGCGCTTCCAGCCGAGCGGATGCTCTTTGGGCAGTGGAGGTTGCCACTTTTCCTCTCGATACGCGGAACGAGACAGGGTGCGGTGAGACCAGCGGCCAAGCTAAGGCCCGTCCCTTAAGAAAATGAGAAGAGGGCCCGCTGTGCCGGAACGGCACGGGGCGGTCCGGCCGGACTGGCCGCTCCCTTGCAGCCCGAGGCACATGATCGCACCCCTGTCCGGCCAGACCCGTCTTCCCGTCCCCGCCCGCCCGGCCCGGGGCGAGCCCGAGCGCCCGGTCGAGCCGGTCGCGGCCCCGCCGTCCGCGGACCGGTCGGGCCGTCGGCGGAC
>JACAEB010000140.1 GCA_013389075.1 Alphaproteobacteria bacterium
GCGCGGGTGCGCCCGATGCCGAGCACCGGTTCGAATGGCGCTTTCCGCAGCTCCCGGTGCGCGAATATGTTCATGCCGAGGCCGTCGAGGCCGCGCTCGGCGATGCGGATGTGGTGATCGTCCATGAATGGACCGACCCCGAGATCGTGGCGTTCGTCGGCCGGCTGAAGATCCGTGGCGCGCGGTTTCAGCTCCTGTTCCACGACACCCATCACCGGGCCGTCTCCGATCCCGCCGCCATGGCTGCCTTCGACCTGTCGGGCTATGACGGCGTGCTCGCCTTCGGGGAGGCGCTCGCCGAGATCTACAGGCAGCGGGGCTGGGGCCGGCAGGTCTTCGTCTGGCACGAGGCGGCCGACACCCGGATCTTCCATCCGCAGGCGCAGGCCGCCCCCGAGCGCGACGTCGTCTGGATCGGGAACTGGGGCGATGGCGAGCGGAGCGAGGAGCTCGAGACCTTTCTTCTTGGTCCGGCCGAACGTGCCGGCCTCTCGCTGACGCTCCACGGGGTGCGCTATCCCGAGGCTGTGCGCGCCCGGCTCGCCGCCCGGGGCATCGCCCATCGAGGCTGGCTCGCCAATGCCGACGCGCCGGGCGTCTATGCGCGCCATCGCATGACGGTCCATGTGCCGAGGCGGCCTTATGCCGAGACCCTGCCCGGCATTCCGACCATTCGCGTCTTCGAGGCGCTGGCCTGCGGCATTCCTCTCATCAGCGCGCCGTGGAGCGACAGCGAGAACCTCTTCCGTCCCGATACGGATTTTCTCATGGTGCGGTCGGGCACCGAGGCGGAGGCGGCCATGCGGCTCCTGCGCAACGAGCCCGAGACGCGCAAGGCGCTCGCCCGCTCCGGCCTCGCGCGGATCCGCGACCGGCACACCTGCGCCCATCGCGTCGACGAGCTCCTCGAGATCCTTGCAAGCCTCTCTCCCGCCCGCCGCAGATCCCGCGGCGAAAGCCAGGGATACGCAGCCCCATGAAGATCGGATTCTACGGCTCGAGCCTCCTGTCGGCCTACTGGAACGGCGCGGCGACCTATTATCGCGGGCTCATCCGTGCGCTGAGCCTGCGCGGCCATGCCGTGACCTTCTTCGAGCCCGACGCCTTCGGGCGCCAGGCCCATGCCGACATGGGTCCGCCCGACTGGTGCAGGGTCGAGATCTATGATGCGTCGGCGGAGGGTCTGTCGCGCGTCGTGGGCGAGGCGCAGGCCTTCGACGTCGTCGTAAAGGCGAGCGGCGTCGGGATCTTCGACGAGGAGCTGCCCCCGGCCCTCCTCGCCGCCCGCCGCCCCGGCGCCCTCTTCGTCTTCTGGGATGTCGACGCGCCCGCGACGCTCGCGACGCTCGAACGCGAGGGCGATCATCCCATGCATGGCTGGCTCGGGGCCTGCGACATGGTGCTGACCTATGGCGGTGGAGCTGGGGTCGTCGCCCGCTACGAGACGCTCGGCGCGCGGGCCTGTCATCCCGTCTACAACGCTCTCGATCCGCATACGCATTATCCGGTCTCGCCCGTGCCCCGATACAAAGCCGATCTCGGCTTTCTCGGCAACCGTCTCCCCGACCGCGAGGCCCGCGTCGACGCCTTTCCCTTCGAAGCCGCCCGGCTTCGACCGGAGCGGACGTTCCTGCTCGGCGGGGCCGGCTGGGAGGGGTGCGCGCTGCCGCCGAACCTCACGGCCATCGGCTATGTGCGAACGTCCGATCACAACGCCTTCAATGCGAGCACCCGCGCCGTTCTCAACATCTCGCGCCAGTCCATGGCCGAGGCCGGATACGCCCCCGCGACGCGCGTCTTCGAGGCGGCCGGCGCGGGCGCCTGTCTCATCACCGACGACTGGCCGGGGATCGACGCATTCCTTGCTCCGGGGACGGAGATCCTCGTGGCTCGCGACGGACGGGAGGTGGCCGAGCTCCTCGATGGCCTCACCCCCGCACGCGCCGCCGCGATCGGCGCCGCGGCGCGCCGGCGCATACGGAGGGATCACACTTACGAGCGGCGGGCGGAGCGGGTCGAGGCGCTGCTCGCTCCCGCACTGGCGAAGAGGGAGGCTGCCTGATGCGGATCGTGGTGATCGGACTGTCGCTGAGCTCGTCCTGGGGCAATGGCCACGCGACCACCTGGCGCGCGCTCCTGAAGGGACTCGGCAGGATCGGGCACGAGGTCCGCTTCCTCGAGCAGGACGTGCCCTACTACGCGGCCCACCGGGATCTTCCGCAGCCGGACTTCGCCCGGCTCGACCTCTATGCGAGCCTCGATGATCTGCGCCGGCGGTTCGCAGGCGTCGTCCGCTCCGCCGATGCGGTGATCGTGGGATCCTATGTGCAGTCCGGCATCGAGGTGATCGACTGGGTGGCTGAGACCGGCTCCGGCCTCCTTGCCTTCTACGACATCGATACGCCGGTCACCCTCGCCCGCCTCGCGAGGGGCGACTGTGCCTACATCGCCGCGCGCCAGATCCCCTCGCTCGATCTCTATCTCTCGTTCACCGGGGGGCCGACCTTGCGCGTCATCGAGCGGGAGCTCGGGGCGCGGGCCGCGCGGGCGCTCTATTGCTCCGTGGACATCGAGCGCTATCGCCCGCCGCGCGTCAGGGACAGCCGCTGGCGCCTCGGCTATATGGGCACCTACAGCCCCGACCGGCAGGGGGCGGTCGAGGCGCTTCTGCTCGAGACCGCGCGCAGGCACTCAGGGGACGCCTTCGTCCTCGCCGGCCCGTCCTATCCCGAGCCGATGGACAGGCCGGCCAACCTCCTCCATCTGCCTCACCTTCCGCCCTCGGATCATCCCGCCTTCTACGGGGCTCAGGACTTCACGCTCAACCTCACGCGGGCCGACATGCGCAAGGCCGGCTGGTCGCCCAGCGTCCGCCTGTTCGAGGCCGCCGCCTGCGGCACCCCCATCATCTCCGACCGCTGGGCCGGCATCGGCACGCTCTTCCCCGAGGGCGAGGCGATCCTCGTCGCGGACGGACCCGGCGACATGGACCGCTTCCTCGCCCTCTCGCCGGAGGAGCGCTCGCTCATCGGCTCCGCCGCGCACGAGATCGTCCGTGAGCGGCATACCGGCGAGCGGCGCGCGGGTGAACTCGAACGCCATCTCGCCGGCGCGCGCCGAAGACTGCCGGAGAGCCTCGAGGCCACGCCATGACGGGGTCGCGCGCCGTCCGGCACAGCGATCCGATCGCCGACCTCGGGCCCTGGTTTCACAATCTGCATCTGCCCGACGGGCGGAAGACGGCGCCCGATCACCGGTTCGGCGATTTTCCGGCCTGCAAATGGGCCGAGCTCGCGCCGCATCTGCCGGCCTCCCTCACGGGGCTCAGGGCGCTCGACATCGGCTGCAATGCGGGCTTCTACAGCTTCGAGCTCGCGCGGGCCGGCGCCGAGGTCGTCGGCATCGATCACGATCCGCACTATCTGGCGCAGGCGCGCTGGGCAGGCACGCAGTTCGGACTTCCCGGTGTCAGCTTCCGGCAGCAGCAGGTCTATGACCTTGCTCGGACCACGGAGCGATTTCACCTCGTGCTCTTCATGGGCGTCTTCTACCATCTGCGCTATCCCCTTCTCGCTCTCGACATCCTCGCGCGCCTCGAGCCCGAATGGCTCGTCTTCCAGACGCTGACCGCCGATGTCGGCGAGGGAGGCGGCGAGCCGCGCCCGCCCTTCGACTTCGAGGAGCGGGAGAGGCTGACGGAACGCGACTGGCCCTTCATGGCTTTCATCGAAGGCACCTTTGCCGGCGACCCGACGAACTGGTGGGCCCCGAACCACGCGGCCGTCTGCGCGATGCTCCGCTCGTCCGGATTCGAGATCGTGGCCCGTCCGGGGCACGAGATCTATGTCTGCCGTCGCAATCGGCAGGTGACGGTGGTGCCGGCGGACGAGGAGTCCTACGCGGCAGCGACGGGTCTGCCGATCACGGGGTAGGCTGAGGATCTGACGGAGGGAGAGCGGCACGATGAAGCATGGCAAGGGGCCGGAGGCCCGCAAGCGGATCGTCATCACGGGCGGGGCCGGATTCATCGGCGCGCATCTGTGCCGCCGCCTGCTTGCGGAAGGTCACGAGGTCACCTGCATCGACAGTTTCCGCACGGGTCGCCTCTCCAATCTCGACCCGATCGCGACCCATCCGGGCTTCCGCATCATCCAGGCCGATGTGACGCGGTTCGAGACGGTGGGCCTCGACCCGGCCGACGAGATTTACCATCTCGCCTGCGCGGCCTCGCCGCCGCACTACCAGGCCGACCCGATCCACACGATGATGACCTGCGTCGTGGGCACGGCGGCCTTTCTCGACTATGCGGCCCGCTGCGGGGCGCGCTTCCTCCTCGCCTCGACGAGCGAGGTGTATGGGGATCCCGAGGTTCATCCGCAGACGGAATCCTATCGCGGCGCGGTCAATCCCACCGGCCCCAGGGCGTGCTACGACGAGGGCAAGCGCGCGGCGGAAGCGCTCGCCTACGACCATGCGCGGGCGGGCGGGGTCGGCGTCAGAGTGGCGCGCATCTTCAACACCTACGGGCCGCTGATGCGCGCCGATGACGGGCGCGTGGTCTCGAATTTCATCGCCCAGGCGCTCGCCGGCCGGCCGCTGACCCTCTACGGGACGGGCCTTCAGACCCGCTCCTTCTGTTATGTCTCGGACATGGTCGAGGGGCTGATGCGGCTGATGGGGCATCCCGAGCCGGTTCTGGCGCCCGTCAATCTCGGCAATCCCGAGGAACGCACGATGCGCGAGCTGGCCGAAACGGTGGCGCGCCTTTGCAACGTGCCCCTGCGGATGGCGCAGCATCCTCTGCCAAAGGACGATCCCCACCGCCGCTGTCCGGACATCTCCCGCGCGCGGAGCCTTCTCGGCTGGGCGCCGCGCGTCGGGCTCGAGGCGGGGCTCGCCGAGACGATCGCGAGCCACCGGCAGGCCGAGCACCGGGCCGCGCCGCAGATCCTCGCCACGGGCACGCGCGAGGCCTGTGCGGTCCCATCGCCGGGCTGAGCCGGGACGGACGCGCCACACCGGCCGCCCGCCTTCGGGGGCTCACTCCTCCGGCCGGTCCAGCTCGTGAAAGAGCGCCGTGACGATCAGGCGCATATCCACAGGTTTTTCACAGCGCGGCACGTCGAGATAGTCCTCGCGGATCACGGACCTGTCATAGCCGGTCGCGAAGACGAAGGGCACGCCCCGGAGCTTCAGGGCATCGGCGACCGGATACACCATTTCGCCCTGGAGATTGATGTCGAGCACCGCCCCGTCGAGATCCTCGGTGGCCTCGACGAGGGAGAGCGCCTCGGCCACGCTCGAGGCGGGCCCCACGACCTCGGCGCCGCAGGCTTCGAAGGTCCCGATCATGTCGCAGACGACGATGAATTCGTCTTCCGCGAGAAGCACGCGCCGGCCTGCCATCATGGTCTCCCCGGAAGAGGTCATACTGTTCAAGGCCCCCGAGGAGCCCTCCAGGGGAAGGGCGGTCGCGCACGCCCCCATCGCGGTGCCCTCGGACCGACACTTCCGTGGCCGATATCGTCAGCGGATGATGCGGCAGGAAATGACAACGCCCGTGCCGGCCCCGGAAGCCCGAACAAGACCCCGGTCCCTATCCCGGCGCGGTATTGCCCCGCCGGGCGAGAGGGAGGGAGATGCTAAAATGAACCTTGTCGGAGTCAAGGTGATACTCCGTGGTCGCCCCCAGGGAATAGGGCAAGGCCTCTTCGATCAGTATACGTCCATATCCGCGCCGGGTGCCGTTCCGCGCGGCTTCCGCTACGTCAAGCCCCTCCTCGTGCCAGTCGAGCCGCAGCCGCTCCTCGCCGTCCTCCGCGAGCTCGATCCGCCAGCGGACCTCGAGCCGCCCCTCCGGCACGGCGAGCGCCCCGTATTTCAGGGCATTGGTGGCGAGTTCGTGGATGGCGAGCGCCAGCGTCTGGACGGCCGACTTGCGCAGCCGCACCTCCGGCCCCTCGACCACGACGCGGGTCGCCGCGGCATCCGTGCCGAGGGCGTCGAGCTCCATCTGCAGGACCGAGCCGATCGTGATCGACTGGCGCTCGGTCCGCGACAGCAGGCCCTGAACGCGGGCGAGCGCGCCAAGGCGCTTGTTGAACCGGTCGCGGAACGCTTCGAGCGAGGAGGACCGGTCGAGCGTCTGCGCGGCGACAGACCGCACGACGGCGATGAGGTTACGCGTGCGGTGCTGAAGTTCGGCCACGAGCACCTCCTGTTCGGACTGTAGCGTCCGCAGCTCGTCCACATCGGTCGAGGTGCCGAGCCATTCGACGATGCGGCCCGCCTCGTCGCGGAGCGGGGCGCTGCGCGTCTGCACCCAGCGGCACCGGTTTTCGGCGGCGTGATAGAGGCGGTGATCGCACGTGTAGGCGCCCCGGCCGTCGGCGTCCGACCAGGCCGCGAGAACCTTCTCGCGATCGTCGGGATGGACGGCCTCGAGCCAGACAAGGCCGAGGCTTTCCTCCTCGGACTGGCCCGTATAGGCGCGCCACTGCGGGCTCGCCCAGGTCCACACGCCGCGCCCGGCCGAGCGCCAGACGAGCTGGGGAATGCCCTCGACGAGCGCGCGCTGGCGCCGTTCGGCGGCGAGCAGCGCCTGCTCGGTCTCCTGCCGGCGCGTCACGTCCTGGCCGATCCTGAGATAGCCCCGCACCGAGCCGTCCCCGGCCTGCAGCGCACGGACCGATCCGCTGATGAAGACGGGCCTGCCGTCCTTGCACACGTGCCAGCGCTCGTCGGCGGCGAGACCGGCCTCGCGGGCGAGGGCCCGCTCGCGCGCCGACTGGCCCGCGAGCCGGTCCTCCGGCGTGTCGAGCAGCGCGTCGAGCCGGCCGATCGCCTCCTGCGGAGACCAGCCGAACACCGCCTGGGCGCCGGCGGGCCAGCTGTCGATGCGGCCCTCGCGATCAGTGGTGTAGATGGCGTAGTCGCGCGCGCTCTCGACGATGAGCCGGAAGCGCGCCTCGCTGTCGCGCAGCGCTGTTTCCGCCCTCAGACGATCGGTGATGTCGCTGATGACGAGCGCGAAGCGGCCGCGCGGCTCCATCGGCATGGTGAACACGTCGAAGATCCGCCCGCGCGCATCGGGCTCGCTCTGGAAGCGCACGCTCTCGCCGGATGCCGCCATGCGTCCGAAGGTGGTCCGCCAGAAGGGAAGGAAATCGGGACCGAGCTCCTGCGCCCGCCGCCCCCTCACCTGCCGGAGCCCCAGCATCGCCTCGAAGCGCGGATTGACGTCGAGAAAGCGGTAATCGGTCGCCAGCCCGGTCTCGTCGGTCTCGAGGGCGCAGAGCGCGTAGCCCTCGTCGATCGCCTCGAACAGCGCCCGCGTCGCGGCCTCCCGCTCGCGCAGGGCCGACTCCGCGGTCCGCACGCGCGTGAGATCGAGGGCGATGCTGACATGATCGCCCGCGCCCGAGGCGACGAGCGCCGCGGCGCCGACGAAGGGCGTCCGGCCGCCATCCGGGCGCAGGAACGAGCGCTCATAGCCGACGACCTGGCCGGAGGCCCGCAATACCGCGTCCGTGGCCGCAAGGCCGGCCCGGTCTTCCGGTGCGATGACGTCGGAGATCGTCAGCCTGCCGCTCTCGATCTCGGCACGCTCGCGGCCCATCATCCGCAGCATCTCCTCATTCACATAGGTGATGACGCCCCGGCCATCGCCGAAGCCGACGCCGATCAGATTGGCCTCGGCGATCTGGCGGAAGATGGCTTCGCTGCGGCTCAGCGCTTCCTCGGCGCGGGCGCGGGCGAGCCCGACCGAGCCGCGGTCCGCCGCCTCCTCGGCCAGCATGACCTCGTCGGAGGTCCATATACGGGGGGCGCGCGAGGCCACGGCAAAGACGCCCGCAAGGACGCCGTTCTCCATCTGCGGAATGAGAAGGCAGGCGGCAAAATCCGGAAGCGGCCCGGACAATTCCGGCCCGCCGCCTCCGGAGCCGTCGATCACGATCGGCCGCCCGCCCTCGAGCCGTTCGAGATGGCCGGCCCGCAGCGCGATCGTCTGCCCGCCGAGGATGGGAGCCGGTCCGAAGCTGTGGCTGATGACGAGGCCGCCCTCGCCCCTGCCCGCGCCGAGCGGCGCGAAGCCGGCCTCGTCGGCGCCGAGCTCGCGCGCCAGCGCCTCGACGACCGTCTGCAGGACGGCCTCGCTGTCGCGCAGCGCGCGCAGGCTGCGTTCGAGCGCGAGGCGGAAGGTCTGGCGGCCCTCTGCCAGGACGCGGGCCGTTGTCTCGACCACCGTCACCAGCACCCCGGCGACGCGGCCGTCGCGCTCACGCAGCGGCGAATAGGAGAGGTCGAAATAGGCGGGGCGCATGCCCCCGCGCCCCCCGAGCCAGAGCTTCTGGTCGGCATAGGAGCGGTTCTGCCCCGCGCGGACCGCCTCGTAGATGGGCGCGTTGAAGCTCCACACCTCCGGCCAGCAGTCACGATTGGGTTGCCCGAGCCCCTCGGGATGCTTGCTGCCCATGATCTCGCGATAGGCGTCGTTGTAGATCTGGACGAGGTCATCGCCCCACAGCACGATCATCGCGACGGGCGCGTCGAGGATGAGATCCACCGCCGTGCGCAGGGGCGCGGGCCAGCCGGCGATGGGGCCGAGCGGGGTCTGCGCCCAGTCCCGCTCGCGGACGAGCCGGGCCAGCGCGGAAGTGCCGAAGGGCCAGTCTGGGGGCGGAACGGTCATGAGCGCTCGTGGGGCTGCCGGCATGGCGCGCGCCGGTCTGGGCTCACCGCGCGGGACAGGGCCCCGGAGCGGGATCAGGGGATGGAACCGCGGGACACGTCCCGCGATCCCGCTCGCCGTCTGCGAAAAAAGGAACGGACCGCCCGTCCGGCGCTTGCCGGCCCCCGCCCGATCCGCTCCCGCCGGCGCCGCGCGCCGGACCGTTATCCCTCCTTAACCGATCCTGCGCCGCAAGAAAACCCGAGGACCGCCCCCCAGGGCCCGAAATCGACCGCGGAAAAGGTTCCCAGGGCCACGCCCGGCCGCGGGCAGGGTGTCACTCGTCAGCCCAAGGATCGTCGCCTCCAGCGCCGGTGCGGGCGCGCCCCATGGTCCTGTGAGCACGCGATGAGGCCGACACGCATCGACACCTCCCTCCACATCGATTACGACAGAGGATCATGAGCCCGCCCGCGCCCCCGCCGAACTATCTCGACCTCAACCGCGCCATGTGGGACGAGCGCGTGCCCATCCACATCCGCAGCGCCCTCTATGACGTGGAGGGCTTCAAGGCCGGCCGCGATCCCCTCCGCCCCTTCGAGATCGAGGAGATGGGGCCGGTCGAGAATCGCGAGCTCGTCCATCTCCAATGTCATCTCGGCATCGATACGCTCGGATGGGCGCGGCGCGGGGCCAGGGTGACGGGTCTTGATTTTTCCGGGCCCGCCATCGAGGCGGCGACCCGCCTCGCAGCCGAGACCGGCATCGACGCGCGCTTCGTCCGAGGGGACGTCCTCGCCGCTCCCGACCTCCTGAACGCCCGCTACGACATCGTCTATACGGGGCTCGGCGCGCTCCTCTGGCTGCCCGATCTCAAGCCCTGGGCCGAAGTGGTGGCCCGCCTCCTCAATCCGGGCGGCCAGCTCTACCTGTCGGAGTTCCACCCCCTGACAGGTGTCTTCGCCGATGCGGATCTCTCCGTCGTCGGATCGTATTTTCATGAGGCCCGCTCCTATACCGAGCCGGGGTCCTACGCCGATCCGGGCGCTGCGACGGAGCACAACGTCTCCTGGGAATGGCAACATCCGCTTGCGGACATTCTCCAGGCCATCCTCGGCGCCGGACTGGTGCTCGACTGGTATGCGGAGCATGATTTCATGCTCTTTCCGCGCTGGCCGTCCCTCGAGCGCACCGGGGTCGACACGTTCCGCTTCCCGGATGGCCATCCGCGCCTTCCGCTGATGCTCTCGCTCCGCGCCCGCAAACCCGCCTGACCGCCAGGGTGGCCGCCACCCCCGTGCCCCCGCCCCGGCCCCTGGCGCGTCAAGAGTTGACATTCTCACGGCCCGGACTGTGACCACATCCTGATCAGGGCACGGGTTCCCGGCACCCCGCGCCGCAATCACGCGGGCCGGCGCAGGACATGGCGGCGCCCGCCCGTTGCCTAAGGTTGGCGAAACAAGGGACGGCCCTGTCATGCACGCCTATGTCATCCGCCGCCTCCTGGCGCTCATCCCCACGCTCTTCTTCGCGAGCCTCATCGTCTTCGTGTCGATGCGCGTCATCCCCGGGGACGTCGTCGATCTGATGCTCGCCCAGAACGACATCGCAACGGGACAGGACCGTGAACGGATCGAGGCCTCGCTCGGGCTCGACAAGCCCCTCCACATCCAGTACGTCCAGTGGATCGGCGGTGCCCTCGTCGGCGATCTCGGCCATTCGCTCTGGCAGAACACGCCGGTCACGGAGCTGATCCTCGCGCGCCTGCCCATCACCTTCGAGCTCGGGCTTCTGGCCCTGTTCGTGGCGCTGACGGTCGCCATCCCCATCGGGATCTATTCCGCGCTTTATCAGGACACGGCCGGAGACTACATCGCGCGATCCTTCTCGCTCCTGATGCTCGCCGTGCCGAGCTTCTGGCTCGGCACGCTGGTGATGGTGTTTCCCTCGGTGTGGTGGCGCTGGTCGCCCCCGCTCGAATTCGTGCCCTTCTTCGAGGACCCGGTCCGCAATCTCGCGCATATGCTGGTGCCCGCGATCCTGCTCGGCCTCAGCCTCTCGGCCGTGACCATGCGGATGACGCGGACCACCATGCTCGAGGTCCTGCGGCAGGACTATATCCGCACCGCGCGCGCCAAGGGCCTCTCCGAGCCCATGGTCGTGCTGCGCCACGCGCTGCGCAACGGGCTCATCCCCGTGGTGACGCTGATCGGACTGCAGGCGCCGCTGCTCATCGGGGGGGCGGTCATCCTCGAGCAGATCTTCGTCGTGCCCGGCATGGGTCTTCTCCTGCTCGAGGCGGTGTCCCAGCGCGACTATCCCGTCATCTCCGGCGTCTTTCTGATCGTCGGGGTGGGCGTCCTCTTCATCAACCTCGCCGTCGACCTGAGCTATGGCTGGCTGGATCCAAGGGTGCGCCGCAGATGACCGAGCAACTCAGAGCCGCCGGACCCGCGCCCGCGCCGCCGCGGGCGCTCGCGGGCGCCCCGGCCCGGCGGCAGCCCGTCCTGCGCTTCGTCCGCCGCCTCATCCGCGAAAAGCCCCTCGGCGCCTTCGGCGGGGCGGTTTTTCTGCTCTTTCTCTTCTGCGGGATCTTCGCCGACGTCCTAGCCCCCTATGGAATGAACGCGACGAACCTCACCGAGCGGCTCGAGCCGCCCTCCTGGGCCCATCCGTTCGGCACGGATCATCTCGGCCGGGATGTCTTCAGCCGTGTGCTGATCGGCGCTCAGCTCAGCATGATCGTGGCCTTCCTCGCCGCCGGCCTCGCGACGATCGTCTCCGTCGCCATCGGCAACCTGTCGGGCTATTTCGGCGGCAAGCTCGACATGGTCACCCAGCGCTTCGTCGACGCGTGGATGACCTTTCCCGACCTCGTGCTGCTGATCGTCGTCATCTCCGTGATCGGGCCGGGCGTTCCGCAGATCGTCCTCGTGCTCGGCCTTCTCTATGGCATCGCAGGCTCGCGCATCGTGCGCGGCGCGGTCGTCACGGTGCGGCAGGAAATGTACACCCACGCCTCGCAGTCGATCGGCGCGCGCCCGCCCCACATACTCCTGTGGCACATCCTGCCCAACATCATGCCCGTGGTGATCGTGCTCTTCACGACGCGCGTCGGCGCGGTCATCCTGTCCGAGGCCGCCCTCTCCTTCCTGGGGCTCGGCGTGCCGCCGCCCGCGCCGACCTGGGGCTCCATGCTCAGCAGCGACGGCCGGACCTACATGTATCTCGGCCCCTGGCTCGCGCTCGCGCCGGGCCTCTGCCTCACCTTCGTCGTCTATGGGATCAACGTGTTCGGAGACGCGATGCGAGACCTCCTCGACCCGCGCATGAGGGGCAGCCGATGAAGATGCTCCGCAGGCACATGATCGGCTTGCTCGCGCTGCCCGCCCTCGCCGTCGCCCTGTCCGGCGGGGCGCACGGGGCGGACGCCGAGCGCCCGCAATATGGGGGTGAGCTGAACATCGGCACGGTCTATGCGACGCTGTCGGCGCTGTCCTGGGACCCGGCCGACTGGACCTGGAAGGCCAATCACGACACGGGCATGGTGCGTGAGCAGCTCTTCGCCGCCGATCTCGAGAAATCGGTGCGCAAGGGCGGCCCCCACGCCTTCGTCGCCGACGCCTACCTGCCCCCCGACGCCATACGCGGGGAGCTTGCCGAACTCTGGTACTGGGAGGACCCGCTGACGCTCGTCGTCGAGCTCCGCAAGGGCGTCCTCTTCCCCGAGAAGCCCGGCATCATGAAGGCGCGCGAACTCGAGGCCGAGGACGTGGTCTTCAGCTACGAGCTCGTCGACGGGAGCCCCAAGAAGATCGCGACTTATTTCGATCATATCGAGCGCGTCGAGGCGCGCGACCGGCACACGGTGGTCTTCCATTTCTCCGAGTTCAACGCCGAATGGGATTACCGGTTCGGCTATGGCTACTATTCCGGTATCAGCCCGCGCGAGCTTGCAAGTGTCGATGCCAAGAGCTGGCGCAACGTCATGGGCAGCGGCCCCTTCTCCGTGTCCAACTATGTCCAGGGCAATGTGCAGACCTATGCGCGCAATCCGGACTATTGGGACACGGAGCCCATCGGCGGCGAGCGCTACAGGGTCCCCTTCGTGGACAAGGTCCATTACCGGATCATCCGGGACGAGGCGACGCTGCTGACCGCGCTGAGGACCGGCAAGCTCGACATTCTCGAGACCGTGCGCTGGATCATGGTCGATCACCTCAAGGAGACGACGCCCGAGCTCCGCTGGCACCGCTTCCTGTCGTTCAACGGCGACTATCTCGTCCTGCGCATGGACCAGAAGCCCTTCGACGACATCCGCGTGCGCCGCGCCATGAACCTCGCCGTCAACCAGCGCGAGATCGTCGAGCTCTTCTATGGCGGCCATGCCGAGCTGATGGCCTTCCCGCTGCATCCGGCCTTCGGCGACTATTTCCAGCCCCTCGAGGAGATGCCCGAGGAGGTGCGCGAGCTGTTCGAGTACAAGCCGGAAAAGGCCCGGCGCCTTCTGGCCGAAGCGGGGTATCCGGACGGTTTCACGGTCGATGTCCAGGTCTCCTCGAGCACGACCAACCACATGGACATGATCCCCCTCCTGACGAGCTATCTCGCGGATGTGGGCGTGAAGCTCAGGATCCAGCCCTATGAATACGCCTCCCACCTCTCGCTGATGACCTCGCGCAATCACGGGCCGGCCTATTTCATGTCGAGCGGCGCGGTCAATCCGCTCACCTCCCTGCGCTCGAAATACAGCACCGGCCAGACCTGGAACGCCTCGATGTATTCCGATCCGGCCTTCGACGCGAAGGTGCGCCGCATGTATCTCGAGCGCGACGAGAGGAAGCGGATCGCGCTCGTCCGTGAGATGACGATCGAGGTGATGGCGGCCGCGCCCCACATCTGGCTCCCCTCGCCCTACGCCTATACGGCCTGGTGGCCCTGGGTGAAGAACTACAATGGCGAGATGCGGGCCGGCGCCGTTCGTCCCGGTCCGATCTATGCGCGCATCTGGATCGATCAGGAATTGAAGCGACAGATGGGGTTCGCGAAGAGATGAGCGGGCACCTTCTGTCGATCGAGGACCTCAGCGTCACCTTCCGGAGCGAACGCGGACCCGTCCGCGCGGTTCACTCCGTGTCGCTCCATGTGGACGAGGGCGAGACGCTGGCGATCGTCGGCGAGAGCGGCTCGGGCAAGAGCGTGACCGCGCTCTCGATCCTTCGCCTCATCGGAGATGCGGGGCGGATCGATCGCGGGCGGATCCTCTTCGACGGGCGCGATCTCCTGACGCTCGACAAGGCGGGGATCCGCTCCATCCGCGGCGACCGGATCAGCATGATTTTCCAGGAGCCCATGTCCTCGCTCAATCCCGTGCTGACGGTCGGCAAGCAGGTCGCCGAACCCATCCGGCTCCATCGCGGCAAGAGCTGGGCGCAGGCCATGGAGGATGCGGCCGAGCTCCTGGAACGCGTCGCCATTCCCGACGCGCGCGAGCGGCTCGGCGATTATCCGCACCAGTTCTCCGGGGGCATGCGGCAGCGCGTGATGATCGCCATGGCGCTCGCCTGCCAGCCGCGCCTCATCATCGCCGACGAGCCCACGACGGCGCTCGACGTGACCGTGCAGGCGCAGATCCTGCATCTCCTCAAGGAGCTGACGCGCGAGCTGCGCTCGGCCCTCATCCTCATCACGCACGATCTCGGCGTCGTCGCCCGCTATGCGGACCGCGTCGCCGTCATGTATGCGGGGCGCGTCGTCGAGACGGCCCCCGCCCGCGCGCTCTACGCCCGGCCGAGCCATCCGTATACGCTCGGCCTGATGGCCTCCATTCCGGGCCTCGATGCGCCGGCCGGCACCCGTCTGCCGACGATCCGTGGGCAGCCGCCCGATCTCGCCAACCTCCCCGAGGGCTGCCCCTTCGTGCCGCGCTGCCCCCATGCGCGCGCGATCTGCTCGAGCGCGGTGCCCCCGCTCGAGCCCGTGGGACCCGATCATCTGAGGGCGTGCTATGGCTTCGAGTAAGGACGAGCCGTTCCTCGTGGTCGAGGACCTGAAGGTCCATTTCCCCGTCACCGCCGGGCTTCTCGGCCGGCAGGTGGGCTCCATCAAGGCCGTCGACGGGGTCTCCTTCGCGCTGAAGCGGGGCGAGACCTTCTCGCTCGTCGGCGAGAGCGGCTGCGGAAAATCGACGACCGCGCTGTCCGTCCTGCGCATGAACAGGCCGACGGCCGGCCGCATCATCTTCGACGGAACGGAGATCTCCGCGCTGGAGGGCGCCGCCTTGCGGCCCTTCCGCCGCCGTATACAGATGGTCTATCAGGATCCGTTCGGCTCGCTCAATCCGCGGGCGAGCGTGCGCGACATCATCGGCGAGCCGCTGGTCGTGCATGGCCTTGCGTCCTCGCGCGCCGCCTATGAGGCCCGGATCGCCGAGCTCATGGGCCTTGTCGGCCTCCTCCCCGACATGGCGAGCCGCTACCCGCACGAATTTTCCGGCGGCCAGCGCCAGCGCATCGGCATCGCCCGGGCACTCGCGCTCGATCCCGACCTCCTCATCCTCGACGAGCCGGTCTCCGCGCTCGACGTGTCGATCCAGGCACAGGTCGTCAACCTCTTGATGGATCTGCAGGAGCGGCTCGGGCTCACCTATCTGTTCATCGCGCATGATCTGTCCGTGGTCAGACATATCAGCGACCGCATCGGGGTGATGTATCTGGGACGGATCGTCGAGGTGGCCGATCGCGACGCGCTGTTCGGCGATCCCCGGCACCCCTATACCCAGGCGCTGCTCGCCGCCGTGCCCACGCCCGACCCCGAACGCGAGGCCGCCCGTCCGCACACGATCATCGCGGGCGAGGTGCCGAGCGTGCGCAACCCCCCGCCGGGCTGCCGCTTCCACCCGCGCTGCCCCAACGCCTTCGCGCCCTGCCGGACGGACGGGCCGGAGCTGCGAGCGCTCGAAGGCAGCCGCCTCGCCGCCTGCCACCTCTACGACGCCGCTCACACCCGCCCGAGCACCTAGCCCGGCGGCTCGGGCTCCCGCCAAACAAGAGCGGGATGGTGCCCCTCTTCATTTGACGAACCCGCTCACCGCCCGCTCCAGCCGATCGCTCAGGCGGCCGGGCATGGCGCGCGCGAACACGTCCACAAGGGCGCTGTAATACCACCGCGTGCCGTCTGCGCCCCCGGTGAAGCGCGGCCAGAGTTCATCGCCCAACGCGCGGTAATCGAAGAGGATGGCCTCGGCATTGTGCGTCTTGTCGGCCAGCGAGACGAGGAGCGACTGCGGCGACTTCCTCGGCAAGAGGGCAAGATAGGCTTCCTTGCGCGGACGCCATGCCGGCTTGGGCTCCACCCAGGCGTCGGTGCAATCATGGACGATCTGCGCGACGGCATCGCCAAAGCGCCTGCGAATGTCCGACAAGGTTGCCTCGCCACCCTGATCCTCGGCGGCGTCATGCAGCAGCGCACCGATCGCCTGATCTTCATTTCCGCCGTGCTCGATCACGAGCGCGGAGACGGTCATCAGGTGCGAGATGTAGGGAATCGCGGTGCCCTTGCGCGTCTGCTCGCGATGCAGGTCATGCGCATAGCGCAAGGCATCGTCGTACCGGGTGCTCAGCATCGAATGAAGTCCGTCAGGATCATGTCATCCCCTCGCTTTCGCGGGCGCTCCCCGGGGCGGAAGAGACGTTCCGTCCGCATCTCATCCACCAGGGGCAGTGAGTATTCGCTCCGCGTCCGGAGGAACCTGGCACAAGAACATGGTCCTCATGCGTTTGGCGAACCTCGTTGCCAGCGTGTTCAGCGCTTCGGCACGCCGGATTTCTCGAGGCGCCAGCGGAGCGTGTCGATCCGGTCCTGGCCAAAGAAGGGCTCGCCGTTGAACACCATGGTCGGAACGCCCCAGCCGCCGGCGGCGTCGAGCGCCGCCTGGTTGGCTTCGATCTGGGGTACGGGATCTTCGGCTGTGATGGCGGCGTCGAGCTCGGCCAGATCGAGCCCAGCCCTGGCCACGGCTCGGGCGAGCTTGTCGCCCTCGTTCCAGCCCGGTTCGCCGCCCCAGATGAGATGGGAGACGTGAAAGGCGAGGTCGATGCCCTTACCGCGGCGCTCGGCTTCGACGCCGAGACCAGTCAATCGATAGATGTAGGGCTGGTCCTCGGAAACCTCGAAGGTCGTCAGATCCTGCACGACCGGATCGGGGGTCGGGTGAGCGATCTTCATGCCGAGAAATTCGGCACGTCGCCGGGAGTCAAGTGCGATGTACCGAACCCGTCGCTTGTCGCCCGAAAAGAGGAGCCCCTTGTTGCGCACAGCGATCGGCAGGACGGGGCGGAAGCGCACGTCGACCTGGAAATCCTGGCGCAGGCGCAGGAGATCGGGCGTAGCAAGATAGGAATAGGGACTCCGGAAGGACCAGAAAACGTCGAC
Source organism: Alphaproteobacteria bacterium (assembly GCA_013389075.1). Lineage (GTDB taxonomy): Bacteria > Pseudomonadota > Alphaproteobacteria > JACAEB01 > JACAEB01 > JACAEB01. The sequence goes on from JACAEB010000140.1 coordinate 17,105, forward strand.
AACTTGAACCACGGGTAACCTCCTATGTCTATTGCAGTCGGGCAAAGGTCGGTCAGGGTTGAACTCTTCCCGCGGGCCGGTCGGTCGCCGGCGGCTTCAGGTCGCGGCGGGATCACGGCCAAGATTTGGCGAGGTGCTGACCGGCCCGATCAGCAGGTCCGCAAGCTTCTTGCGCTGGTGCACGCCGTCGCCGAAGAGAGCCTGATTGTGGAGGTTGCGCTTGAAGTGGATGTGCAGACCGTATTCCCAGGTGAACCCGATCCCACCATGAAGCTGGATGGCCCGGTCCGAGATGAAGGCGGCCGCGTCGGAAGCGGCGCTCTTGGCCATGCGGGCGGCGATCTCCGCCTTGTCGATTCCCGCATCTATCTCCGCAGCCGCGTAATAGAGCAGCGACCGTGCACGATCGATCTCGACCATCGCGTCCACCAGCGGATGCTTCACCGCCTGGAAGAACCCAATGGGGCGGTCGAACTGCACGCGCTCCTTGGCGTATTCGACCGTGGTTTGGAGCAGCCGCTCGCTCGCCCCGCAAAGGTCGGCAGAGACCAGCACCAGAAGCCCCGGCCAAGCGGCGCGCAACACCGAAGCCGCATCGCGCGACACCACTGCCGCGTCGCTGACGCGCACGCCTTGGAAATGCGCACTCGCCTGGTCGCGGGTGAGGTCGTGAATGTGGTCCGCCTCCAGCCGCAGTCCATCGGCGTCCGTTTCGACCGCACACAGAACGAATGTCTCGCCAAGCCTTGCGCTGGCAATCAGGAAGTCGGCCTTGAAGGCGTCCTGAACGAACCGCGCGTCGCCGTGAAGGACGAGCGCGCCGGCCTCTTCACGCGCGATCAGCGGCGCGTGTTCGGGCTCCCAGCTGCCGCGGTCGTTGGTGATCGCGAGGCTCGCGGTCGCCCCGCCGGCGATGCGCGCGAGAAGCTGACCCGCGACCTCGCCACTCGCAGCGCGCAACACCAGGCTTGCCATCAGGGTCGGGATCAGCGGCGATGGCAGCGCATGCCGGCCGACCTCCTCGACGATGCCCGCAATGCCGGCGAGGGAGATGTCGGACCCGCCCTCCGCCTCGCTGACGGCAAGCCCCGTCCAGCCCAGCGCGACGATCTCAGACCAGAGCTGCGTGTCCCAGGGTGCGCGCTCGCCCTTGTCGTAGACCGGCTCGGGCGCCTCGGCGACGAGCTTTCGCAGCCGGTCCATCGGCAAGCGCTCACTCAGCATCCTGCGCGCCATGTCGCGCAGCATCGCTTCGTCTTCGCCAAAGCCAAAATCCTTCGATACCGTCTTTGCCGTGGTCATGCCCGCACTCCTACTTCGTCTTGGGAAGACCGAGCACGCGCTCGCCGAGGATGTTGCGCTGGATCTCGTTGGTTCCGGCGGCGATGGTGTTACCGTAGGAGTTGAGATAGGCGAGCGGCCAGTGGCCCGCTTGCGGTGCGCGCGGATCGCGCTTGTAGAGCGTGGAATGGGCGCCGGCGATCTCGACGCCGAGCCGGGCGTTGCCTTGCTGGAACTCGCTGCCAGTGAGCTTCTGCTGAAGCGGCAGGCGCATCGGGTGATCACACAGCGCAGGCACACGGGCGCGTTTGGCGTTCTGGCGCATCCCCTCTGCCACGATGGCGCGCTGCATGATCGCGTCGCGCGTTACGGGATCGTCGGCGGCCAAGACCCCGTTTCGCCAAGTGCTGCGGGCGAGGCTGATCAGGTCCCGGATGGCGCTCTCCCCACGACCGCCGCCGCTGCCGGCCCCTTCAGACGCTCCGCGTTCGGACAGAAGCGTGGTCATCGCCACCGCCCAGCCCTTTCCGACCTCATCGAGCCGGTTGGCGTCGGGGACCCGGACATCCTCGAAGAACACTTCGTTGAAGCCGGTCTCTCCGGTGATCTTCACCAGCGGGCGGACCCTCACGCCCGGATGGCCTTCGATCGGGCAGAGGAAATAGGTCAGGCCGTTATACTTGTCGTCCTTGCTGGTGCGGGTGACCAGGATCATCCACCTGGCGAAGTGACCTAGGCTGGTCCACACCTTGTGGCCGTTGATGATCCACTCGTCGCCGTCGCGCACGGCCGAGGTGCGCTGGTTGGCAAGGTCCGATCCGGCGCCGGGTTCAGAGAAGCCTTGACACCAGATCTCGTCGCCGGACAGGCACCCCGGAATGAACTTGCGCTTCTGCTCCTCAGTGCCGTGCTGGAGAATGGTCGGCGCAGCCATGCTGAGGCCAACGATATTGATGAGGAAGGGCACGCCTGCGCGGTTCATCTCCTGGTTCGCGATGCGCTGGCAACCCGTATGCCCGTGCCCGCCGTATTCCTTGGGATAATCGGCACCGACGAGGCCGGCGTCATAACACTTGCGCTGCCAGGCCTGCAGATAGTCGCGCTGACCGATCGTCATGACCTCGATCGGTGTGATCGGCAAACGCTCGGGTGGCGGGGGCGGCGCGTTTTCCTTCAACCAGCGGCGGGCGTACTCGCCGAACGCCCGTTGGTCCTGGCTCAGCTCTACGCTCACGGCGCGCTCCTCCGGTCGGGTCACCTTGGCCGATGCGCCGGGTGACGGTCTCGCTATGAGGGCATCTTGCCATCATCGAGGCGCGGAGAAGACAAAGAAGTTTGCATTTAGCCATGTGTTTCGCGCTTTGCCCGGTCGCCGGAGTCCGGAGGCCAGTCGTTTCAGGCGGCTCCGGATTTTCGAAGCCAGTCCTTCAGCCTGGCCTTGCTGGGCACGAGGATGCGTCGATACCCGGACTGGATCAGTCCTGCCTTCTCCAGGTCGCGCGTCGCCTTTCCAATGGCGACTTTCGAGACCCCGAGCAGTTCGGCAAGGTCGCGTTGAAGGCATGCCACACCGTCAGGCAGCTCGCCGCGTCCGGTGTGGACATAGATCACCTTGGCCAGCCGAGCGGTCACGCCCAGCGTCCGCGCATCATCATAGAGTTCGAGCACGGCATTCAGTCGCGCCGTATTGCACCGCCAGAGGGCTGTGGCCAGGTCCGGCCGTTCGTGCAGCAAGCTCTCCAAGGTTTCGGCGTCGATCATATCGATTTCGACTTGTCCATGGGCGACAACATTCTGCGTGAAGGCCTGTCGCAGGAGGGCCACGTCGCCGTAGTGGGCGCCCGGTCCAAGCATGGCGAGCAGCTTGAACGAGCCGTCATGCTGAAACCGCCCGAACCGCACCATGCCCGCCGCGACGATACAAAGGCGCGCTTCGTCATCGCCTCGCCGATGCACGGCCTGACCATCCCCGAAACTTCTTCTCCGGGCCCGTCGCCGCACTGCGTCTTTGACCTCCTCGGAGAGGAAAGCGCTCAGGGGCCTAAGGCCGAAATCGAGCAGGTCCATGACGGCCTCGGAGATGTGAAGCTTGCTGTTTCCGGGGGGCGCCTTCATCGGTCCGCAAGATCAACGCCCAGTGGGAAACCCTGCCGCACCGCTGCAATGCGAACCAACCTTGGGTCTCCGTGAGGGGCATCCTAAGGGCCTCAAAATCGGGGGCATTCACCAGAACCCCCAAAGATGCCCCCAAGGTTCTCGGTCTGTCCCGGATCGTGCCGGACAACCTCGGACGCAATCAGCGCCCAAGTCACTGATTTTCAAGAGAAATCGGACGAATTCGGACGAAGAAAAAAGAACAAATGGTGCCCAGGGCCGGAATCGAACCAGCGACACACGGATTTTCAGTCCGTTGCTCTACCGACTGAGCTACCTGGGCGCTCCGAGGGACGGGGAAGGCCGGCGGGAAAGCCGGGACTTCGGGCCGTCTTCGGGCCGGAAAGAGTGCGCTTCTATAGGGGAAAGACCGGGCCAAGTCCAGATGTGCCCGCGCGGGGAAGGCGCCGCCCGTGCGCGCTCGCCGGGCCGGCCGGGCC
>JACAEB010000182.1 GCA_013389075.1 Alphaproteobacteria bacterium
CCCGGGCGGCGTCGGCGCGGAGCGGGCGGCCGCCATGACGGCGCGACCGGGCATCGCCTACACGCAGGTCATCCTCGGCTTCCATCTGGAGGGCGAGACGGCCCGCTGGCTCACCCATGCCGAAATCGCGGGCGGGGTTCTCGACGCCCTCGCGGGCCCGACGGCGCGCCATGTGATCGGCACGCTCGAGCCCTGGGAGCGCCGGCCGGCGCGCTGACACGCCGGGGACATCCCCCTCTTGAACCTCGCGCGGACGGTTCCCAAATCTGCGCTGCGGGGCGCTGCCAGGCAGGCCCCGAGGGAGCCGGCAGGCTCAGGCCCGGCAGTCTCAGGCTACGGGATCGCGCGGCAGCGTCCGGCGATCGGAAGCCGGTCCGGGTCCCATTCATCGCTTCGCACAGGAGGATGTCATGCGAACCTTGGATCTCAGCCCCCTTTACCGCACCACCGTCGGCTTCGACCGCCTGTTCAATCTTCTGGACACGGCCGCGAAGGTCGAGAACGGCTACCCGCCCTACAATATCGAGCACCGCGCCGAGAACGAGTATCGGGTCACCATGGCGGTGGCCGGCTTCGGCCGCGACGATCTGTCGGTGGAGGTGCGTGACAACACCCTGATCATTTCGGGCAGCCAGTCCGAGAGCGCGGGCGACCGGCAGTATCTGCATCGCGGCATCGCCGCGCGGAGCTTCGAGCGCCGCTTCGAGCTCGCCGATCACGTCCGCATCGCGGCCGCGAGCCTCGAGAACGGGCTCTTGAACGTGGACCTCGTGCGCGAGATCCCCGAGGAAAAGAAGCCTCGCCGCATCGAGATCACGAGCCGCGACGCCCCCGCCGCGCGGACGGTCGAGCACGCGGCCTGAGGCCCCCTCCCGTCGATTTTCCCTCCCCACCTTTCCGGCCCCCTCGCGGGGCCGGCTTCTTTTTCGGCCCTGTCCGGACGGTCGCGGGGCACCAATTCTTCGCACTCTTGTGCTAAGGCAGGGAGGTTGCCAGTCTACGGGCGCGCGGGGCGGATGGGAGACGGGGCGCCAGGATAGGCTAGGGGGCAAGGACCGGCATGCGACTGAAGAGCCTCAAGGAGCTGTTTTCGCCAGGGCCCGTCGGCCTTGGCCGGGGCAAGTCCGTGCGCTTCGATCCCACGATCCCGCCCAAGGTGCTGCGCAAGCGCTACGAAAAGCTCGGCCGCGCCGAAAAGCCGCTCTCCTCCGACGTCACCACCTCGCCCATCCATGCGGGCAACGTCACCGCCGAATGGGTGCAGACGGCGACGAGCCGGACCCACCGCGTGGTGCTCTATCTTCACGGCGGGGGCTACATTCTCGGCTCGCCCGCCACCCATCGCGGGCTCGTCTCGCGCATGTGCCTTGCGGCCGGCGCGCGCGGGCTCCTCCTCGATTACCGGCTCGCGCCCGAGCATCCCTTCCCCGCGGCGCTCCAGGACACGCTCGAGGCCTATCGCTGGCTCCTCGGGACGGGGATCCATCCGCAAGGGATCGCTTTCGCGGGCGATGCCTCGGGGGCGGGGCTCGCGCTCGCGGCGACGCTGGCGCTGCGGGACGAGCGCCTGCCGCTTCCCTCCGCCCTCGTCCTGATCTCCCCCTGGGTCGACCTCAGCCTCTCGGGCTGGTCGCTGCTGCTCAACGCCAAGACCGACCCCATCAACTCGCTCGAGTTCCTCGCACTCTGTGCGCGGCATTATCTCAACGGCGAGAACCCGACCAATCCGCTCGCCTCCCCGCTCTATGGCGACTTCCGCGGCCTGCCGCCCATGCTCGTCCATGTGGGCAATCAGGAGGTGCTGAAGGACGACGCCAAGCGCCTCGCCCACCGGGCCGACCAGGCCGGCGTCGATGTGTCGATCGAGGTGTGGGACCAGCAGCTCCACGCCTTCCACGCCTATCCCGAGATTTCCGAATCGCAGGGCGCCATCGACCGTATCGGCTCGTTCATCCGGACACGGACGGCCGCCGATCCGGTTCCGCTCACGGCCGCCCGCGCGCTCCTCAAGGCCGCCGAGGAGCAGAAGGCGAAGGACAAGGCGGGAAGCGGCGAGGCCTGACCGCCGGTCCGTCGGCCCTCTCTCACGCCTTGATGAGCCGTACCCCCCGCGCGCCGTGGAATTGCGCCTGCCGGAAGGCCGAATGGGCAATCTGGGCGCCCGTGAGGAGCGCACCCGAGAGATCGGTCTCGGCGAGGCGGGCGCCGAAGAGGCCCGCATGGGAGAGGTCGGCGCCCGCGAGCACGGCTCCCCTGAGATCCGCTCCGGCGAAGTCCGTGTACCGCGCTTCCATGCCTGCGCACTGGGCGGGCAGCGAGCGCGTCTCGTCGATGAGGAGCGGGCTCAGATTGGCGCCGGAGAGGTTCGCCTTCGAGAGGCGCGCGCCGGTGAGATTGGCCCCGCGCAGATCCGCGCCGGCGAGGGCGCAGGCCCTGAGATCGGCCCCCGCGAGCTGGGCGCCCTGCAGCTTCACCCCGGTCATGTCGAGCCCGTAGAAGACGGCGCGGTTGGCGACGAGCGCCGTCAGGTCGAGCCCGGCGAGCGAGCCCGCGGCCCTGAGGTCGACGCGGTCGAGCGCGGCGGGCCGCCCGTCGCGTCCCTCCGAACGCGCCCAGAGCTGATGACGTTCGAGCACGAACTCGAAGGGTTCGGGCAGATCCTCGAGTGAGATGCCGCTCGGCCGTGTACTGAGGACCCGTGTGAGGTCCGCCCCGTCGGCGACGATGAGGTCCATCTGCGTGTTGACGAGGATGGCGCCTGCAAAGCGCGCGCCCGAGAGGTTCGATCCCGAGAGATCCGCATCCGTCAGATCCGCGTTCTCGAAGAGCGCCTGGCGCAGATTGGCGCGGGCAAGGCGCGCGCGCCGCAGGCTCGCATCGGTGAAGTCGGCGCACACGCCCGAGCCGCCCGAGCCCTCGCGCCCGTCGGACCGGGGGCGCGCCGTGAGCACCGCCGGCATCTGGTCGGGCCCGATGTCGTGCTGGAGATAGCGCAGACGTCCCCCCGGATCGCGTTCGGCGATGAGGCCCTCGCGCAGGTCGCATTCGGTGAGGTCGGCCCGGTCGAGCACCGCGCCCCGGAAGCAGGCCCCGCGCAGATCCGCCCGCCTCAGGCTCGCCTTCGGCAGACGCGCCCGGCGCAGATCGGCGGCGAAGAAGGTCGCATTGTCGAGCACGGAGCCGCCGAGATCGGCCTCGGCGAGCACGGCGCCGGTGAAATCGGCATCGCGCAGGTCGCGGCCCGACAGGTCGAGCCCGCTGAGGTCGGTGAAGGAGAAGGTCGCCCGTGCGCCGCCGAGCCGTCCGGCCCGCAGCTTGTCGTGCCGCGCCACGATGGCGTCGCACTCCGCCTGGGTCAGCGGGGCGAACTCGATCCTGGTGCGGGCGGTATCCATCGTCCGGAACGATCCTTTCGTCCGGCCCCGTCCGGCCGGCGCCCGCGAGTGTGCCTTGCCGGCCTTGAAAGCAAGTTTAACGAAGCGCTTCCGCGGGCGGGGGGCTTTGCCTTCCCCCGCCGGCTGGGCTATCGGGGACCTGAGGGGCGCGACGCGCGGGGCGCCCGGCGGTGATGGGAGGGGCGAGCGGATGCGCGTGATGCATGTGATGGCCGGCGCCGATGTGGGCGGGGCCGAGAACATCTTTCTCGAATCCGTGCTCGCTTTGGCCGATGCGGGCTTCACGCAGATGGTGGTGACGCGCGCCAACAACGCCCATCGGCTCGCCGCCCTCGCGGCGAAGGGCGTCGCGGTCGCGACCGCGCGGTTCGACAGCTTCCTGCGCCTGCCGACCGACCTCACGCTGCGCCGGGCGATCCGGCGCTTCCGTCCCGAGGTGATCGAGTACTGGATGGGCCGGGCCGGCACCTTCGCCCCCGCCGCGCAGAAGGCGCGCAGCATCGGCTGGTATGGCGGCTACTACAAGGCGAGCCGGTTCGCCAACTGCCGCCACCATGTCGGGCTGACGCGCGATCTCGTCCGCCACATCGTCGCCGAGGGCGTTCCGGCGGACCATGTGCACCTTGTCCACACCACCGCGGATTTCCCGCAGGTCGACCCCACGCCGCGCGCCGCCCATGCGACGCCCGAAAACGCTCCGCTCCTCCTCGCCCTCGCCCGCCTCCATCCCAAGAAGGGGCTCGACACGCTGCTCGAGGCCCTGGCCGGACTGCCTGACGCCTTCCTGTGGATCGCGGGCGAGGGGCCGATCCGCGCCGAGCTCGAGGCGCTCGCCGAGACGCTCGGCGTCGCCGACCGCGTGCGCTTCCTCGGCTGGCGTGACGACCGCGCCGCCCTCCTCGCCGCCTGCGACATCGTCGCCTTTCCCTCGCGCTACGAGCCCTTCGGGACGGTGATGGTGGACGCCTGGGCGGCCCGGCGTCCGCTCGTCGCGGCGGCGGCCGCGGGCCCTGCCGCCTATGTCGAGGACGGGGTGAACGGACTTCTCGTGCCCGTCGACGATGGGCAGGCGCTGCGCCGCGCTCTCACCCGCGTGATGACCGACCCGGCCCTGCGCGAGCGCCTCGTGGCGGGGGGGACGGCCACCTACGAGGCGAGCTTCACGACACAGGCCTTCGTGCGCGACAGCCTTGCCCTCTACGGGCGGGTCGCCGCCGAGGCCGGCCCGCTCGCAAAAGCGTGATCGGCCCGATCTTGGCGCCGGCCGCGCCCTGACCCACACTGCGTGCGATGACCGGAACCGCCCTCTCCCCGCCCGCCCGCGCGAAATTCGCCGATCCCGACCGCACCGCCACGGGCGAGCCGCGCGCGCGGGTGAGCCTCCACGCGCTCGAGACGCTGTGGGTCAATACGGGTTCGCTCTGCAACATTTCCTGCGCGACCTGCTACATCGACTCCTCGCCGCGCAACGACGCCCTCGCCTATATCGGCGCCGACGAGGTCGCGGCCTATCTCGCGGAGATCGCCGAGCTTGGCCTGCCCACGCGCCTCGTCGGGCTGACCGGGGGCGAGCCCTTCCTCAATCCCGACATCCTCCCCATCCTGACCGCCATCCTCGCGGCCGGCCACGACGCGCTGGTGCTGACCAACGCCATGCGGCCGATGATGCGCCATGCCGGCGCGCTCGCCGGGCTCGCCGCCCGATACGGGGCGCGGCTGCGCCTGCGCGTGTCGCTCGACCATTACACGGCCGCCGGTCACGACGCCGAGCGCGGGGCGGGCAGCTTCGCGCGGACGCTCGAGGGGCTGCGCTGGGCGGCCGGGGCCGGGATCGCGCTCGACGTCGCGAGCCGGCTCCTCGGGAGCGAAGGCGAGGCGGAGCTGCGGGCAGGCTTTGCCCGCCTCTTCGCGGCGGAGGACCTGCCCGTCGATGCCGCCGATCCGCTTGGTCTCGTCATATTTCCGCAGATGGACGCGACGGCCGACGTGCCGGAGATCACCGACCGCTGCTGGGGCATTCTCGGCAAGTCGCCGCGCGAGGTGATGTGCGCGAGTGCGCGCATGGTGGTGAAGCGCCGGGGCGCGGCGCGGCCCGCGGTCCTCGCCTGCACGCTCCTTGCCTATGATCCGCGCTTCGAACTCGGGACGCGCCTCTCCGAGGCCATGGGTCCCGTCGCCCTCGCCCACCCCCATTGCGCCACCTTCTGCGTGCTCGGCGGGGCGAGCTGCGGGGCACCGCGCGGCGAGGCCTGAGCTCCGCCCGGCCCCGGCGCGGGCAGCCCGCCTGCCACATTGGTTAATTCTTGTTTACCCCAACCGGTGGCCTTTTCCCTCCGGGCTTGAAGCACCGCTAACCGAGCGGGATTAGCCTTTCGATTCAAGCCGAAGAGGCGCCGGCAGGCTTCTTGCTTCGGCCTCGATCGCGACCTGAGGAGTCCGATTCGCTCCTGTTGACAAGGCCAACCCCAGACGGCACGTTATGGCGACCTCACGGACCAAGAAGCGCGACAATCCCAGCAGTTGCGACCCGTGCGGCGTCATCCGAGAATCCGTATTTGTAAATGGGGCGGGGTCGTCTGGGGTGGACTTTTACGTGCGACGTGATTCGGTCAGACGCGGTCTGAACCAGCTTTTCCGAGTCCGCAGCGCTGCGGTCCCCACCGGGACCGCCGGCCGACCCGGCTCCTCCGTTTCCCCGGTCTCCAACCTGACTCCGTCGAGCCCGCCGCTCCTGCATGGCGGCCGGTCGGGCAGCGCCCCGCGCGCCCTGCTCGCGGCCTCCGCCCTTCTCGTCTGCGGCCTCTCGGCCGGCGGGCTCGCGCTCGGGGCCCTCAGCGAGGCGGCGCCGATCGAGACGGCCTCGCTCCTCGCCGCCGCCGAACCCAGCCTCGCGGCGCGGGCGCCCGATCCCGTTGCGGAAGCCGGGACCCTCGCGCTCGCCGCACTCGACACCGACGCCCGGCCGCTCTCGGCGCCCCCGCTGGACGCGCCAGCGGCGCTGGTTCCCGCCGAGATCGATCCGGGCCTTGCCCGCTCGGTCATCGAATCCGCGCGCAAACGCGCCTCGCTCGAGGACGTGGCGCACAAGGTCGCGAGCGGGGAGACGCTCGCCGGCATTCTCGCGGGCATGGGCGTGGGCGAACGCGACGTCTATCTGCTCGGCAAGGCCCTCAAGCCGCTGTTCGATCCGCGCCGCATCGTGGTCGGCCAGGACATCGCCGTCGAGATCGAGCGTCCCCGCATGGTGATGGCGGCGGCGCTCGGCATGGGCAGTCCGGGTCTCGGCCTCGCCGGCGGGCCGGGCGATGCCAAGGTCCGCTCGCTCGCCATCCGCACCGATATCGACCGCCACATCCGCGTGCGCCGCACCGAGGATGGGGGCTACGAGGCCTATGAGGACGTGACCCCGCTCGCCGAGAAATTCGCGCGGGCGCGCGGCGTGATCGAGACGAGCCTTTATGTCGCCGCCAAGGATGCGGGCGTGCCCGACAAGGTCATCGCCGATCTCATGCGCATGTATGCCTACGACATCGACTTCCAGCGCGGCATCCATGTGGGCGACGAGTTCGAGGTGCTGTTCTCCTATCTGACCGACGAGAGCGGCACCATCATGAAGACCGGCGAGGTGCTCTATGGCCGCCTCGACGCCGCCGGCCGCGAACGGCAGCTCTTCCGCTTCCAGCCGCCGGGCGGCCGGATCGACTATTTCGACGAGACCGGGGCGAGCGCCAAGAAGTTCCTCATGAAGACGCCGATCGACGGCGCGCGCATCTCCTCGACCTTCGGCATGCGCCGCCATCCGGTGCTCGGCTACAGCAAGATGCACAAGGGCGTGGACTTCGCCGCCATGACCGGCACGCCCATCTATGCCGCCGGCGACGGCGTCATCGACTTCGCCGCCCGCAATGGCAGCTTCGGCAATTACGTCCGCATCGCCCATGCCAATGGCTACAAGACCGCCTATGCCCACATGAAGGGCTTCGCCAAGGGCATCCGCAAGGGCGTGCGCGTCTCGCAGGGCCATGTCATCGGCTATGTCGGCACGACCGGCCGGTCCACGGGGCCGCACCTCCATTACGAGGTGATGAAGAACAACGAGCAGGTGAACCCGCTCGGCCTCAAGATTCCCACCGGCCGCAAGCTCGAAGGCAAGGAGCTGCACGCCTTCCAGGAGACGCTGACGGAGCTGCGCCAGCAGATCGCGGCGACCCCGCTCCTCGGCAGCGAGCCCGAACGCAAGATCGCCGGGATCGACGGCAAGGCCATCCCGACCCCCTGACCCTCCGCAGGCGCAGACCGGCCGGGCGGGGCCTCGCCCCGCCGGGCGGCGCCCCGTTCGCCCGCCTCAGGCGGCCTCGCGCACGGGGCGGCCGTTCAGCGTCAGCCGGCCGTCCTCCACCGACACGCGCACCTCGTCGCCGTCGGCGATCTCGCCCTTCAGGATCGCTTCGGCGAGCGGGTTCTGAAGGAGGCGCTGGATCACCCGCTTGAGCGGACGGGCGCCATAGACCGGATCGTAGCCCGCCCCGGCGAGGTGGACGCGCGCGGCCTCGTCGAGATTGATGGCGATCTTGCGGTCGGCGACGAGCCGGCGCAGCCGATCGATCTGGATGTCGACGATCCTGTCCATCTGGTCGCGCCCGAGCCGGTGGAAGAGGATGATCTCGTCGAGCCGGTTCAGGAACTCGGGCCGGAAATGGCCGCGCACCACCGCCATCACATCCTCGCGCACCGAGGCGGTGTCGGCGCCGTCGGGCAGGTTGGCGAGATAGTCCGAGCCCAGATTGGACGTCATGATGATGAGCGTGTTCTTGAAGTCGACCGTCCGGCCCTGACCGTCCGTGAGGCGCCCGTCGTCGAGCACCTGCAGGAGGACGTTGAAGACGTCCGCATGCGCCTTTTCGATCTCGTCGAAGAGAACGACCTGATAGGGCCGCCGCCGCACCGCCTCGGTGAGCGCGCCGCCCTCCTCATAGCCGACATAGCCCGGAGGCGCGCCGATGAGCCGGGCGACCGAGTGCTTCTCCATGTACTCGGACATGTCGAGCCGCACGATCGCCTGATCGTCATCGAACAGAAATTCCGCCAGCGCCTTGGTGAGCTCGGTCTTGCCGACCCCGGTGGGGCCGAGGAACATGAACGAGCCGATCGGCCGGTTGGGGTCCTGAAGACCCGCCCGCGCGCGCCGCACGGCGTTCGAGACGGCCTCGACCGCTTCCGACTGGCCGATGACGCGCCGCCCGATGGCGCCCTCCATGCCGAGCAGCTTCTCGCGCTCGCCTTCGAGCATCTTGTCGACGGGAATGCCGGTCCAGCGGGAGACGACGCTCGCTATGTGCGCCTCGGACACGGTCTCCTCGACGAGCGCCCCCTCGCCGGACGAGGCCTTTTCGTTGAGCGCGGCGATCTCCTTTTCGAGCCTTGGGATGATGCCATAGGCGATCTCGCCCGCGCGGTTGTAGTCGCCCCTGCGCTGGGCGGTGTCGAGATCGGAGCGCGCGCGGTCGAGCTCCTCGGCGAGGCGCTGGCCCTCATTCACGCTTTCCTTCTCGGCCTGCCAGCGCGCGGTGAGCGCCGCGGCTTCCTCCTCGAGCCCCGCAAGCTCGCCCTCGAGCTTCTCGAGCCGGTCGCGCGAGGCCTGGTCGCTTTCCTTCTTCAGCGCCTCGCGCTCGATCTTGAGCTGGATGATCCGCCGGTCGAGCTCGTCGAGCTCCTCGGGCTTCGAATCCACCTGCATGCGCAGCCGGCTCGCCGCCTCGTCCATGAGATCGATCGCCTTGTCGGGCAGGAAGCGGTCGGCGATGTAGCGGTTCGACAGCGTCGCCGCCGCCACGAGCGCGCTGTCGGAGATGCGCACGCCGTGGTGCACCTCGTATTTTTCCTTCAGCCCGCGGAGGATCGAGATGGTGTCCTCGACCGTCGGCTCCGCGACGAAGACGGGCTGGAACCGGCGGGCGAGCGCCGCGTCCTTTTCGACATGCTTGCGGTATTCGTCGAGCGTCGTCGCCCCGATGCAGTGGAGCTCGCCCCGGGCGAGCGCCGGCTTGAGGAGGTTCGAGGCATCCATCGCCCCGTCCGCCTTGCCCGCGCCGACCAGCGTGTGCATCTCGTCGATGAAGAGGATGACGTCGCCGGCCGCGGTGATCTCCTGCAGCACGGCCTTGAGGCGCTCCTCGAACTCGCCGCGATATTTGGCCCCCGCGATGAGCGCGCCCATGTCGAGCGCAAGGAGGCGGCGCTCCTTGAGGCTTTCGGGCACATCGCCATTGACGATCCGCAAGGACAGGCCCTCGGCGATGGCCGTCTTGCCGACGCCCGGCTCGCCGATCAGGACGGGATTGTTCTTGGTGCGGCGCGACAGCACCTGGATGGTGCGGCGGATCTCCTCGTCCCGGCCGATGACGGGGTCGAGCTTGCCGCTGCGGGCCGCCTCGGTGAGGTCGCGCGCATAGCGCTTCAGCGCGTCATAGCCTTCCTCCGCACTCGCACTGTCGGCGGTGCGGCCCTTGCGCAGGGCGGCGATCGCGCCCTCGAGCCCCTGCGGCGTGACACCCGCCTCGCGCAGGATCCGTCCGGCCTCGGACTTGCCGTCGAGCGCGATGGCGAGCAGCAGCCGCTCGGCGCTGACGAAGGCGTCCCCCGCCTTCTTGGCAAGGCCCTCGGCCTCGGAGAAGAGACGCGCCGTCTCGGGCGCGAGATATAGCTGGCCCGCGCCGCCGCCTTCGACCTTGGGCTGGCGGCCGAGGGCAAGCTCCACGGCCTTCAGCGCGGCCCTGGGGTCGCCCCCGCCGGTGCGGATGAGATTGGCGGCAAGGCCCTCGGGATCATCGAGCAGGACCTTGAGCAGATGCTCGGGCAGAAAGCGCTGATGCGCCTCGCGCAGCGCGAGCCCCTGCGCGGACTGGATGAAACCCTTGGCGCGGTCGGTATAGCTGTCGAAATTCATGACGTCCCCGTCTCATGGCCCAACGGTTGGCACCTGAAGAACGCCCCACCCGGCCGGACGGGCCCGGGAGGCACGCGGCGGCCACCCGTTTCGCACGGCATGGCTGCATCCAGCATGTAATGTTGCAAGGCCGCAACACAAGACCGGTGCGACCGGCTGCGACAGCGGCGAGCCCCTGCCCCGCGCCGCGACTCGGCGGCGCCGGCATGGCCGGAAAGGCGGGCGGGGCGGCGGAGACGAAAAAGGCGCGCCCACGGGGGCGCGGCCTTGTCGGGTCCCTCGCGCGGGACCGGCAGGGACAGGCTCCACCGGCATCGAAGGACGCCGCCGGGGCGCCCTTGCGCCGGTGTCAGCCGGCGCTGGCGATTTCCCCGCTCGGGGACGGACCGTCCTGGGACCCCTCGTCCGAGGCCTCGCCCCGGTCCTCGCCGTCCCGCTCGGCCCCATTGCCATGGCCATTGCCATTGGCCCCCTCGCCCTGCCAGCGCTCGCCCGTGCCGTTGGGCCGCTGACCCTGGAAGGTCTGCATGGTCTGCTGCATGGCGTTCAGGACGCGGAGGTAATGCTCCGCGTGCTGGAGATAATTCTCCGACTGGATGTGATCGCCGGCCGATTGCGCATCACGCGCGAGGGCCTGGTACTTCTCGACGATCTGCGCCGCCGAGCCCCGGATCTTCACATCGGGACCGTTGCTGTCGAAGGTGCGATTGATCTGCACGTTCGGCTTGCGGCTGCGGCCACGGGATCGTTTCGATATCTGACCTGGTCTCATCTTTTTCCACTGTCTGCCGTGAACGACTCACACCTCGCCTTGCGCGCCGCCGGCCGCCCCGAAGCGATGAGGGCGGAGGTCGGACGCTCCCGGAGCCGGTGCCGTGCGGCCTGGCGCGGGAGGAAGGCAGCGGCCCTCGAAGGCCGTCATTTTCGAACCGTTTGACCGGACCGCACCGCGGACATTTCTGCCGGTCCCCGCTCCGTGCCGCCACCGCCGGACGCCAAGGACATCCGACGGAGGCCAAGGCTGGACGGACCGGCGGGACAGGTCGGCCCGCGGACCACGAAGCCGGCGGCGCCGACCGGCGTCGCCGAAGGCCGCGCTTCGCGGCGCGTAACTGGAGCCTGCGTCACGGAATATGCGGCGGGTGCGCGTATCGCGAGTCACTCGTGAGCCGCAACCCATCCCCTCACGGGAAATTAGCCGCTCAATTCCGGCTTTCCAACCCCTTTCTTGCGTCCCTCGATCGTCGCGGTCCCGGACCACCCCTCGCGTCGGCTCTTTGAGGCCGTTTTCTCCCGCCCCGCTCCGCCGCCCGAGGCGGCAGCCGGAGCCGGCGCCAAGGCCGGCCGCGGCGCGAAGACGAGGCCACGCGATCGGCCGCCAAGGTCCTCGCGAATGCCGATCAAGTCAAGCCCCGCGCCCCGCCCGATCGCCGTGACGGCCTCGGCCTGACCTCTGCCGATCTCCACGATCATAACGCCCCTGGGGCCGAGGAGGTCCCGCCCCGCGGGCAGGAGCGCCCGGTAGGCGGCAAGACCGTCGGCCCCGCCATCGAGCGCAAGCCTTGGCTCATGATCCCGAACCTCGACTTGCAGACCCGTTAACGCGGCCGTCTCGATATAGGGCGGGTTGGAGAGGACGAGATCGAACGGGCCGGCGAGGGCGGAGCCCCAATCTCCCGCAAGGAAGGCCGCCCGCCCGCCGAGGCCGAGCGCCCTCGCATTGGCCCGCGCCCGCGCCGCCGCGGCCGGGCTGAGATCGACCCCGACCCCGAAGGCCTTCGGACAGAGCGTCAGCAGCGCAAGGAGAAGAGAGCCCGATCCGGTGCCGAGATCGAGAAGGCGCAAGGGGTCCTCCGCCCGGCCGCCGAGGACATCGGCCGCGGCCTCGATGAGTGATTCGCTGTCGGGCCGGGGGATCAGCACCTCGGGGCCCACCGCGATGTCGAGCGACCAGAATTCGCGCCGGCCGAGGAGATGGGCCATGGGCGTGCCGCCCGCCCGCCGCGCGAGAAGGGCATCGAGCCGGGCGAGCGCCTCGGCCGGCACGGGCGCGCGCGGGTC
>JACAEB010000170.1 GCA_013389075.1 Alphaproteobacteria bacterium
GGCGCCGCCTCGCCCGCGACGGGCTCCGCGGGCGCCGTGGCCGGAGGCGGCGCGGCGAGCACCGGCCCCCCGATCGAGGGCGGCTTGACCGAGGGCACCTTCACCCCCGTGGCGCGAAGCTGCAGGAGGGAGGATTCCAGCGCGAGATAATCGAACCCGTCCACCCGCGGCGCTTCAGCGACGGCGGCGACGGCCGGCTCGGGGGCGGGCGCCTGTGAAGCGCCGAACAGGGCCGGCGGCTCGAGCCCTTCGGTGACGCAGGCCGAAAGGCCCGCGCCCAGAAGCAGGAGCGACGCGAGGCGCGCCCCGCCTCGGGCCGATCTCGGGATGCGATGCATGATGTGTCCTCCGCCGGGCGAGCCCCCCGGGGTTTTCCGATCCCGATCATGGCAAAGCCCGCGCGCGCGATCCAGCGCCGATCAGGGCAGGCCGAGCATTTTGTGGGTCTGGAGCGACAGGCGCCAGCGCGGATGGGCGAGGCAGTAGGCGATGGCGGCCTGCGTATTGGCCTGCCGCGCCGGCCCGTCCATGGGCTGGAGGAGCCAGTGGTCGAAGCGCAGGCCCGCGCCCTCGAGCTCTGCCGGGTCGAGCCCCGCCTGCGGAAAGACGAGTTTGAGCTCGTCGCCCGCGCGCTGGACGAGCGGGGCCCCCGCCTTGGGGCTCACGCAGATCCAGTCGAGCCCGGCCGGGGCTTCCTGCGTGCCGTTGGTTTCCACCCCCACGGCGAAGCCCGCCCGCCCGAGGGCGGCGATGAGTGCCGCGTCGATCTGGAGCAGCGGCTCGCCCCCGGTGCAGACCACGTACGGCACCCCGCCCGGTCCCGCGCCCGCCTGCCACACCGCCGCCACCGCCGCGGCGAGCCCCTCGGCGTTGTCGAACCGTCCCCCGCCCGGCCCGTCCGTGCCGACGAAATCGGTGTCGCAGAAGCGGCAGACGGCCCCCTCCCTGTCCGCCTCCCGCCCCGACCAGAGATTGCAGCCCGCAAAGCGCAGGAAGACGGCCGGCCGGCCCGCCCGCGCCCCCTCCCCCTGCAGCGTGAGGTAGATCTCCTTGACGGCGTAGCTCATGGACGGCCCGCCCGGTAGGCCGCCCAGCCCCGCGCCCGCAGCTCGCAGGCCGGACAGGTGCCGCAGCCCGGGCCCCACTCATGCATGCGGCCGGTTTCGCCGCGATAGCAGCTCAGACTCCGCCTACGGATGATCTCGACGAGCGCCGGCCCGCCGAGCCGCTCGGCGAGCCCCCAGCTCTCGGCCTTGTCGAGCCACATGAGCGGGGTGTCGATGACGAACCGGGCGTTCATGCCCAGATTGAGGCTGACCTGGAGCGATTTCAGCGTGTCGTCGCGGCAGTCCGGATAGCCGGAGAAATCGGTCTCGCACATGCCGCCGACGAGATGCCTGAGGCCCCGCCCGTGGGCGAGCGCGGCGGCAAGCGTGAAGAAGAGGAGGTTGCGTCCGGGCACGAAGGTCGTGGGCAAGCCGTCCGGCCCCGTCCCGATCGGCAGGTCGGCCGTGAGCGCGTTCGCGCCCACCGCGGCGAGGACGCCCGCGTCGAGCCGCGTGTCGGGCCCGAGCCGCGCGCGCCAGTCGGCACCGAGGCCCGCGATCTCGCGCCGCAGATCCTCCCGCGCGGCGAGTTCGGCACGGTGGCGCTGGCCGTAGTCGAAGCCGACCGTCTCGACGCGGGCGAAGCGGGCGAGTGCCCAGGCAAGACAAATCGCCGAATCCTGCCCGCCCGACAGAAGCACCAAGGCCCCCTCCGGAGACGGCCTGCCATCCATCCGCACACGAACCTCCCTCACGCCTCCGCGTCGAACTCCGCGGGAAAGCCGCCATTCTTGCGCAAGGCCCAGCGCGGCGCACGCTTTTCGATGAAGGCGACCGGACCCTCGCGCGCATCGCCCTGCCCAGCCGTCCAGCCGAACAGATGATGATTGCGCCTCTGCATGGCCGCGAGGTCGGCATGCACGCCCTCCCACACGAGCCGCTTGGTGAGCGCGGCCGACACGGGCGCCACATTGGCCGCGATGTCGCGGGCGATCTCGAGCGCGCGCGGCAGCACCCCGGCGGCGGGCAGGGCCTCGCTGCAAAGGCCCCAGGCGGCCGCGTCGGCGCCCGAGAAGATCCGCCCCGTCAGCAGCAGCTCCATGCCGCGCGTGAGGCCGACGAGGCGGGGGACGAGCAGCGGCGCGTTGAGTTCGGGGATCACGCCGCGCCGGTTGAAGACGAAGCCGAGCTTCGCGTCCTCGGCGACGAGGCGCAGGTCCCATTGCACCGGCAGCGTCAGCCCGGCCCCCACGGCCGCCCCGTTGATCGCGGCGATGATCGGCGTGTTGAGGTCCCAGTAGTTGCGGCGATCGTCGATCCTCAGCCGGTCGATCACCGCCTGCCGCTCGGCGAGCCGCTCGGCCGCGAAGGCGCCCTCGCCCCCGGCGAGGTCGGCCCCCGCGCAGAAGGCGCGTCCGGCGCCGGTGACCACGATGGCCCGCACCTCGTCCTCGGCGTCGAGGCTGTAGATGGCGTGGCGCAGCTCGGGGCCCATCCGCCAGTCGAGCGCGTTCATCCGCTCGGGCCGGTCGAGCGTGACGAGCGCGACGCCCGCCTCGGGCCGCTCGACACGCACGCGCTCATAGGCAATCGGTTCAGCGGTCATCGCCGTCTCCTCCCTGTCCGGCCCCCGCCCGGGGCCCTTGGGGCCAAGGCTAGCCCGCCCGCCCCCGCGCGCGAAAGGCCCCGAGGGGGCCACGGCGAGAGGTCAGAACAGCGCGCCCGCGCGCGGGATCTCGAGCTCGCGATGCACATGCGCGCTCATGAGGAGGCCGAAGCCGAACATGAGCACGATCATGGCCGTGCCCCCATAGGAGACGAGCGGAAGCGGTACGCCGACGACGGGGATCATGCCCATCACCATCGCCATGTTGATGACGATGTAGAAGAGGAAATTGATGGTGACGCCCATGGCGAGAAGGCGCGTGAAATGGCTCCGCGTACTGATGGCGATGGAGACGCCATAGCCGAGGATGATGAGATAGACGGCCATGAGGAAGACGCAGCCCATGAGCCCGAATTCCTCGGCCAGCATGGAGAAGATGAAGTCCGTCTGCCGCTCGGGCAGGAAGTCGAGATGGCTCTGCGTGCCCTGCATGAAGCCCTTGCCCCAGATGCCGCCCGAGCCGAGCGCGATCTTGGCCTGGATGATGTGGAAGCCCGTCCCCTGCGGGTCCAGCTCGGGGTTGAACAGCGTGAGGATGCGGTTGCGCTGATATTCCTCGAGCAGGCTGTTCCAGACCCAGTCGCCGAAGGCGAAGACGGCCGCGCCCGCCGCGGCGAGGCTCCCGAGGATCAGCCGCCATTGGAGCCCGGCGAGGAAGATGAGCCCGACGCCGATGCCGAGAATGAGCAGTCCCGTGCCGAGATCGGGCTGCTTGATCACGAGCGCGGCCGGCAGGGCCATCATGAGGAAGGCCGGAACGAGAAACAGCGGGTTCGACACGCGCGCGAAGGTGAGCCCGTGGAAATAGCGCGCGAGGGCGAGGATCAGCGTGACCTTCATGAGCTCCGAGGGCTGAAGGTTCACGGGGCCGAGATCGAGCCAGCGCCGGGCGCCGCCGCCGATCTCGCCCACGAGAAAGACCGCGATCAGCAGGAGCAGCGCGAAGCCATAGGCCGGATAGGCAAGGCTCATCCACACGCGCGGATCGATCATCGCCACGATGAAGAGCACCGCGAGGCCGAGCACGAAGCGGATCATCTGGGCCTTCGCCCAGGGGTCGAACGAGCCGCCCGCCGCCGAATAGAGCATGGCGAAGCCGATGCAGGCGACGAGGGTGAGAAAGAAGATCAGCCCCCAGTTGATCTCGAGGAGCTTGTCCACGAGGGCCGAGGGCGCGGCGGCGCCGGCGAAGGAGGTGTCGAGCATCATCCCTGCCCCCGTTCGGGGTCGGGGCCCTCGCGCGCGGGCAGGCCCCGGGCGAGCGGCCGGAAGGCCGGCTGGCGGGCCGGGTCGCGCTCGAGCGCCTCGCGCAGCACGTCTCGGGCGATGGGCGCGGCGGTCGATGATCCGCCCCCGCCATGTTCGACCACGACGGAGACGGCATAGCGCGGCGCGTCGATGGGACCGTAGCCGCAGAAGAGGGCGTGGTCGCGCAGCTCCCAGGGCATCTCCTCGTTCTTGCGCACGCCGGTGACGCGCTCGGCGAGCGTGATCTTGCGGACCTGGGCGGTCCCGGTCTTGCCGCCCATGGACAGGCCCTCGCCCCTCAGGCGCGAGCCGAGCGCCGTGCCGGAGGGCTCGTTGACCACCGCGTTCATCGCCTTGAGGACGATGTCGAGATGCCTTGGATCGGCATTCAGCGAGGCGGCCGGTGGCGGCTCGAGGAGACGCTCGCCCACCGCGCGCACGAGGCGCGGGTTCACCTCGCGCCCGCCATTGACGAGACGCGCCGTCATCACCGCGAGCTGGAGGGGCGTGGCCTGGAGATAGCCCTGGCCGATGCCGGTCATCAGCGTGTCGTATTGCTGCCAGGCGCCCTTCTTGCGCGCCCGCTTGAACTCCGGCGTGGGCACCGTCCCCGCATAGGTGTGCGGAAGAACGAAGCCGTAATCGCTGCCGAGGCCAAAACGCATCGCCACATCCGCGATCTTCTCGATGCCGACCCGCCGGGCGATCTCGTAATAATAGATGTCGCAGCTTTCCTTGATGGAGCGGTGCATGTTCACCGTTCCGTGCCCTTCCCGCTTCCAGCAGTGGAAGGAATCGACCCCGAGCTCGACCCGGCCGCGGCACCAGACCGTGTCGTTGGGTCCCACGAGGCCGGATTCGAGAGCGGCGAGCGCCACCACCATCTTGAAGGTGGAGCCGGGCGGAAACAGGCCCTTCGTCGCCTTGTTGTAGAGCGGGTTGAACGGATCGTTCTGCCACTGGCGATAGACCGAAGCCGGGACACCGCGATTGAAGAGGTTCGAATCGAAGCCGGGTTCGGAGACGAGGGCAAGGAGGTCCCCCGTGTGCACATCCATCACGGTGATGGCGGCGCTCTCGCCCTTCACGCGGTCGGCGGCGAATTTCTGCAGGCCGAAATCGATGGTGAGGACGAGGTCTTCCCCGCTCTCGCCCGGCGTGCGCGTGATCTCGCGGATCAGCCGGCCGCTCGCATTCACCTCGACATGGCGCTGCCCGGCCCGGCCTCTCAGATCCTCCTCGAAGGCGGCCTCGATGCCTTCCTTGCCGATGCGGAAGCCCGGAATGCGGAGCTCGGGGGCTTCCGTCTCGCCATGCTCGGCCACGTCGCGCTCGGAGACGAGGCCGACATAGCCGACCACATGGCTCAGAACCTCCGGATACGGATAGACGCGCGTGTCGCCCACATCGGGCTGGATGCCCGGAAAGTCGAGCAGGTTGGCGTTGAGATAGGCGAAGACCTCCCAGTCGAGGTTCTCGGCGACGGTGACGGGCACGAAGGCCGTGTTGCGGGCGATGTCGCGCTGGATGCGGCGCAGCTGCCCGTCGGTCAGCTCGACGAGACCCTTGAGGCGCTCGAGCAGCGCGTCGACGTCGGGCGTGGCCTCGGGCACGAGCAGGAGACGGTAGTTCTGCCGGTTGATCGCGAGCTCGACGCCGAAGCGGTCATAGATCGTGCCCCGGCGCGGGGCGAGCAGGCGCTCGTCGATGCGGTTGCGTTCGGCAAGGCGCGTATAGTGCTCGCCATTCACGACCTGGAGCATGTAGAGCCGTCCGGCGAGCCCGGCGAAGGCGAGCCCGCCCATCCCCGAGAGGATGAGCGCCCGGCGGGTGAACACCTGTCCGCGAAGCCCGTCCTTGCTGTCCATGTCCGTCCGGCATCCGTCCCGGTGAGGGTCCCGCGAGGGCGTTCCCGGCCCCTCCCGGGCCACGCGCCGCCTCGCGCCAGTCACCACGCCCTTTGGGCGATTTCTGGACCGGCGGCCAAGTCTTACCCGACCGCGTTAAACATTTCCTGTGTTTTCGGACGGCCGCCCCGCCGCCTCACGGCGTGCGCGAGGCGAGCACGTTCTTGTCGAGGAGAAGCGCGGGCAGGGCGCGGCCCTCGGGACCGGCGGGGCCGAGCGAGACATCGTTCACGATGATCTCGACCGCGCCGGCATCACGGACCGCCATCACGATGCCGGGCCGGTTCGGGACGCGGAACTGGTCGCCCGGCGCCAGCGTCTCCTCGAAGAGGACGCCCGCGCTCAGGTCCTCGACCCGCAGCCAGGCTTCCTTCCGCGCACGGATCACGACCTGGGCGTCGGTGTTCTGAGCTCCGAACACGCGTCCCGCGACGGGCGCCTCGGCGGCGGGCGCGGCCGCCGCCGCCCCGGCGCCGTCGAGCGGCGGCTTGGGACGCGGCCAGGCGCCGGAATAGTCCTCCGGCAGGCTCGCGAAGACGGCCTGGGTGAGCGGATCGGGGCTGAGGATGGGGGCCGTCTCGTCCACCGGCTCGAGGGCCGGGGCTTCGGCGCCGGACGTCGCGGCAACGAGAGCGGACTCCACGCCATTGGCGCTCGCCACATCGGTGAGATCGCGGGGCGCCACCGCCTCGGCGAATTCGGGCGGAACGGCGGTGACCGTCGCCCGGCCCTGCCCGCCCCAGTCGGTGAGCCGGGTGATGCCCCAGACGGCGCCGACGGCGAGGAGGAAGAGGACGATCGCCATCACGCCGTGCGGCAGGCGGATCTCTTCATTGGCCTCGAGGAAGACGAATTCGCCGTGGACGGGGACCTGCTTGGTCTCCTCCTTGAAGCGGCGGACGCATTCCTCGGCATCGAGCCCGAGATAGTCGGCATAGGAGCGCACGAAGCCGATCGCATAGGCCTTGCCCGGCAGGGCGGCGAGATTGCTCTCTTCGACGGCTTCGAGATGATCGCGACGAATCCGCAGAGCCTCGGCGACCGCAGAGAGGTCGTAGCCGAGTCCGACGCGGGTGGCCTTGAGGTCTGAGCCGACGCGCTCGGATTTGTGAGCCGCGCCGTCGCTGATTTCGCGAAGGTGAAGCCGTCGCCGCGCCGCCCTTTTGTCAGGCTCAACATTCAGCCGCTGGGCCTTGTTGATCCTGCGGGACGTATCCTGCGGCCCGGGAGCCTCACCCCAGTCCCCACCCCCGAGAGTATCTAGCCGCCGCATTTCCATGACTAACCAATTCCCTACTTACAGCGTTTGCGGCAGCCCCTGCAACGGATCATATCGGAATATTTCGCTCGGCGGCGAAGGCGGCGAGCTGAGCGCGCACCGAATGGTCCGGCAGATCATAGAGCCCTTCCATGACAGTCTGCAGCTCGCCCGCGTGCAAGCTGCGTACCATGAGCTTGACCGGGCCCACGCTGGCCGGCGGCATCGAGATGGCGCGGAAGCCGATGCCGACGAGGGCCATCGCCTCCAGCGGACGTCCCGCCATCTCCCCGCACAGGCCGATCGGAACCCCCAGGGTCTCGCACTTCAGAACCAATTGATGCAGCATCTTCAATAAAGGCGGGCTTAAAAGGTCGTAACGGTCGGTGAGGCGCGGATTGGACCGGTCCACCGCGAAGAAGAACTGCATCAGGTCGTTCGAGCCGACCGACACGAAGTCGCAGATCGGCAGAAGCTGGTCGAGCTGCCAGACGATCGAGGGCACCTCGATCATCACCCCCACCTTGAGCATCACCGGCAGCGGCTGGCCCCGCGCCTGCGCACGCGCCATTTCCTTGTGCAGAAGCTCGCGCGCCGCCACGAATTCGGCCACTTCGGCCACCATCGGGAACATCACGCGCAGCTCCCGCCCGCCGGCGGCCCGCAGCAGCGCCCGCAGCTGGTAGCGCATCAGGGCGGGCCGATCGAGCCCGATCCTCAACGCGCGCCAGCCGAGCGCGGGATTGCTTTCCAGTCTCTGCGGCGCATAAGGCAGAATCTTGTCCCCGCCGAGATCGAGCGTGCGAAAGGTGACCGGCCGGGGCCCCGCCTCGTCGAGAACGCGCTTGTAGAGCTCGGCCTGGGCCGCGAGCCGGGGCATGGTCGGCGCCACCATGAACTGCAGCTCGGTGCGGAAGAGGCCGATCCCGTCGGCGCCCGTCTCGCTCAGATTGGGCAGGTCGACGAGGAGGCCGGCATTGATGTTCAGCGCGATCTCGGTGCCGTCGAGCGTGACCGCCGGCTCGTCGCGCAGGGCGTGGAACTGGGCCCTTCGCTGGGCCCGCAGCGCGAGCTTCTCGTCGAAGACCTTCACGATCTCCGGGCTCGGCCGGAAATGGAGCTCGCCGGTCTCGCCGTCGAGCGCCACGAGATCGCCCGGCTCGACGCGCTCGAGCGCCCGCTCGGCCCGTCCCACCATGGGGATGTCGAGGGCCCGGGCGATGATGGCGACATGCGAGACGGGCGTGCCGTCCTCCACGACGACGCCCTTCACGCGCTTCCGGTCATAGTCGAGGAGCTCGGCCCCGCCCATGGAGCGGGCGATGATGATGGCGTTCTCCGGCAGGGCCGCCTGCGCCGCCGTCTCCACGTCGCCCGTGAGGTGGCGCAGGAGCCGGTTGGCGAGATCCTCGAGATCGTGCAGCCGCTCGCGCCAGTAGGGATCGCGGCTTCGGAGCATGCGCGCGCGCGTCTCGTTCTGCACGCGCTCGACCGCCGCCTCGGCGGTGAGCCCCGTCACCACCGCCTCGCGCAGGCGCCGGAGCCAGCCCCGGTCATGGGCGAACATGCGATAGGCCTCGAGGACGTCGCGCGACTCCGAGCCCACGTTGAACTCGATCTCGTGGAGCATGCGGTCCACCGAGGCGCGCAGATCGCTGATCGCCGCCTCGAGCCGCCCGGTCTCGGCCTCCACGTCCTCGGCGATGATCTGGCGGATCTCGATCCGCGGCTCGTGCAGCACGGCCTCGCCCACCGCGATCCCGTCCGCGAGCCCGCTCGCATGCAGGTGCACGGGACCCATGCGGCGGCGGAAGGCGAGGCTGTCCTCCACCGAGAACTCGCCCGAGGCGATGACCTCGGCGAGCACGGTGGCGATGATCTCGAGCGCCTCGACCTCATCCTCCGTATAGTGACGGTGGGTGCGGTTCTGCACCACGAGCACGCCGAGCGTGCGCCCGGCGCGCAGCACCGGCACGCCGAGGAGCGAGCGGTAGGGATCTTCGCCGGTCTCCGGCCGGTAGGCGAATTTCGGGTGGGAGGCGGCATCCGAGAGATTGAGGGGGCTCGCGGTCTCGGCGATCATGCCGACGAGGCCCTCCCCCATCTTGAGCCGCGTCTTGTGGACGGCGCCCGGATTGAGGCCCTCGGTGGCGAACAGCTCCAGCACGTCCGCCTCGGTGACGAGATAGATGGAGCACACTTCCGCGACCATGTTAGCCGCGATCATGCGCACGATCTTGTCCAGCCGCGCCTGGCCTCCGGCCCCTTCCGCCATCACCTCTCGGAGCTGGCGGAGCAGTAGCCTCGGTCCTCCTGAAGGCAGGATGGACATCTCCTACCACCTATCCGTCCGTGTCCAGACCGAACGCCGTGTGCAGGGCCTGAACCGCTTCCTGGGTATGCGAGTCTTCGATGAGCACGCTGATCTTGATCTCCGAGGTGGAGATGGCCTGGATGTTGATGCCCCGCTTGCCCAGCGTCTCGAACATCCGCGCGGCGACGCCCTCATGGCTGCGCATGCCGACGCCGATCACCGACACCTTGGCCACGCCCTGGTCGGCGACGAGGGTCTCGTAGGCGACCTCCGCCCGCGCCCGCTCCAGGAGATCGCGCGCGCGAACGAGCTTGTCCCGGGCCACGGTGAAGGTCATGTCCGTCGACAGACCATCGACCGAGACCGCCTGCACGATCATGTCGACATTGATTCCCGCATCCGCCAAAAGGCGGAAGATGCGTCCCGACACGCCCGGCCTGTCCTTGACCCGCACGAGCGTGACCTTCGCCTCGTTGCGGCTGTAGGCGATGCCGCTGACCGCTAGATGCTCCACGATTTCGTCCTCATCGCACACAAGTGTACCGGCAATCGGCGCCGCCGGATCGGCGAAGCTCGTCAGGACCTGGACGCGAACGCCTTGCGTCTTGGCCAGCTCGACCGAGCGGGTCTGCAACACCTTGGCCCCGAGCGAGGCCATTTCGAGCATTTCCTCGAAGGCGATCCGCTCGATCTTCCGGGCCCTCGGAACCATGCGCGGATCGGTCGTATAGACACCATCCACATCCGTATAGATATCGCAGCGGTCGGCCCGCAGCGCGGCGGCGATGGCGACGGCACTCGTGTCCGAGCCGCCGCGTCCGAGCGTGGTGACGCGGTTGTCGTCGGCCAGACCCTGGAAACCCGTGATGACGGGGATCTGGCCCTGGGCGAGCCGCTCCTCGAGAAGCCGCGTGTCGATCCTCTGGATCCGCGCCGCGCCATGGACATTCGAGGTGAGCACCGGGATCTGCCAGCCCGACCAGGACCGCGCCGACAGGCCCATGTCCTGAAGGGTGAGCGCGAGCTGGCCCGCCGTCACGCATTCGCCCGTGGCGACGATCGCGTCATATTCGCGCGCGTCGAGCAGGCCCTGATGGTCCTTCGCGGCGGCATGGGCAAGGCCCACGAGCCGGTCGGTCTCGCCGGCCATGGCCGAGACCACCACCGCCACCTCGTGCCCGGCCTCGACCTCGCGCCGGACATGGCCGGCCACGCGGCGGATCCGCTCGGGATCGGCCACGGAGGTGCCTCCGAATTTCAGGACCAGTCTCGCCATAGAGAGGCATCCCTCGATCGGGAGCCGGGACGCGCGCGCCCCCTCCCGTGCAGACCTGTCGTTGCCCGGCCGACAGACAGCCATCCAACCTAGGCAAAGCCAAGGCGGGTCCGCGCGGCCCCCGCATCGCTTTGCCTCGCCGCGCGCTTTCCCCTAAATGCTGCGGGGGCGGACGGCCGCATCGCGGCCGGTGCCGCGCCCTCGTCCGCGCGAGGGAGGTGGCGCCGTTTCCGGGCTGCCCGCGGGGGCGCCGAGACGGCCTCCCTCGCGGGCGCGGCTATTCATAGGGATGCGTGGGTGGCCGCGCAACTTGGATCGGGCGCCCGCCGTGCCCTTCTGGAGGATGACCCGCCATGGCGACCCCCGACCCGGCCCCTGCCCCGCCCCCCTCCCGGACGGGCACGACCGACGCCGCCGAGATCGCGCGTTTCGAGGCCATGGCCGCCGACTGGTGGGATCCCTCCGGCAAGTTCCGCCCGCTTCACAAGCTCAACCCGGTCCGCCTCGCCTTCCTGCGGGAGAAGGCGGTCGCCCATTTCGGCCGAGACGCGAGATCGCGCCGGCCGCTCGAGGGGCTCGGCCTGCTCGACATCGGCTGCGGCGGCGGCCTCATCGCCGAGCCCATGGCCCGGCTCGGCGCGGCGGTGACGGGGCTCGACGCCTCGAGCGTCAATGTCGGCATCGCCCGCACCCACGCCGAGGCGGGCGGGCTCTCCATCGACTACCGGGCCGGCACGGCGGAAGCGCTGGCGGCGAGCGGCGCGCAGTTCGACATCGTGCTCGCGCTCGAGATCGTCGAGCATGTCGCCGATCTCGGCCTCTTTCTCGAATCGGTGGCAGAGCTCGTGACGCCCGGCGGGCTCCTCGTCCTCTCGACGATCAACCGCACGCCCAAGGCCCTCGCCCTCGCCATCATCGGCGCCGAGCGAATCCTGCGCTGGCTGCCGCCCGGCCCCCACCGCTACGAGAAGCTCGTCCGGCCGGCCGAGCTGCGCGACGGGCTCACCCCGCACGGCATCCGGGTGCATCCGCCCGTGGGCGTCAGCTACGCGCCGCTCAGCGACGACTGGCGCCTCAGCCATGATGTGGACGTGAATTACATGATGGTGGGCGAGAAGCCTGCCTGACCCTGCACCGGACGGAGGACGCATTCTCATGACGCTGCGGCGCCTTGCCATCATCATCGCCATCGCCGGAGGGCTCCTGCTCGTGCCCCTCATTGCCAATCACACCGTCGAGGGGTTCGACTGGTCGGCCTTCGACTTCGCCGTCATGGGCGGCCTGCTGATCATCGCCGGCCTCGCGATCGACGCATCCGTCCGGAGGCTGAGGACACCGGCCTCGCGTGCCGCAGCCTGCGGGGTGGTCGTGCTCTGTTTCGTCGGGGTCTGGGCGGAGCTCGCGGTCGGCGCGGTCTCGAAACTGGTCGCGGCGATCGGCTTAGGGTTCTCGCCGCCTCGGGCACGCCGCCCGCCGGGTTCGGGGGCAGGCGGACAAGCTCTTGGTGCGGTCGAGAAGACTCGAACTTCCACGGGTTGCCCCACAGCCACCTCAAGGCTGCGCGTCTACCTATTCCGCCACGACCGCAGGCGATCCCCTGTTTGGGGGCCGGAAGAGCGGAGCGTGTAGCAAATCCGCTCCGCCTTGGGAAGGGGGTGGTTCAGATGCCCGCCCCGTCGGTGAGATCGGACTGGTGGATGCCGCATTCTTCCTTGTCGCGGCCCACCCAGCGGCCCGAGCGATAGTCCCCGCCCTCGGCCACGCGTTCGGTGCAGGGCATGCAGCCGATCGAGAGATAGCCGTCGGCCACCAGCGGATGGGGCGGCAGGCGATGGGCCTCGGCATAGGCCTTGAGCCCGTCGAGCGTCCAGTTCGCGAGCGGATTGATCTTGAAGCGGCCATCGGCCCATTCCACGGCCTCCATCGCCGCGCGGGCGCGGGTCTGGAAGCGCTTGCGGCCGGTGATTTCCGCGTCGAATCCCTTCAGCGCCCGCCGGAGCGGCAGCACCTTGCGGAAATGGCAGCAGGCGTCCGGATCGCGTGACCACAGGCCCCCGTCCGGATCGGCCGCCTTCTCGTCGGCCACCAGCGGGTGCAGCGAGCGCACATCGGCGAGCCCCAGCATGTCCTGAAGCCGGTCGCGGTAGCGCAGCGTCTCGCCGAAGAGCTTGCCCGTGTTGAGAAAGAGCACCGGCACGGTCGGGTCGATCTGCGCCACCATGTGGAGCAGCACGGCGGCTTCCGCCCCGAAGGAGGAGACGAGCGTGATGCGGCCGGGAAACTCGCGCGTGATGGCCGCCCGGAGAAGATCGGGCCCCTCGAGCCCCGCCGTCCGCTCCCGGATGCCGGCGAGGCGCTCGGCGGCTGCCGAAACCGCGACCGTGTCGGGCTCGTCGGCCTCCGCCGTCAGCGCATGAATCTGTGCCGTCATGCCAGCCATCCCTCCTGATCGATGAGCGCATTGGTCCGCGCCCCGATCTCCTTCGGCCCCAACCCCTCGGCCCGCCAGTGGTCCCGCGCCGCGCCGATGCGCTCGACGCGCTCGGCCCAGGCCTCCGGCAGCTTCTCGTCCAGCCACCCCTTGAGCCGGCGGGCGAGAGCCGGCGACCGGCCGCCCGTCGAGATCGCGAGGCTGAGCGCGCCCCGCCGCAGCACGGCCGGGACGTGAAAATCGCAGAGCTCGGGGACGTCTTCCCGATTGACCAGCGCCCCGGCGGCACGCGCCTGCGCCGCCAGTCGGCGGGAGGTCGCCTCGTCGAGATCGCCGATGAACACCACCCGAACCCCGGCGAAATCCTGCGGTCCCGGAAGCCCGTCTTCAAGCCTTCCCGATGCCGCAACCCGCAGCTCCGGCTCGGGCGCGGGCGAGAAGAGGCGCAGCCTCTCGACCCCCGCCGCCTCGAGGAGCCGCAGCCGCCCGAGCGTCTCCCGTCCGGTCCCCACGAGGAGGATCGGCAGGCGGGCGGGGTCGAGCGTGATCGGCAGCATGGGCGATCTGTCCCGTGGGCGAAGTCCGAACGGGCCCGGGTCCGGGCCGTTCTACCCAAGTAGCGGGTCGCGCCGTTAATTTCAACGGAGGAATTGGAAAATAGAACGAACCACATCGATCGAGTGTGATATCGCTCTCACCAGAGGCCCAGCGCCCGCAGCTCGGCCACGAGCTCCGCCGGCAGCTCCCCGCCCTGCCCGCCGGCGAGGGCGTCGAGATCGGGAGGCGCCGCCTCCGCCTCGAGATAGCGCCAGCCCTGAAAGGGGCGCATGGCCCTCGGCACCACCCGCACCACGGCGGGATCGAGCCCGATCCGGCAGGCGGGCCGGCCATCGGCGCGTGTGGCGGGGTCAAGGCCGAGAATGCGCTGGCGGGCCTCGATGCGGCCGCCGATCACCCAATAGAGCGAGCCGCCTGCGAGGATCTCCTCGCTCCGGCGCGGCAGGGAGCGCGTGAGGTGGGCGGGCGGCGTGCCGGCCGCCGCCCGGAGCGCCATGGAGGCCGCCAGCGCCTCGACGCTGGGGGCGCCCACGCAGAGCTTGACGAGATGAAGGCTCATCCGGCCGCTCGGCCCGCCTCAGAGCTCGGTCCAGGGCATGGGCCGGCCGGCCAGCGCGGCGGCGAGACCGGCCTTGGCCTCGTCCGTCCCGCGGCTGTCGGCATAGGCCCGCGCCGTCTCGGATTCGGTGCGCTGATCGAGCGGCATGTGCGCCAGCCGGTCCAGCAGCGCCTTGCCGTCGGCGAGCGCGCCCGGCGCCACGGCGAAGACGTCCGCCATCAGCGCCTCGCTGGCCTCGGCGAGCCCCGCCCGGTCGGCGACGAGGCTGTGCACGAGACCCATGGCCTGGGCCTCGCGCGCCTCGATGGGCCGTCCCGTGAGCATCAGCCGCCGCAGATGGCTGAGGCCGATCGCCTCGGCGACATAGGGCGCGGGCACGGCCGGCAGATAGCCGCGGCGGACCTCGTCGAGGGCAAAGCTCGCGGTTTGAGTGGCGATGGCGACATCGCAGGCGGCGACGAGGCCGAGCCCCGCCCCGTGGGCCCGTCCGTCCACCAGCGCGACCGTCAGCATGGGCAGATGGCGCAGCAGATGGAGGAGACGGGCGAGCGCGCGGCCATCGGCCAGATTGTCCGCATGGGTGTAATCGGCCGTATAGCGCAGCCAGCCCGGATCGGAGCCCGCGGAAAAATCCGCGCCCGCCCCCTCGATGATCACCGCCCGGACACCGTCCGCGCCGCGCAGCTCTTCGAGATAGCCGGCCAGCCGGGCGATGACGTCCGGATTGAGGGCGTTGGCCGTCTCGGGATGGTCGAGGGTCAGGATGGCGACGCCGGCGCGCGTGGCATCGAGGCGGACGGGGGTCTCGTCGGTCATGGGGCTTCCTTCCGGAACGAACAGACGGTTCTGGAAACTATACCCGCTTCGGGCCGGCGCACGCATTGATCCATGCCCGGTCCTGTGAAAGGGATGGCGGCCCGTCCCGCGCTTCATCCGGAGCCCCTCATGTCCCCTCGGCCAATGCCTGCCTGCCGGCCCGTCGGCGGTCGCGACCCCACGCCCTGGACGCGCCTTGCGAGCACGGTCTGGATCGACGATCCCTGGCTCACCGTGCGGACCGACCGCGCCCGGACGGCCTCGGGGGCGGTGGTCGATCCCTTTCACGTCGCCCGCTTCCCCGACTGGGCGGCCGTGGTCGGAGTGACCGCCGAGGATCGCCTTCTCATGGTGCGCGTCTACCGCCACCCCGTGGAGAGCGTCCTGCTCGAGTTTCCCGCCGGCGGGATCGATGCGGGCGAGACCCCGGAGGCCGCGGCCCGGCGCGAGCTGCGCGAGGAGACGGGCTTTGCCGCCGGCGCGCTCATCGCCCTGCCCCCCATGCACCCGAGCACCGGCCGCGCCTCGGGCACGGCCTGGCCGTTCCTCGCCGTCGACGTCCGGCCCGAGGGGCCGCCCGACCTCGAGGAGTCCGAGGATCTCGAAATCGTCACCTGCGACCTCGTCGAGGTGCTCGACTGGTACGCGCATGCGCCGACGCCGGTCGCGGGCGTCCATTTCGCCATGCTGAGCTGCGCGGCCATCCGCATCCTCGCCGATCGCGGCAAGCGCCTCGAAGCGCTCCGGACGCGGCTTGCGGCCTATTTTGCGAATGGCGGCGCGACGGGGTGAGGCGCAAGTCCCTCACACCAACCCCCCGCCCGCCGGGAGAGCGGCTTTTTCTTCTCTTCTCCCCTCTCCCGGAGGGAGAGGGGCCGGGGGTGAGGGCCCGGGGGGTGAGGGTCACGGTTCGAGAATGTCGACCGCCGACAGATCCGTGAACAGAGAAAAGACGCCCGCGCCGGTGCCCCCGCCGATCACGACGAGGCGTCCCGCGACGCTCGCCGCCCCCGATCCCTGACGCGGCGTGGGCAGGGCGGCGGCGCGGCGCCAGCCGCCCTCCTCGAGGACGAGGTGATCGGTCAGCGTCTCGAGCCGCGTGCCGCCGGCCGCCCCGCCCAGGAGATGGACGCGGCCCTCCAGCA
>JACAEB010000183.1 GCA_013389075.1 Alphaproteobacteria bacterium
CTCCCCCGCCGGGCGCCGAATCGCCTACCCTCCGGCCGGCAGACATCCCTGCCTCATCGGTCCGGCCCGCCGCGGCCGGGGAGGGTTCGATCCCGTGGCATCCTTCCGGCATGTCGGTTTCGGCATCATCGCGGCCACGCTGTTCTGCTTCATCGTGGCCATCTACGACCTCGCCGGTCTGCGCAGCCTCATCGTGCAGTCGGCCGATGGCGGGGCGATCCTCGCCCTGCTTCTCGTGACCCTCGTCTTCCTGTTCAGTGGTCTTGGCGCTCTGCTCGACTACATCACCCAGGACGGTCTCGAGCTTTGAGCTTCCCCGCGCCGGCCGGCACGCGTATAGGGGCGGTTCCCCTCGCGCCCGCCGCGGATTAGGCTCTTGGGCGCAAAGCTCGGTCGGCGCGGCCGCAACACAATCTTGGGAGTTGGTGTGAATAAATCAGAGCTAATCCGCCTCGAGCGCTATCTGCGGCAGACCTTCCGGCACGACGCCCTGCGCGTCGTGAAGCGGCCGAGCAAGGACGATTCCGCGGAGGTCTATCTCGGCGAGGAGTTTCTCGGCGTATTGTTCCGGGACGATGAGGATGGCGAGGTCAGCTATCAGTTCAACATGGCGATTCTCGACATCGACCTCGACCCCGAAGGCTGAGCCCCCGGGCGGCCGCGCCATGACGCTGTCGGGGCCGCTGCGGCGGATCGGCCGGCGGCCCTTTCTCGGTCTGATCGTGCTCGGCCTTCTCGCCCTGCCGGGGCTGCTCGCGCTGACGCAGATCCGCCTGTCCGACGCCTTCGGCCCGCTTCTCCCCCACAGCCATCGTTTCGCGCCGGTGTTCGAGCGCTTCACGCTCGAGCCCCCCGGCATGGACCGTGTCCGCATCACGGTCACGCTCGGCAACCAGGCGCGCATCGTGCCCGAGCTCGCCGCGTCCATGGCCGAGGCGATCGCCGGCGCCGAAGGCTTGAGCGGCACACGGATGGTGCGGCGAGGCCCCTCCTTCGCGCTCGTGGAGGGCTTCGTCGCCGAGGGCACGCGCGACGCGCGCTGGCTCGAGCTGCTCGTCCGCACGCGGCTTAGCGCGGTCGAGGCGCCCGGCCCGATCCAGCTCCGGATCCTGCGCAGCGGCCACCGTCCGGTCGGACTGTCCGGGGGCGGCCCGGCCGCCGCGCTGTTCGGCCTTGTCGCGGTGGTCCAGGCGGGCGGGCTCGCACTTGTGCTGTCGCGCTCGCGGGCGCTGATGGCGGCGGGGCTGTGCGTGGGGGTCACCACCGCCGCGAGCCTTTTCGGCTACGGCGTGATGGCGGGGCTCGCGCCCCATCGGCTCGCCTTGCCGGCCTATGCGCTGGCGGGGCTCTTCATCCTTCTGCTCGCCGTGGATCTGACAGCCGGCATCTGCCGCGCCCTCGCGCGGGGGACCTTGCCGCACTCCCTGCCGGCGGCGCTCGCGGAGGCGGAGGGGCGGCCGGTGCTGGTCGCCGTCGCGGGCCTGTCGACGACCTTCCTCCTTCTCGCCCTGCCGGGGCACGGCTTCCTCTCGGCGCTCGGCCTCTTCGGCGCGCTCGCGCTCCTTCTCGCCGCGCCGATCCTGCTCGTCGGGCTGCCGCTCCTCGCCGGGCGCCGTCAGACGGTTTCGGACGAGGTGGTGGAGGCGCTGATCGTGCGCGCCAACCGGGCCGAACGGGGCGCCGTCTCGCTCGGCCGGTCGCTGTCGGGTCTTGCCGCGCTCACCGTCGCCTCGAGCTTCGGCATGGCGGCGGTCGCGGGCGCGGTGGTGCTCGGCTGGATCGGGGCGAGCGCCGAACTCGACGAGGCGGCGCCGGCTGGCGGCGTCCTCGCGCGCCATTATGTCGAGCAGCTCGTGGCGCAGCCGGGCACGGAGGGCGGGGCCGCGCAGGCCCGCCTGATGCCCGGCCCGCCGCCGCTCACCATCTATGTCCGCGAGGATGCGGGCGGCTGTCCCGAGCCCTCGTCCGACCGCGCGGCGCGACAGATCGAATCCTATGCCAAGAGCCTCGACTATGTGCGCCAGGTGCGCGTCGAGCTGCCGCTTGCCGACGGCCCGTGCCGCTATCTTCCGGTCGAGATCGTCCCGGCCGAGGCGAGCGGCGCGCTCGCCGACCGGCTCATCGCCGAGCTGCGCCAGCTGCGGGCCGATGCGGGCGAGGACGGCGCCGCCATCCTCTTCGCGGGCGGGGGGCTCGGCATCGGGCTCGCCGCGCGCGAGGCGCTGCAGGCCCCGAGGGCCCTTCTTCTGCCGACGGACATATTCACGCTGCTCTCGGTCTGGGTCTGCGGCGGCCTTCTCATCGCGCTCGCCTACCGGCGCGTGGCGCCGGTCCTCGCCTGGACGGCGCTCACGCTCACCCTCGCCGCCGCCTTCCACGGAGCATTGACGCTGCTCGCCATCCCGCAGGACGCCCTGACGCTGTCGGGGCTCGTGCTCGGGGGCGGTCTCAGCTTTTTCCTCAGCATACGGATCATGGACCCGATCGAGCGGAGCCGGCGCCTCGGCTTTCGCGTGCGCGAATCGATCGAGCGGGCTCTCGAGGCGCGGGCGGGGCTCACCATCGGCCTGTCGCTCCTCGCGCTCCTGCCGATGGCGGCGTTCCTCCTCTCGCCCGTGCCCGAGCACCGGATCTTCGCGACCGCCTATCTCGCCGCGGGCGGGATCGGCGCGCTCTGCGTGCTCATGCTGCTGCCGATCGTCCTAGCCGTGAGCGATCACGAGCTCGCGCCGGAAGGCCACCCCGATCCCGCCGAACTCGCCGAGGCGGAGCGGCGGGCCGTGCGCGAGCTGCGCTAGAACAGGCTGTCTCAGCCCGCCTCGATGGCGAGGAGCGCCTTGCGCAGGGCAAGGCCGATCGGTTCCTGAAGCTCGGGGCCGGTCTGTTCCGGCCCGTCGGCGAGCGTGTGGTGAAACGCGTTGGCCCCCCAGAAGCCGAAACCGGGATAGCCCTCCCCGACATAATAGCCGAGCTCGCCCTCGAACCGCTCGGACTGCGGCACGAGCCCCGGAATGTGATCGAACGCTTTCGTCAGCAGGGGGACGAGCGAGGGCACGGCCCCGAAATTGCGGATCGCGCCGGGCGAGCCGACATGGCGCTCGAGCGAGCCGTCCGCCGCCGCGCGCCAGTCATAGGAACCGATGCCCGAGCCCAGATGCAGCCAGGCCTCGACTTTCTCCGGAGGCGGAACGATTTCCTGGTGCAGCCGGCCCGCGCCGCGGCCCTTCTGCTCGTGGCCGGTATTGGTGGAGAAGAGGTAGGAAATTCCGGGACGGCGCGCGGCCACCCACTCCGCGAGCCCGAGGCATTGCGCAATGCCGCCCCCGCGCTCGCCCCCGCAGCGGAACATGCCGCTCTGGGGTGTCGTGACGATGACGAGCCGCTCGGGTTCGCGCGTGCCCTGCCAGCGGCCGATCACATTGTAGGCGGTATGATTTGGGACATCGCGGCCCGTCGAGACGAGGCGGACGGGCGTTCCGCTCGCCGCCGCCGCCTTGAGGACGTCGCCATCCTTCGGGGCCGCGCCGACGATGGGCACGCTCTGCCAGTCCGTGTCGCCGGCGGGCGGAATGGCGCCGCGCCCGAGAAGGTCTCCGGTCCAGGAGGCGACGATGATCACGACGCCGAGCGCGCCCTTGCGGCCGGCCTCCACCGCCTGCTCGCGCAGGGCGCGCGGCACGACCATCGACACGCGCGTCGTCTCGACGAGCCAGATCGACCCGGCGAGCGCCTCGAGGGGCTCGCCGTCCGTCAGCATGCGCAGGGGCGCGGTGATGCCCTCGGGCGAGGTGCCCAGCGGAAAGAACTCCGGGTCCGTCCGAAAGCGCGTGCCGCCGACCTCGAGAAAGCACTCGCCAAGCTCCCAGTAGCGGAAGGGCACGGGCTGCTTTTCGGTTTCGAGACCGGCCCGCGAGAAGACCTCCGCGATCCAGTCGGCCGTCGCGAGGTCTCCGGGCGTCCCGGTGCGGTGCTCGCCAAGCCCGGTATAGGTGCGGACGTGATCGTAGAGGGCGGCGCCGGTCATGAAGCGCGCCGGATCCGCGCTCGCGGCGCGGGCGGGAAGGCTCGCCGCGCAGAGCCCTCCGCCGATGAGGCCGAGGCCCTGCCGCCGGCTCAGACGCTCCGCCATCAGAGCACCCCCTCGAGAAAGCGCGTCGGATTGCCTGAATAGTAGAGCGCGATTTCCTCGTCCGTGATGGTCACGCCGTGCTCCGCCGCATTGACGAGAACATCCACCCAGCTCCTGACCGGACCCATCGCCACGAAGACCGGATGGTCCGTCGCGAACATCACCTTGGTGCGGGCGTCCGAATCGAAACAGCGGCGCAGGAAGGTGAGGTAGCGGCCGATGTTCCCGGGGTCGCGCCGCCACCAGTCGGCCATGTCGAGATAGATGTTCTCATAGGCATTGGCGAGGCGCAGCGCATCCTCGGTCGGCGCCCAGCCCTCTTCCGTTGTCTCGCCTTTTGTCCGCGGGCGGCCCGCGCCGGCAAGGCAGATCTTCAGTGTCGGGAAGTCCTTCGCGACCTGCTCGTAGGCGAGCGGCATGGTCTCTGGTGCGGGGCCCTCGCAATTGCCGAAATAGGGCACGGCGTGCTCGACGCAGACCTCGTAGAGCGGGTAGCAGCGTTCGCGATCGGCCGGAAAGACCTTGTATTGCTGGAGCACCTGCTCCCCAAGGCCCGAGCAGCCATGGTCCTCGATGGCGCGGCGCAGGAGCGCCGCTCCCTCCTTGCCGCCCCGGCGGGGATCGACGCCCGCGAAGGTCAGCACACGGCCCGGCCAGGCCGCGCGCAGGGCCGTGCAGTCCGCGAAGATGCGCTCATAGTCGACCGCATACTTCCGGCCATAGCTCGATTCCTCGAAGGCGTGATCGACGATGAGCTGGCAGGCCGTGTCGATCCCGGCCGCGTCATATTCGGCGAAGAGCGCGGCGGCCCGGTCCTCGATCTGGATGGAGGCCTGGAAGGGGAGGAGGCGGTCGAGGTTCTCCTCAAAGCCCGTCTCCCCGTCCGTCCAGCGCATCGCGCGCGCATCGGCCGCGAGCTGGGCGCGGCTGTAGGGCCGCTCCTTCGGCAGGCCCTCGCCCGCCCACCATTCGAGGCTGTCGATATGGGATTCGACGTCGAAGGTCCGCGTAGGGACGATATCCTTGAGCCCGCGCACGCCGGCCGCGCGGGCGACGTCGGGGCCGAGGGCCATGGCGAGGGGCAGGGCGCCCGCGGCCTTCAGCACCTCGCGCCGATGATGCCGCCGCTCGTCGATGCGATCCGAACGCATGCCGTCTCCTCCCGCTGGGGCCCCCATCGGGGCTGTCTTCTTCTGTCCTTGGCAGATGGTATCCTGCATTCTATAGAATGCAAGATGTGGTTTCGGACGGCGCGGGACGCGAGGGACGGGAGGACGGAATGGACGGAAGGCTCGTGCGGCCGGCGCGGCGGATGTCGCTGACCGATCAGGTTCATGGCGCCCTCAAGGAGGCGCTCGCGCTCGGGGACTTTCCTCCCGGCACGCGGCTTACCAATGAAGGCATGGCGGCCGCCTTCGAGGTCTCGACGACGCCCGTGCGCGAGGCCCTGCAGCGGCTGGTCAGCGAGGGACTGCTCGAACCCGTGTCCGGCGGCGCGCTCGCCGTGCCGACGCTGGACCGGCAGGCCGTCCGTCATCTGATGGACATGGTGGCCGAGATCGAGGGGCTCGCGGCGGAACGGGCGAGCGAGACGATCACGCGGGAGGATCTCGCCCTCGCGCGGACGGCCGTCGGGGCGATGCGCTCGACCTTCGCGGCCGGCGACCGGCGCGGCTGCCTTGCGGCCAAGCGCGACATCGCCCGCGCGCTCTACCGGCCCTGCGGCAATCCCTATCTCCTGCGGCAGATCGAGACGCTCGCGGTGCTGCAGGGACCCATCGCCGGCGCGCTCCTGCCGAAATTCGGCGGCAAGGCCCAGCGCGGCCGGCTCGAGGCGCTGCTTCTCGCCATGGGCGCGCGCCAGGGCGGGCGCGCCCGGGCGCTCGTGGCGGAGATCGTCGCCGGCAATGCCGAGCTCATCGTCGCCGCCCTCGATGCGCGGGAGGAGGCGGCCGCGCTGCGCGGACGGGCGGGGTGAGGGGGCGGAGGGGGTCCCGCCTCAGGGCCACTTCACCTCGGGCGGCATGGAGGAGAGGATCGAGTCGACATTGCCGCCGGTCTTCAGCCCGAAGAGCGTTCCGCGATCGTAGATCAGGTTGAATTCGACATAGCGGCCCCGGCGCACGAGCTGCTCCTCGCGCTCGGCCTCGGTCCAGCTCTCGCCCATCCGCGTGCGGACGATGCGGGGGTAGATGTCGAGGAAGGCCTCCCCGACCTGGCGGGTGAAGGCGAAATCGGCCTCCCAGCCGCCCGTGTCGAGATAGTCGTAGAAGATGCCGCCGATGCCGCGCGGCTCGTTGCGGTGCTTGAGGAAGAAGTACTCGTCGCACCATCGCGAGAAGCGGTCGTAATAATCGGCGCCATGGGGCTCGCAGGCAGAGCGCAGGGCGGCGTGGAAGGCGCGCGCGTCGGCGAAGTCGGGCTTGCGCTGGAAGCCGAGCGTGGGGGTGAGATCCGCGCCCCCGCCGAACCAGCTCCGCGTGGTGACGATGAAGCGGGTGTTCATGTGCACCGCCGGTACGCGCGGATTGCGCATATGGGCGATGAGCGAGATGCCGCTCGCCCAGAAACGCGGATCGGCGTCGGCGCCGGGGATCTGGCCGGCGAAATCGGCCGGGAACGCTCCGTAGACGGTGGAGGTGTGGACGCCCACCTTCTCGAAGAGCCGGCCGCGCATCACCGACATGACCCCGCCGCCGAGATCCTCCGTGCCCGCGCCGCGCTTCCAGGGCGTGCGCTCGAAGCGGCCCGGCTCGTGCCCGTAGAGGGCGGCGTCCGCCTCGTCCTCCAGCGTCTCGAAGGCCGAGCAGATGCGGTCGCGCAGCGTCTCGAACCAGCGGGCGGCCACCTCCTTGCGCTCGGCGAGGAGGGCGGGGTCCGGCAGGGGGCTGCGGCGGTCGATGGCGAGGGCGGGGCCGGTGGCGCTCATTGGGAGGTGTCCTCGGACGTGGCCGGGGCGGGGAAGCCGCCAATCTGGCGCAGCGCCTCCCCCAGAACCATCGCCCCGGCGGAGACGATGTTGAGCGATCGCATCCCGGCGCGCATCGGAATGCGCAGGCGGGCGTCGGCCCGTGCATGGAGCGCGTCCGGCACGCCTGCGCTCTCGCGGCCGAGAAGCAGTGTGTCCCCCGCGCCGAAGGCGAAATCGCAATAGGCGCCGGAGGCCTTGGTGGTGAGGAGGATAAGCCGGCCCGCCCGGCGATCGGGATGCGTCATAAAGCGCTCGAGATCGGCATGGCGGCGGAGATCGGCCGCGGGCCCGTAATCGAGGGCGACGCGGCGGATGCGCCGGTCGTCGAAGGGAAAGCCGCAGGGCTCGATGACGTCGAGCGGCACGTCGAGACAGGCGCACAGCCGCTGCGCGGCGCCGAGGGTCTGGGGCATGTCGGGCGCATAGAGCGCGAGTCGCATCTCTGGCTCTCCGGGTGGGCGGCGGGGGGCGCGCGGGGCGCCATCCTGCCCGCATCAACACCCGTGCGACGTCGTGCCGCAAGAGCGCGCGGACGGCCGGCGACCGCCCTCCACCACATGCCAAAAGCCGCGTGGGCCTCGATTTGGAGGGATCGCGCCGGGGGGCGAGGCGGGGTGCGGCATCGGGCCCGGGGCGGCGAAAGCCGCGCCGTCTGGACATTCCGCCGCCAATCACGCATCAAAAGCGCCGTTCGAAGAGTCTCATCCTGCCGACTCTCGGGCACGCGAGCCTGCGCGGGTGTACCCCTCGCGCCGGCGGACGGGCACGGCCCTTCCCACAGCATACGACTGCTGGACCGGAGGCCCCCCGCGCGCGTGCCTTGCGTCGGCGCTTCACGCCTCGGGAGGGCTGGCGGTGTCGCAGACCCAAGCCGATACGACCGTTACGCGGCGCGACTTCATCTATCTCGGCGCAGGCGCCTTTGCCGCCGTGGGCGGGGCCGCGGCGCTCGTGCCGCTCATCCATCAGATGAACCCGGCCGCCGACGTGCGCGCGCTCGCCACGATCGACGTCGACATTTCCGCCATCGCGGTGGGCCAGCAGATCAAGGTTATGTGGCAGGGCAAGCCCGTCTTCGTCCGTCACCGGACGCCGGAAGACATCGCCGCCGCCGAGGCCGTGGACCTGTCGGCCCTGCGCGACCCCGTTCCGGATTCCGAGCGCCGCGCCAACGCCGAGGAAAACGGCATGGACCGCCCCGACTGGCTGATCGTGGTCGGCGTCTGCACCCATCTCGGCTGCATTCCGATCGAGGGTCGGGGCGATTATGGCGGGTGGTTCTGCCCCTGCCACGGGTCGCACTACGACACGGCGGCGCGCATTCGCCTGGGGCCTGCGCCCACCAACCTGCCCAAGCCGCCCTACGTCTTCCTCAGCGACTCCGAAGTGCAAATCGGCTGATCCACGCTGCCGGGATGATCTCACAGGGGAAGAGCCCGATGTCTCACCAATCGACATACCGCCCGACCGGACCGTTCACGGAGTGGCTGGACAAGCGACTGCCCGTGCCGCGGCTGATGCACGACTCCCTCGTGGACTTTCCGACCCCGCGAAACCTCAACTACTGGTACACGTTCGGCGGCATACTGACCTTCTGCCTGATCTCGCAGATCGTCACCGGCATCATCCTCGCGATGCACTACACGCCGCATGTCGACTATGCCTTCGAAAGCGTCGAGCGCATCATGCGCGACGTGAACTTCGGCTGGCTGCTGCGCTACGCCCATGCGGTGGGCGCGTCGATGTTCTTCTTCGCCGTCTATGTCCACATCTTCCGCGGCCTCTATTACGGCTCCTACAAGGCGCCGCGCGAGGTGCTCTGGATGCTCGGCGTCGTCATCCTCCTTCTGATGATGGCGACCGCGTTCATGGGCTATGTGCTCCCCTGGGGCCAGATGAGCTTCTGGGGCGCCACGGTGATCACCAACTTCTTCACGGCGATCCCGCTCGTGGGGAACGCCATCACCGAATGGCTCTGGGGCGGCTTCGCCGTGGGCAACGCCACGCTCAACCGCTTCTTCTCGCTGCACTATCTGCTGCCCTTCGTGATCTTCGGTGTGGTGATCCTCCACATCTGGGCGCTGCATGTGCCGGGCAACAACAATCCGACCGGCATCGATGTGAGGGGCAAGCAGGACACCGTGCCGTTCCACCCCTATTACACGGTGAAGGACGGCTTCGCGCTGAGCCTCTTCTGCATCCTCTTCGCCTGGTACGTCTTCTTCGCGCCCAACGCGCTCGGCCATCCGGACAACTACATTCCGGCCGATCCGCTGGTGACGCCGCCGCACATCGTGCCCGAATGGTACTTCCTGCCCTTCTACGCGATCCTGCGCTCCATTCCGGACAAGCTTCTCGGCGTCATCGCCATGTTCGGCTCGATCGCGATCCTCTTCGTCCTGCCCTGGCTCGACCGTTCGCCCGTGCGCTCGCTGCGCTACCGGCCGATGACGCAGATCTTCTTCGTCGGCTTCGTGGTGGCCTGCGGCGTGCTGATGTATTGCGGCGGCAAGCCGGCCGAGGGCGTCTACGTCCTCTGGGCCCGGCTCGCGACCGCCTATTACTTCGCCTATTTCCTCCTGATCCTGCCGATCGTCGGGCTGATCGAGACGCCGCGCAAGCTGCCGGACTCGATCGCCAAGCCGGTCCTGCCAGCCCCTGCCCTGGCAGGGGGCACACCCATCGGCGCCACGGCCGCGCCGCATACGGATGGTTGAGGATGCCCGCTCGGAGACGCGACCCATGCTGAAAGCCACGAGAACCCTCGCCATCCTCCTCGCCGCCGGTCTCGGCCTCGCGGCCGGCGCCGCGCAAGGGGCGGGCGAAGCCAAGCATCCGCACGCCCCTCCCGGCGGGTGGAGCTTCGAGGGCATGTTCGGCCATTACGACAAGGCCGCCGTGCAGCGCGGCTTCCAGATCTACAAGGAGGTCTGCGCGGCCTGCCACGGGATGGAGTATGTGGCCATCCGCACGCTGGGCAGCCCGAGCGGCCCGGGCTATTCCGAGGACGAGGTCGAGGCCGTCGCGGCCGAATTCCGCGTGCCCGCCGGTCCCGATCCGCAGACGGGGTCGCTCGTCGACGATATCGGCCTGCCGCGCCTGCGCCCGGCCCTGCCGTCGGACCGCTTCACGAGCCCCTATCCGAACGACATCGCCGCCCGCGCGGCCAATGGCGGGGCGCTGCCGCCCGATCTCTCGGTCATCGCCAAGGCGCGCGAGGGCGGGGCGAGCTACATCTATTCGCTCATGACCGGCTATCAGGAGCCGCCGCCCGGCGTCACGCTCGAGGCGGGCATGCATTACAACCCCTATATGGCCGGCGGACAGATCGCCATGCCGCCCCAGCTCGTGCCGGACCGCGTCGCCTATGAGGACGGCACGGAGGCGAGCGTCGAGCAGATGGCGAGCGACATCGCCACCTTCCTCAACTGGGCGGCCGAGCCCGAACTCGAATTCCGCAAGAAGCTCGGCTTCATGGTGATCTCCTATCTCGCCGTGCTCTCGCTGCTCGTGTTCCTCGCCTATCGCCGCCTCTGGCGGAACGTCGGACACTGACGACGACGGCTCGCCGGCGGCCCGGGCCCCTCTGGCGCCCGCCGGCTGCCGGCCTCTCCGCGCGGCGGGACGCGCGGGCGCGGGCTCCGGCCTGATCGGGACATGCCGTGAGTGGCGCGCGCCCTCCCCGGACCGGGGGGTCAGGCGCGGGTGTCGGCCGTTTGGGCCCGCGCGCGGGCGAGGGGCAGGCTCACGCGCACCTGCGTGCCTGAGCCCAGGCGGCTCCTCACCTCGAGCTGACCGCCATGGGCCTCGACGAGGAGGCGCGACAGCGCGAGGCCAAGACCGAGCCCCGGCCGGTCGCGCTCGTTGCGCGGGCCGAACTGCTCGAAGGGGCGGCCGATGCGCGCAAGGTCCTCGGGCGCGATGCCGATCCCCGTATCGCTGACGGTGAGGACGACGCGTCCGCCCGCGCTCCGTGCGCCGAGCGTCACCGTTCCGCCCCTCGGCGTATAGCGGATCGCATTGGAGACGAGGTGCAGAAGCACCTGCGTGAGCGCCCGCCGGTCGCCCTCGAGCGGAGGCAGCGGGTCGATCCGCTGGCGCAAGGTGAGGCCCGACTCGGCGATCCGGGTGCGGATCAGCGCGGCGAATTCGCTCAGCACGGCGTTGAGGTCCACCGCCTCGCGGGCGAGGGGCATGCGCCCGGTCTCGAGCGTGGCGAGCTCGAGGATGCGGTCGATCATCTCGAGAAGCCGGTGCCCGCTGTCGCGGATGTCGCTCGCATATTCGGCATATTTCGGGTGTCCGAGCGGCCCGTAGAGCTCGCCCGTCATGAGTTCCGAGAAGCCGATGATCGCGTTGAGCGGCGTCCGCAGCTCGTGGCTCATATGGGAGAGGAACTCGGCCTTGACCTGGCTCGCGGCCTCCGCCCGCAGGCTTTCCTGGGCGAGACGGGAGCGGAGCGCGGTGATCAGGGCCGTGGCCTCGCCGGGGGCCGGCGCGGGCACGGGA
>JACAEB010000211.1 GCA_013389075.1 Alphaproteobacteria bacterium
CGCCGCGGCGCGCGAGCCCCTCGCCCCGCCCTCCCTGCCCGCGCCCGACTGGGACGCGGCGGACGCCTTCGTGTGGGATGCCGAGGGCATGCGTCTCGTGCCCGTGCCGGTCGTGGCGCGCGTGCCTTTCGGCCTTCTCAAGGGCATCGACCGGGTGGCCGGGATCCTGCTCGACAACACGCTGCGCTTCGCGCGCGGCCTGCCGGCCAACAATGCGCTCCTGTGGGGCGCGCGCGGCATGGGCAAGAGCTCGCTCGTCAAGGCCGTCCATGCCGAGGCCTGCGCCGCGCCCGGCACGTCCCCGCCCGCCCTCATCGAGATCCATCGCGAGGAT
Organism: Alphaproteobacteria bacterium; assembly: GCA_013389075.1. Taxonomy (GTDB): domain Bacteria; phylum Pseudomonadota; class Alphaproteobacteria; order JACAEB01; family JACAEB01; genus JACAEB01. The sequence continues at coordinate 335 of JACAEB010000211.1, forward strand.
ATCGGCTCCCTGCCCCGGCTGATGGCGCTCGCGCGGGGGACCGACCGCTGCTGCCTCCTCTTCTGCGACGACCTCTCCTTCGACCGGGACGACACGAGCTACAAATCGCTCAAGGCGGTGCTCGAGGGCGGGATCGAGGGCCGGCCCCGCAACGTCCTTTTCTACGCCACCTCTAACCGGCGCCACCTCATGCCCCGCGACATGGTGGAGAACGAGCGCTCGACCGCGATCACCCCCTCCGAGGCGGTGGAGGAGAAGGTTTCGCTGTCGGACCGCTTCGGGCTCTGGCTCGGCTTTCATCCGTGTGCGCAGGATGTCTATCTCGAGATGATCGCGGCCTATGTGGATCATTTCGGCCTCGCCGCTCCCCGCTCCGTCTGGCAGCCGCAGGCGATCGAGTGGGCGGCGACCCGCGGCGGACGCTCGGGCCGCGTCGCCTGGCAGTTCCTGCAGGATCTCGCGGGTCGGCTCGGACAGCCGCTGGGCTGAGGCGGAGGCGGGCGGAGCCTACCGGCTCGTCAGGACGATCTTGCGCGCCTCGAGATAGTCGAGCGGGTTCTTGGGGCGCGTGCCGTCGCGTACCTCGAAATGGAGCTGCGGCTCGGACACCGAGCCCGTGCGCCCGGCATGGGCGATGATCTGCCCGCGCGTGACGCGCTCGCCCTTGCGCACGCGGGCGCGGGCATTGTGGGCATAGGCGGTGATCACCCCGCCCTCGTGCTCGACGAGCACGAGATTGCCGAAAGCCTTGAGCTCCGCCCCCTGATAGACGACGACGCCGTCCTCCGCCGCGCGGATGGGGGTGCCTTCGGCGAGCGCAATGTTGATGCCGTCATTGTAGAGGCCGCCCGACTTCGCCCCGAAGGTCGACAGGATCCGTCCCTCCGCCGGCCAGGCGAGGGCCCGGCCCTTGGCGGTGGACTTTCCGTGCGAATAGGCGGTGCGGGTGACCGGCGCCTCGCGCTTGCTGCGATCGGTCTTCGCGGCCGGCGCGGGCTTGGGCTTGGGCGTGGCGGCGGCCACCTTCGTCTTGCCGGCCGGCGGCGGCGCGGCGTTCGCAAGCGCGGTCGACCGCGCCGCGTCCGGGGGCAGGCGCAGCGTCTCGCCCGCCCGGACATGGAAGGGATAGCGCTTGCCGTTCAGCGCGGCGAGTTCCTCGCGGTCGATCAGGTAGTCGCGGGCGATGCGGTCGAGCGTCTCGCCCTTCGTCACGCGATGGGTGGGCGGGGCGGGAAGGCGCAGGCGCTGGCCGGCGAAGATGGTGTAGGGCGGCGCGATGCCGTTCGCCCGGGCGAGGACGGCGACGTCCACCTCATGGGCGCGGGCGATCGAATAGAGCGTGTCGCCGCGATCCACGCGGATCTCCTGCGGGCGGGTCTTCGCGCCCTGTGCCTCGTCGGCCCCGTAGCGCACGGGGGCCGCGCCCGAATGGGTGCAGCCGCCGGCAAAGGCGAAGGCGAAGGCGGCGAGGCTGAGGGCCCTCAAGGCGCGCGTCCACTGGCGCCGACGGCGAGGTCTCCCGGGGGTCATGGCAGGCTCCGCAACTGAGCAAGGCGTTCTCTGTGCGGGAGTGTCCCCTGTCAGGGTTAACGAGATCTCACCGTGGGAGCCGAATGTGCGGACGCCGAACCGGATCCCCGAAGGAGGGGCACGAAGCGGACCGCCGCGAGGCGGGTCTGGCGCACGCCCACCGCCGTCCGCACCACGCGGACGAGATCCTGGACGCCGTCGGGCGGACCCACCGGCGCCACGAGCACGCCGCCCTCGACGAGCTGATCGAGGAGCGGTGCGGGCAGATCGGGGCACGCCGCCGTCACGAGGATGCGGTCGAAGCGGGCCTGTTCGGGCCAGCCGAGCGCGCCGTCCCCGAGCCGCGTCGTGACGTTCCAGAGGCCGAGCGCGCGCAGCCGGGCCTCCGCCAGCTCGGCGAGCGCCTTGATGCGCTCGATCGTGTAGACGCGGCGCGCGAGGCTGGCGAGCAGCGCCGCCTGATAGCCCGAGCCCGTGCCGATCTCGAGCACCTTGGCGCGCGGGGTGACGCCGAGGGCGAGCGTCATCGCAAGGACGATGCTCGGCTGGCTGATGGTCTGGCCGAAGCCGATGGGCAGCGCCGCGTCGAGCCCCGCATGCTCGGCGAGGACGGGCGGCAGGAAGGCGCTGCGCGCGAGCGCGCCCATGGCCGCCTCGATCTCGGCCCGGCCCGCCGGCACCTCGCCGCGCGCGCCTCCGCCGTGCCAGAGCGCGTGGACGGGCCCGTTCATCCGGACAGCCCGAGCCCGGCGCGGGCTTCCTCGACCGCCCCGCGCAGGATCGCGAGACTGTCCGTCTGCGTCAGGTCGAGATGGAGCGGGGTCACCGAGATGCGGCCCGAATAGATGGCGCGAAGGTCGGTGCCCTCGGGCGGGTTCGACAGCTTGCGGTTGATGCCGAGCCAGTAATAGGCCCCGCCGCGCGGATCGGTGCGTTGTTCGATATAGAGGTTCGACTGGTCGCGTCGGCCCTGGCGCGTCGCCTCGATGCCGGCGACGTCGTCCGGATCGCGGTCGGGGAAGTTGATGTTGATGAGGACGCCTTCCGCCCAGGGCCGTTCCCAGAGCTCGGAGACGAGGCGCGGCCCGAAATGCTCCGCCGTCTGAAGACGCAGGCGCCCATCGCCCTTGAAGCCGAAGGCCTGGCTCAGCGCGATGGAGCGCACGCCGAGCGTCGTGCCCTCCATGGCCGCCGCGATCGTGCCGGAATAGGTGACGTCCTCGGCGATGTTCGAGCCGTGATTGACGCCCGACAGGACGAGCGCGGGCGGATGATCGGCGAGGATGTGCTTGATCGCCATGCTCACGCAGTCCGTGGGCGTGCCCTGCACGGCGAAGTGTCGGTCGTCCTCCTTCCGCACCCGCAAGGGCGCGTGCAGGGTGAGCGAATGGGACGCCCCGCTCTGCTCGGCGAGCGGCGCGATCACCCAGACATCGTCCGAGAGGGCGCGCGCGATCGTCTCGAGGCTCGCAATGCCCGGCGCGTGGATGCCGTCATCATTGGTGACGAGGATGCGCGGATTGCCGGGGAGCCGCACGGGGCCGGGCCCTGGATTCACGAGCGCGTCTCCTTCGGTACGAGCCGGTCAAGGCCGCCCATATAGGGGCGGATCGCTTCGGGCAGTGTCACGCTTCCGTCCGCCTCCTGATAATTCTCGAGGAGCGCCACGAGCGTGCGGCCCACGGCGAGGCCCGAGCCGTTGAGCGTGTGGAGAAACCGCGTGCCCTTGCCTTCCGCCGGGCGGTAGCGCGCATTCATGCGGCGGGCCTGGAAATCGCCGCAGACCGAGACGGAGGAGATCTCGCGATAGCGGTCCTGGCCGGGCAGCCAGACCTCGATGTCATAGGTCTTCTCGGAGGCAAAGCCCATATCGCCCGTGCAGAGCGTCATCACCCGGTAGGGGAGATCGAGGCGCTTGAGGACCGTCTCGGCGGCGGCGAGCATGTGCTCGTGCTCATGGCTCGCGCGCTCGGGCGTCGTGATGGAGACGAGCTCCACCTTCGAGAACTGATGCATGCGGATCATGCCGCGCGTATCGCGCCCGGCCGCGCCCGCCTCCTGACGGAAGCAGGGCGTGAAGGCGGTGACGCGCAGGGGCAGCACCTCTTCGGACAGGATCTGCTCGCGGACGAGATTGGTGAGCGGCACCTCGGCCGTGGGGACGAGCCAGACATCGCCTCCGGCGGCATACTGATCTTCGGCGAATTTCGGCAGTTGCGCCGTGCCGAACATGGCCTCGCTGCGCACGAGCACGGGCGGGGCCACCTCCTCGAAGCCGAACTCTCTCGTATGGATGTCGAGCATGAAGGCGCCGAGCGCGCGTTCGAGCCTTGCGAGCTGCCCACGCAGCGCGACGAAGCGGGCGCCGGACATGCGCGCCGCCGCCTCGAAATCCATGCCGAGCGGCTCGCCAAGGGCCACATGGTCGCGCGGCTCGAACGCGAACCGGCGCGGCGTGCCGACCCTGTGGCGCTCGACATTGGCGCTCTCGTCCGGCCCGTCGGGCACCTCCGCGCGCGGCAGGTTCGGGATCTCCGAAAGCGCGGCATCGAGCCCGGCCTTCAGCCTCCGCTCGCGCTCCTCTCCCTCCTGAATGTCCGTCTTCAGACGGGCAACCTCGGCCATGAGGCTCTCCGCCCGGGCCTCGTCCTTCGCGGCCTTGGCCTTGCCGATGTCCTTGGAGGCCTCGTTGCGGCGGGCCTGGGCGGCCTGGAGCGCGGTCAGCGTCTCGCGCAGCGCCGCGTCGATCTCGAGAAGGCTCTGCGACCGGGGCGGCAGGCCGCGCCGCGCCAGGGCGGCGTCAAAAGCCTCGGGATCGTCGCGGATGAGCCGGATGTCGTGCATGGGAGGACCCTCGGGGCGGGAGGAACGGAACGCCGTGCCTCTCTATACGCAATGCGGCTCGCCGGGGTCCAGCGCGAGGGCCGTCAGACGGGGGTCTCCTCGGCGTCCGCTCCCTCGTCGCGGGCGCGCTGGCGCTCGATGAGGGCGACGGCCCAGATCGAGATCTCGTAGAGCAGCAGCACCGGAATGCCGAGGGCGAGCTGGCTGATCGGATCGGGCGGGGTCATGATCGCGGCCACGGCGAAGATGCCGACCACGGCGTATTTGCGCCATTTGCGCAATGTACGCGCACTGACGAGCCCCACGCGGCCGAGCAGCGTCAGCGCCACGGGAAGCTGGAAGCAGAGCCCGAAGGCCGCCATCAGCGTGAGGTCGAGATTGAGATATTCGCTCACCCGGATCTCGGGCTCGATGGCGAGTCCCCCCGCCTCCCCGCGCGGTTCGGCGAAACCGAAGAAGAAGCGCAGGGCGAGCGGCATCACCACGTAATGCACGAGCGCGGCGCCGGCGATGAACAGCACCGGCGAGGCGATGAGGAAGGGCAGGAAGGCCGCCCGCTCGCGCCGGTAGAGGCCCGGCGCGACGAACGCCCAGGCCTGGAAGGTGAGATAGGGAAAGGACAGGGCGAGCCCGGTGAAGATCGCCACCTTGAGATAGGTGAAGAAGGTCTCCTGGGGCGCCGTGAAGATGAGCCGCCCCTCCCCGATGCCCGCCTCGGCATAGGCGAGGGCGAGCGGCTCGATGAGGAAGCCGTAGATGTAGCGCGCGGCGAACCAGGCGATCAGCGTCGCGACGGCCCAGGCGAGGATCGACCTGATGAGACGCCCGCGCAGCTCGACGAGATGGTCGAGCAGCGGCGCCTTGGTCGCCTCCATCGCCTCTTCGTCGGAGAGCCCGGCCCCGGGCTTGGCACTCGCCCCGCTCATGGGCGCGCTCCCGCCCGGCTGGGCGCGGGCGGCGCCTCGGGCTCGGCGTCCGGCTCGGAGGGCGCGGCGGGCGCTGCCGCCCGGGGTCCATC
>JACAEB010000176.1 GCA_013389075.1 Alphaproteobacteria bacterium
GCACCGACTCGCCGAAATAGAACAGCTCCTCCGCCCGGTAGCCCGCCCCCTCGAGCGGGGCGCGGAAGGCCGCCTCCTCGTGCCGGAGCGGCAGGCCGGTCGCCGCGCCCACGATATGGCCCCCCTCCCGCGCGAGCACGACGAGCGCCCCGGGGGTCTCGACATAGCGGGCGAGATAGCGCGCCTCGTAGGCGGCATCGCCCTCGTAGAGATAGGGCCAGTCGCGGAACACCGCGATGCGCAGGCGGGCGAGCTCGGGGATGGCCGGCTCGATGGCCGGGCCGGTCAGCGGCTCGATGGAGAGCGGGTCCCTCGTCATGGCCCATCTGTGACGCCGATCGCAGGGAGGTGCAAGGATTGCGGGTGGGAAGCGTTCCGCCTCGCCTGACCCTGGAAAGTGCGCTAGGTTGCACTGGCTTCCAGCCTTCGGGCGCCGGTCCGCACCTTCTCTCCCGACGCGCAGAGCCATGTTGACGCTGCTCCATATGCCCCTTTGCCCCTTCTCGCGCTTCGTGCGGCTGGTCCTGGGCGAGACGGGACTGGCGGCGAGCCTCGTGCGGCTTCATCCGTGGGAGGATGACGGCTTCCTCGCGCTCAATCCCGCCGGCACCGTGCCGGTGCTGATCGTCGACGAGAAGGTCGCCATCCCGGATTCGACGGCCATCGCCGAATATCTCGAGGAGCTGAACGGGGAGACCCCGCTCCTGCCGGGCGACGCGCTGGCCCGGGCCGAGGCGCGGCGGCTCGTGCGCTGGTTTTCCGACTGCCTGCACGCCGACGTGACCGCGCCGCTCCTGTTCGAGAAGTTCCTGCGCCGCGAGAAGCGTCTGGGCGGCCCCGACATGGGGACGATCCGTGCCGCCCGCGCCCATCTCGTCCAGCATCTGCGCTATGTGGGCCGGCTCGCGAGCCAGCGCCATTTTCTCGCCGGCGAGCGGCTCAGCCTCGCCGACCTCGCCGCCGCCGCCCAGCTCTCGACGCTCGACTATCTCGGCGATGTGAGCTGGGACGGGCACGATGCGGTGCGGGACTGGTACGCGCGCGTGAAGTCGCGGCCGAGCTTCCGCCCCCTCCTCGCCGACCAGATCGGCGGCATCGATCCGCCTGCGCACTATACGGATCTCGACTTCTGAGCCCGTCATGACCCAGCCTGGCCGCGAGGACATAACACGAAGGGCCATGGCCGAGGGTTTCGACTGCGTCGGTATCACCCGCGCCGACGCGATCCCGGAGGCGGCGGACCGGCTGCACCGCTTTCTCGCGCTCGGCCGCCACGGATCCATGGGCTGGATGGAGACGCGCGCGGGGGAACGCGCCTCCCCGCTCGCCCTCTGGCCGGAGGCGCGGTCGGCCATCCTGCTCGGCGCCAACTACGCGCCCGCCCGCGACCCGCTCGCGCTTCTCGATGAGCGCGGGCGCGGCTCGATCTCGGTCTATGCGCGGGGGGCGGACTATCACGACGTGCTCAAGAAGGCGCTCAAGCGCTTCGGCCGCTGGCTCGGCGAGGAGAGCGGGGCGCCGCTCAAGGTGTTCGTGGACACCGCCCCGCTGATGGAAAAGCCGCTGGCCGCCGCCGCCGGGCTCGGCTGGCAGGGCAAGCACACCAATCTCGTCAGCCGCGAGTTCGGCTCCTGGCTGTTTCTCGGGGTGATCCTCACCGCGCTCGATCTGCCGGCCGATGCTCCGGAGGAGGATCATTGCGGAAGCTGCCGGGCCTGCCTCGACATCTGCCCGACCGGTGCCTTTCCCGCGCCCTACGAGCTCGATGCGCGGCGCTGCATCTCCTATCTCACCATCGAGCATGACGGACCCATTCCGGAGGCGTTCCGCGCCGCCATGGGCAACCGCATCTACGGCTGCGACGACTGCCTCGCCGTCTGCCCCTGGAACAAGTTCGCGCAAACCTCCCGGCAGATGGCCTTCCGCCCGCGGATCGAACTCGAGGCGCCCGAGCTCGCCGACCTCGCGGCCCTCGACGAGGCGGCCTTCCGCAGCGTCTTCGCCGGCAGCCCCATCAAGCGGATCGGCCGCGATCGCTTCGTGCGCAATGTCGCCATCGCCATCGGCAATTCGGGCGACCCCGCCCTCCTCCCCGCGATCGAGGCGCTCCTTTCCGACCGCTCGCCGCTCGTGCGCGGGGCGGCGGTGTGGGCGCTCGGCCGGCTCGACCCCGCGCGCTTCTCCGCGTGCCGCGCGGCACTCGCGCCCGCGGAAACCGATGCGCTGGTGAGCGACGAGTGGCAAAGGCCCGGATCGGGTCCCCCCTGAGCGGGACGCGCCTCACTCACCGTGCTCGATCTTCTCGAGAACCGCGCGGGCGGCGTCGGCCACGGCGCCATCCGGCGCGAGGGCGAGCGAGCGGACGAGAGCCGTCCGTGCACTGACCGTGTCGCCCTGCAGGTAGTCGAGCGCCCCTTTCTCGAAGAGCGCGTGCGGATCCTCCGGCGCGAGCGTCAGCGCCGCCACCACATCTTCCCGTGCACGGACGAAATCGCCCACCGCCCGCAGGGCGTTGGCGCGCAGCACGAGCGCCTCGACGAAGCGCGGATGGAGGGCGAGCACGGCGGTGAAATCCTCCGCCGCCTCGGCGAACTCGCCCGACAGCGCATAGGCCCGGCCCCGGTCGAAGGTGAGGAGCGCCAGCGTCTCGGGCCCCACCTCGAGCCCCATGGCCGTCGTGAGCGAATTGATCGCGCGCCCGGCCTCGCCCTCCATGAGCCAGGCATTGCCCGCCTGGGCGAGGATCTCGGCCCGCAGAACCGCCCCGCCCGCGCCGGGATCGGAGGCGAGCTCGTCGAGCCGGGCCGCGCCCTCGCCCGGATGGCCGAGCTCGATCAGGGCGAGCGCCGTGCAATGGCGCGCGGGCACCCCGCCCCCCCGGTCGCGCCATTCGCTCGCCATATCGAACGCCCCGTCCGGGTCGCTCGCGAGCCGCTCGAGGCAGGTGCGATAGAGGCCGGGACCGGTGATGACGCCGTAATCCTCGCCCGACACGCCCTGGGCGAGGAGGGGTGCGGGGCCCGCGAGGATCAGCGCTCCGAGGATGAGGGCCAGGCTGTGTCGCATCGTGGTCTCCTTGTTTCGTGCCCGCGCGTCCGGTCTCTGGACTTGGCGCCCGCGCCCACCCACTCTGCCGGTTCGCGGCGGCAAGTCCAGATGAGGGAGAGGGCCATACCATGGCAAGGCTGTTCGCCTTCGGCTGCGGCTACTCGGCGCGGGCGCTGATGGCGGCGCTTCCGCCCGGCTTCGCGCGCGCCGGAACGGCGCGCAGCGCGGCGCGGTGCGGAGAGCTCGCGGCGGCCGGCATCACCGCCTTCCCC
>JACAEB010000201.1 GCA_013389075.1 Alphaproteobacteria bacterium
CCTGACGCCCTCGCGGTGACAGGAGTGTCATTGCGAGCGAAGCGAAGCAATCCAGGCCCCGAGGCGAGGCGCCTTGTCGCCTGGATCGCCACGCGCTCCGCGCTCGCGATGACGACGTTGGGACGGGCCTGACGCCCTCGCGATCACCCCTCCTCGCCGCGAGCGGCCTCAGCCGCGCGTGAGGACGCCCACAACCTCGAGCTCGGGCGACCAGACGAACTGGTCCACCGGCGTGATCCGGCCGAGCGTGTAGCCCGCATCCACCAGCATGCGCAGGTCGCGCGCGAAGGTCGCCGGATTGCACGAGACCAGCACGACGCGCTCGACGCTGGACTTCGCGATCTCGGCGACCTGGGTGCGGGCGCCGGCGCGCGGAGGGTCGAGCACCACGGCCTTGAAGGGCTTGAGCTCGGAGGCGATCAGCGGGCGGCGCGTGAGGTCGCGCCGTTCCATGGTGATGGGCTTGAATTCGCGTTCGGTGCGGGCGGTGGCGTCGATGACGGCGAGCTGGGCGCCGTCGCCCTCCACCGCGTGGACGGGCACGGAGCGCGCGAGCGCGAAGGTGAAGGTGCCGCAGCCGGCGAAGAGATCGGCGGTCTTGCCGATGCCGCCCACGGCCTCCGCGACGAGGCGGGCGAGCGCCGCCTCCCCTTCCGCGCTCGGCTGAAGGAAGGCACCCGGCGGAATGGCGACCCCCGTCCCGCTCATGATCACATAGGGCGGGGCGCGCTCGACCACGAGATCACCGTTCCAGGTGAGCCGGGCGAGCCCCATGGCGATCGCCTCATTGGCCAGCGGTTCGAGCTGCCAGCCCTCGAGCGGGCGCTCGGGCTCGGGGCTCACCACGACGTCGAGGCCCGACTCCGTATGCGTCACCTGCACCTGCGCCGTGCCGCCATTGGCGAGCCCGGCCGCGACGAGACTGCGCAGCGAGGGGAGCGCGGCGACGATCTCGGGCCGCGTGATCGGGCATTCCTCCACATCGACGAGGCGGTGCGAGGCGCGTTCCTGAAAGCCCATGATGCGCTCGGTTCCGCCGATGCGGGCGCGCAGAGAGACGCGCCGCCGCGTGCCCGGCGGGATGGAGATGAGCGGCTCGACGGCGACGTCGGCGAAGCCCCGATGGGCGAGCGCCCGGGTGAGTTGCTCGAGCTTCCAGCTCCGGTAGAGGGAGTCCTCCACATGCTGGACGGCGCAGCCGCCGCACTCGGCGAAATGCCGGCAGGCCGGCGCGCGGCGGTGCGGGCCGTCCTCGAGGCGCTCGAGCACCCGGCCCCGGTCGCCATAGATCGCGACGCGCACGCGGTCGCCGGGCACGGTATTGGGGATGAACACGTCCTCGGCCATGCCGTCGCCCCGGTGGCCGAGGCGGTCGACGGTCATCTCGCGCACGAGCTGCTGTGCCAATGTCATCGGCTTGGACATGGTAGGTCCTCTGAGGGCCCCGCGCGTGACCCCGCCCGCGCGGCGAGCCATGTCTCGATATTGCCCGATCCGCCCCGGACCGGGCATTCGAGCGTTCCTAGCACGGACCAGGTGTCCAAAGCGCTAACCATGTCGGCCACGCGCGCCACCGCCGCCGCCCGCGCGGCGGGATCCCGCACGAGGCCGCCCTTGCCCAGCGCCGCGCGCCCCGCCTCGAACTGGGGCTTCACGAGCGCGAGCATGTGTCCGCCCGCAACGACATGGGCCATGACGGGGGGCAGGACAAGGTCGAGCCGCGTGAAGCTCACATCGACGAGGAGAAGATCGGGCGCGCCCGCCTCCTCCCCCGTCAGCGTGCGGGCATCGCGCCCCTCGAGCGCGGTGACCCGGGGATCGGCGGCAAGGCGCGGATGGAGCTGGCCATGGCCGACATCCACCGCCACCACATGGCCCGCCCCGCGCGCGAGCACGAGATCGCAGAATCCGCCCGTCGAGGCGCCGACATCGAGGACGCGCGCGCCCGCGACCCCGATGCCGAAATGATCGAGCGCGGGGGCAAGCTTGAGGGCGCCGCGCGAGACATAGGGGTTTTCCGGCACCGCGATGGCGAGCTCGGCCGTCACGGGGAGCTTCTGCGCGGCATGGGTGACGGCCACCCCGTCCGCGCTCACCGTTCCGGCCGCGATCTCGGCCTGCGCCCGGGCCCGCGAGGGCACGAGCCCCCGCTCGACGAGGAGGAGATCGGCGCGCTGCCGCCGGAGCCCCTGGTCTGCCCTGTCACCCATCCTCTCGCCTGCCGCCCGATCCGTCCGGTCCGGTGCGAGGCTAGCGTGAGGACGGGGCCCGGAAAAGGCATGCCGCCCGGCGCCGACCGGATTGACAGTTTTTAGATAATCGATAATAATTCCCTTCCCGGCCGGGTTCGGGCCGGACGCCGCATCGGGACGTACACCAACCATCTGCGAAGTCCGGCACGGCAGGTTCTTGAGACGGATGAGTGGAGAGGCACCATGAGCAAAGATGCGGATCGGATCCGGCGGCCGTACAGATCGCGGGTGGTGGAGCCCGCCCAGCCAGGGCGCCGGGCCTTCCTGCGCACGGCGGCGCTCGGTGTCGCAGGCGCGCCGCTGGTCGCCGCCAATCTCGCCTCGACCCCTGTCAGGGCATCGGCCACGGCCGAGATCGTGCGCGATTTCGAGGACCCCTATCTCGAACTTGTCCGCCTCCTGCGGGAAGCGGCCGAGATCGAGCACGATCTCATGGTCCAGTATCTCTACTGCGCCTATTCGGTGAAGCCTGCCTATTCCGGGATAATCGGATTCGCCGTTCCGAGGCCTGACAGTCTTCTGGGAATCGCCGTACAGGAGATGCAGCATCTGGCGGCGGTCAATCATCTTCTGCGGGCGCTCGGCCACCGCCCTGTTCTGGAGCGGGCCGGCTATCCGCACGAGACCGATCTTTATCCGTTTCCCTTCAAGCTCGAGCCGATCAGCCGCGTCAGCCTTGCCAAATACGCCTATTGCGAGGCCCCGCCGGGCGCACTCGATCCGGCCAAAGCTCAGACTACGGAGGACCGGGCCTTCATAGCCATGGTCTCAAGGGTTCTCGGCCCCGATCTCCACGTCAACCACGTCGGCACGCTCTACGCCAACGTCATCGCACGTCTGGCCGAGGTTCGTCAGTCTCCGGATGCCCCGAAGATCGATTACGACCGCTGGCATGCCGATCTCGTCCGGATCATGCAGGAAGGAGAGGTCGATCATTACCGCTTCTTCCGGAATCTCCTGATGGGGATCCATCCGATCTTCGAGACGAAGGCGACGGTCTGGGACCTGCCCTATTCGCATGCCGATTATCCCGGGCTTCCCCTCGCGGGCGATCACACCGCGTTCAAAGGCCATGAACGCACCATTCCCGATTCGCTCTCGCGCGAACTGGCATGGCTGTCCGATCTCACCTACTGGAGCTCTCTCCTGCTTCTGACGCTGGGCTACCACCACGAGTCGGAGGAGGTGCGGGCCGTCCCCTTGCAGATGGCCCAGGAGCTGATGCTGGGCCCGCTCGGATCCCTGGCGCGGGCACTCCCCGAGCGGGGCTACGGGCTGCCCTTCGACCAGCTCAGCCTCGACTATCATCCCGGGACGGACGATGCCGGCACGAAGCGGTTCATCCTGCGCATGCTCGCCGAGGCGGATCGAAAGAAGGCGGCCGTCGAGACCGAGCTGCCATATGATTTCCCGCCCGACGTCTACGCCTTCATGGCGGAGCGGATCCGCGCGGGCGAGATCTGAGCGGGGAAGCCGGCCGGACCCTGCCTCCCCTCACGCGCGCCTTGGTGCCGTGAGGCCGGCATCGGCGCCGCCGAGGGCGGTGAGCGCGGCTTCCACGATCTGCGGGGCGTTGAGGCCGGCAAGGTCGTACATGCGCTCGGGCCTGTCGTGATCGAGGAAGACGTCCGGCAGGCACAGCGTACGGATCTTCAGCCCGCCATCGAGCAGCCCCTCGCGCGCGAGGAAGTGCAGCACATGGGCGCCGAAGCCGCCCATCGAGCCTTCCTCGAGCGTCAGCACCACCTCGTGATGGCGCACGATCTGGCGGATGAGATCCTCGTCGAGGGGCTTGGCGAAACGGGCGTCGGCGACGGTCGCGGGCAGGCCGAGCGCGCCGAGTTCCTCGGCGGCGAGCAGCGCCTCCGCGAGCCGGCCGCCCAGCGACAGGAGCGCGACCTTGCCGCCTTCGCGGATGATCCGTCCCCGGCCGATCGGCAGCACCTCGCCCCGTTCGGGCAGGGCGACGCCCGTGCCCTCGCCGCGCGGATAGCGGAAGGCGGACGGCCGGTCGTCGATCGCGGCGGCCGTCGCCACCATGTGCTTGAGCTCCGCCTCGTCGGCAGCGGCCATGATCACGAAGCCCGGCAGCGCGCCGAGATAGGCGAGGTCGTAGGCCCCCGCATGGGTCGGCCCGTCCGCGCCCACGAGCCCGGCGCGGTCGATGGCGAAGCGCACGGGAAGGCCCTGGATGGCGACGTCGTGCACGACCTGGTCGTAGCCGCGCTGGAGAAAGGTCGAATAGATCGCCGCGAAGGGCTTCAGCCCCTCCGCCGCCAGCCCCGCCGCGAAGGTGACGGCATGCTGTTCGGCGATGCCGACGTCGAAGGCGCGGTCGGGAAAACGCTCCGCGAACAGATCGACGCCCGTGCCCGAGGGCATGGCGGCCGTGATGGCGACGATGGAGGGATCGCGCTCGGCCTCCTCGATGAGGCTGTCGGCGAAGACGCGGGTATAGCTCGGGGCCGTCGCCTTGGACTTCACCTGCGTGCCGGTGATGACGTCGAACTTCGCCACCGCATGGCACTTGTCGGCGGCCGTCTTGGCGGGCTCGAAGCCGCGTCCCTTCTCGGTGACGACATGGACGAGGATGGGGCCGTTGTCGGCGTCGCGCACATTCCTCAGCACAGGGAGGAGATGCTCGAGATTGTGCCCGTCGATGGGGCCCACATAGTAGAAGCCGAGTTCCTCGAACAGCGTGCCGCCCCCGCTCGCCATGCCGCGCGCATATTCCTCCGCCCGCCGCGCCGTGTCCTCGAAGAAATGGGGGAGCTTCTTGGCGAGCTGCTTGGCGAAGCTGCGGAAGCCCCGATAGGTGCCCGAGGACAGAAGCCGCGCGAGATAGGCGCTCATGGCGCCCACGGGCGGGGCGATCGACATGTCGTTGTCGTTGAGGATGACGATGAGGCGCGAGTTCATGCTGCCGGCATTGTTCATGGCCTCGTAGGCCATGCCCGCGCTCATGGCGCCATCGCCGATCACGCAGATGACGTTGTGCTTTTCCTGCTTGAGGTCGCGCGCCACCGCCATGCCGAGCCCGGCCGAGATGGAGGTCGAGGAATGAGCCGCGCCAAAGGGGTCGTATTCGCTCTCGGCCCGCCTGGTGAAACCCGAAAGACCGCCGCCCTGGCGCAGCGTGCGGATGCGGTCGCGCCGCCCGGTCAGGATCTTGTGCGGATAGGCCTGATGGCCGACATCCCAGATGAGGCGGTCGCGCGGGGTGTCGAAGACAGCGTGCAGCGCGACGGTGAGTTCGACGACGCCGAGCCCCGCGCCGAGATGACCGCCCGTCACCGAGACGGCGTGGATGGTTTCCGCCCGCAGCTCCCCGGCGAGCTGGACGAGTTCGTCCTTGCTCATCTGCCGCATGTCGGCCGGAACCCGCACCGTGTCGAGAAGCGGCGTCGTACTCGTCATTGCGTCCATTCCCGTGCCTTGCGCCCTTGCGCCCCTCCCGGCCGGAGTGTCCTCGATCGGCGATCCCCTCGCCATCCGCCGCGGCCCGCGCCGCGAGGCCAGTCCACTCCGGGGGGCAAGTTCGGCGAAGTCTGGGCGGTGCTCCGGCCAAACAACGCCCCGAACCGGACGGTTTCGAGACGGCCGCCCGACGCCCCCTCAGCGCCGACGGTCCAGAGCATACCGGGCCAGATCTTTCAGAAGCTTGGCTCTTTCCCCGAATAAATCAAGCTGACGCGCCGCCGCATCGCCGAGCGCCCGCGCCTCGGCGCGCGCCTCGGCGGGCGAACGGCCCATGAGGAGGCTCGGCTTGCCCCGCGCCGCATCCTTGCGCGCGGCCTTGCCCATCTCGGCGGCAGACCCCTCGGCGTCGAGGAGGTCATCCGCGATCTGGTAGACGAGCCCCAGATCCCGCGCGAAGGCGGAGAGGGCGCGGGCCGCCTCCCCGCCGGCGCCGCCGATGAGCGCGCCCGCCTCCGTGCAGAAGCCGAGGAGCGCGCCCGTCTTCAGCGTCTGCAGCCGGGCCACCTCGGCGCGCGCCGGGGCGGTTCCCTCGAGCGCCATGTCGATCATCTGCCCGCCGACCATTCCGCCCGCGCCGGCCGCGCGCGAAAGCGCGCTCACGAGCCGCACGCGGACCAGCGCGTCCCTGTGGCACTCCTCGCTGGCGAGCAGGTCGAAGGCGAGGGTGAGGAGGGCATCGCCGGCGAGCACCGCCACGGCCTCGCCGAAGGCGACATGCGTCGCGGGCCGGCCCCGGCGGAGCGCATCGTCGTCCATGCAGGGCAGGTCGTCATGGACGAGCGAGTAGCAATGCACGCATTCGACCGCCGCCCCCGCCCGCACCAGCCAGTTCTCCGGCGCCCCGAAGAGCCGCCCCGTCTCGAGGAGGAGGAAGGGCCGCAGGCGCTTGCCCCCGCCCAGCGTCGCGTAGCGCATCGCCTCGGCGAGCGGGGCTTCGGGCCCCTGGGGCTGGGGCAGGACCTGGTCGAGACAGTCCTCGACGCGCGCGGCCACCGCCGCCATCTCGGCCTCGAGGGCCGAGAAATCCGCCGGAAAGCCGCCAGGCGCCCCGCCGCTCATGTCAGGCCCCCCGGCCCATGCCCCGCGCGCCCGCTCACGCGACGTCGAGCGGCTGGGTGCCGGGCGTGCCCGTCCCCCCCTCGACGATCTTGTCGATGCGCGCCTGGGCGCTGCGCAGCTTGCCGTCGCAATGGGCCTTGAGCGCGACGCCGCGTTCGTAGATGCGGATCGATTCCTCGAGCTCGACCTTGCCCTGCTCGAGGCGGCGCACGATGTCCTCGAGCTCGCGCATCGCCTCCTCGAAGCTCATCGCGGCGATGTCGGCGTGGGGCGCTTCCGTCCCGGCGGTCTTGGCCATGCCGTCCGTCTCCTCAGGATTGGGGCCGCTTCGCATAGCGGCGCAGCGACCAGTAGGCGTCGCCCCCATCGGCGACGCAGATCCAGCCCTGGCGCCGAAGCACCCTGCCGATCATCCGATTGAACCAGCCATGGCCGCACAGCGCCACCGTGCCGGCCTCGGCCGCGCCCGCGAGGCGGCCCGCCGCCGTCCGCGCCCGCGCCTCCGCATCAGGACGCGATTCGGCCCCCATCGCGAGGCCGCACCACCAGGTGACGCGCGAGAGCACCCACCAGAAGCTCGGCGAGGCGCGGAGCCAGGGGATGTGCGGCGCGGGAAGGGGCGCCTCGACGAAGACGGGATCGGTCTCGAACGGCCGACCCAGGGCCAGGAGTTCCGCCGTCTCGCGGGCGCGGGGAAGCGGGCTCGACAGGAGGCGGCCCGCCTCCGCCACCGCCCGCGCGAGCTCCTCCGGCGGGGTCGCTCACTCGGCGAGACCCGAGGCCGTATAGGTGAGCCACCAGGCGTTGAACCCCTTCCAGCCGACGCGCCCCTTGTCGCGGCTGACGGCCGGCCGGCCATGGCGGATGAGGAGGATGTCGCCCGTCATGGGCAGATCCCGCCGGACGGACGGGGCGCGCGTGCGGCCCGGCGCCCCGCGCGCGGCTGGCCCCGACGGCCCCATGACGGCACACTCTTCCGCACGCTCCGCCGACCTCACAGCCCGACCCTCGCTCGCGCGCCGACGCACCGCCAGCGCTCAGTCCTCCATCAGGGCGCCCACATGCGCCCCCGCGCAGGCTCCCAGCGCGGTGAGGTCATACCCGCCTTCGAGCGCGGAAACAACGCGCCCGCCCGCGCTTGCCGCCACCGCCCCGCAGAGCGCGCGGGTCAGCGCGCCATAATCGGCCGCCTCGAGCCGCCAGCCGGCGAGCGGATCGGTCCTGTGGCCATCGAATCCGGCCGAGATCAGGAGAAGCTCGGGTGCGAAGGCGGCGAGGGCGGGCAGGATCCTCCCCTCGAGCGCAGAGAGCACCGCCGCCCCGTCGGCGCCCTCGGGCAGCGGCACGTTATGGACGGTGCCGTATGGCCCGCGCTCGTCCGGACGGCCCGTGCCCGGATAGAGCGGCCACTGATGGAGCGAGGCATAGAGGCAGCCCCGGTCGCCTTCGAGGATCGCCTGGGTTCCGTTGCCGTGATGGACGTCGAAATCCACGACCGCCACGCGGGCAAGGCCATGGACCGCCCGGGCGTGGAGCGCGCCGATGGCGACATTGCCGAAGAGGCAGAAGCCCATGGCGCCGACGCGCTCGGCATGGTGGCCGGGCGGGCGGATGGCGCAGAAGGCCCGAACCGCCTCGCCCGCGAGCACCGCGTCGACGGCGGCAAGGACCGCGCCCGCGGCCCGCAGCGCCGCCTCGCCCGAGCCCGCCGAAACCGCCGTGTCCGGATCGATCGGCAGCGCCCGCCCCGCCCCGTCCGCCTCGGCGACCCGGTCGAGGACGGCATCGACATGGGCGGCCGAATGGGCGCGCAGGAGGCTCTCGCGCGCGGCTCTGGGC
>JACAEB010000141.1 GCA_013389075.1 Alphaproteobacteria bacterium
CTTCGCCACGGGCGAGGGGGCGGTCGCCATCCTCTATGGCGACACGCCCCTCCTGCGGCCCCAGACCGTCCGCCGGCTGACGGATGCGGTGGCGGGCGGGGCGGGCCTTGCCGTCCTCGGCTTTCGTCCCGCCGATCCCGCGCAGTACGGGCGCCTCGTCACCGACGCGTCCGGCCGCCTGCTCCGCATCGTCGAGCATGCCGACGCGAGCCCCGCGGAACGGGCGATCGGCCTTTGCAATTCGGGAGTGCTCGCCTTTTCGGCGGCGCTCGGCCGGCGCCTTCTGCCCGCCATCACCGACAGCAACGCCAAGCGCGAATTCTACCTCACGGATCTCGCCGCCCTCGCGGCGGAGGCGGGCCATCCCGCGACCATCATCGAGGCCGAGGACGCGGCCGATGTGCTCGGCGTCAACTCGCAGGCCGATCTCGCCGCCGCGGAAGGGGCCTTCCAGTCCCGCATGCGGGCGGCGGCCATGGCCTCGGGCGTGACGCTCATCGATCCGGCCACGGTCTGGTTCTCCTACGATACCCGCCTTGGCCGGGACGTGACGGTGGGCCCCAACGTCGTGTTCGGCCCCGGCGTCAGCGTGGCGGACGGGGTCGAGATCCGCCCCTTCAGCCATCTCGAGGGGGCGAGCATCGGCAGCGGCGCCACCATCGGCCCCTTCGCGCGGCTGAGGCCCGGGGCGGAGCTCGGGCCCGATGTGCACATCGGCAATTTCGTCGAGATCAAGAAGGCGCGCATCGACGCGGGCGCCAAGGTGAACCATCTCACCTATATCGGCGACGCGGAGATCGGCGCACGGACGAATATCGGGGCCGGCACGATCACCTGCAATTATGACGGCTTCGACAAGAACAGGACGATCATAGGGGCGGACGCCTTCATCGGCTCGGACACGCTGCTCATCGCGCCCGTGACGCTCGGCGATGGCGCCTATACCGGGTCGGGAACCGTGGTGACGAGGGACGTCCCGGCCGACACGCTCGTCGTGACCCGTCCGGAGCTGACATCGGTGCCCGGATGGCCCGGCCGGTTCAAGGCCCGCAAGGCGCGCGAGAAGGCGGCCCGCGCCAATCCGTCCAAGGGAGAGTGATCGCGTGTGCGGCATCGTAGGCTATGTCGGCGACAAGCCGGCGACCCCCATCCTCATCGAGGGGCTGAAGCGGCTCGAATACCGGGGCTATGACTCGGCCGGCATCGCCCTCCTCGAGGGCGGGGTGCTCGAACGGCGGCGGGCGGAAGGCAAGCTCTCCAATCTCGAGCGGCTGCTCGATGGCCAGCGCTTCCTCGCGACGCTCGGCATCGGCCACACGCGCTGGGCGACACATGGCGCGCCCACCGAACGCAACGCCCATCCCCACATGGCGGGCGGGGTGGCGCTCGTCCACAACGGCATCATCGAGAACTTCCGCGAGCTGAGGACCGAGCTCGAGGCCTCCGGGGCCGTCTTCGAGACCGACACCGACAGCGAGGCGATCGCCCATCTCATCGCGCGCGAGCGGGCGGCCGGCCGGTCGCAGGCGGCGGCCTTCGCCGCCGCGCTCGCCCGGCTCGAAGGGGCCTTCGCGCTCGCCGTCCTGTTCGAGGACGATGCGCGCACGCTCCATGTCGCGCGCCTGGGCAGCCCGCTCGCCATCGGGCTCGGCGAGGACGAGGTCTATGTCGGCTCGGACGCCATCGCGCTCGCGCCCTTCACCACCCGCGTGATCTATCTCGAGGACGGCGACCGCGCGGCGCTCTCGCCGGGCAGCATCCGCGTGCAGGATCTCGAGGGGCGCGAGGTCGTCCGCCCCGTGACGGTCGTCGGGCTCGGGGCGCAGATGGCCGACAAGGGCAATCACCGCCACTTCATGGCCAAGGAGATCTTCGAGCAGCCCGAGGTGATCGGGCATACGCTCGCCGCCTATATCGATCCGCTCACCGGGCGTCTGCGCAAAGGCGGCCGCCTGCCCGATTTCGCGGGTGTCGAGAAGATCGTGATGAGCGCGTGCGGCACGGCCTATTATGCGGGGCTCGTCGCGCGCTACTGGTTCGAGCGGCTCGCCCGCGTGACGGTCGAGGTCGACATCGCCTCCGAGTTCCGCTACCGCGCGCCGGTGCTGGGCAAGGGGACGCTCGGCATCTTCATCTCGCAGTCGGGAGAGACGGCCGACACCATGGCCGCGCTGCGCTTCACCCGGAGCGAGGGCGCGCGGACGGTGGCGGTGGTCAATGCGACGCAGTCGACCATCGCGCGCGAGGCCGACACGGTCTGCCCGATCCTCGCCGGGCCCGAGATCGGGGTCGCCTCCACCAAGGCGTTCACCTGCCAGCTCGTCGTGCTCGCCTGCCTCGCCATCGCGGCGGGGCGTGCGCGGGGTACGCTGAGCGATGCGGAGGAGGCGCGGTCCTGCGCGGCGCTGCTCGAGCTGCCGCGCCATCTTGCGGAGATCCTCAAGGCCGACCATGCCATTCACGAACTCGCCCACGAGATCGCCAAGGCGCAGGACGTGCTCTATCTCGGGCGCGGCGTGCACTATCCGCTCGCCCTCGAAGGCGCGCTGAAGCTCAAGGAAATCTCCTACATCCACGCCGAAGGCTATGCGGCCGGCGAGCTCAAGCACGGGCCGATCGCCCTCATCGACGAGAACGTCCCCGTCATCGTGATCGCCCCCCACGACGCGCTGTTCGACAAGACAGTGTCGAACATGCACGAGGTGATCGCCCGCAAGGGCCGGGTGCTGATGATTTCCGACGCGGAAGGGCTCGCGCGCGGGGGCGACGAGGCCTTCGCGACCATCCGCGTGCCGACGGCGGACCCCCTCATCCAGCCGGTGCTGGTGGCGGTCCCCGTACAGCTCCTCGCCTATCACACGGCGGTGCTGAAGGGCACGGATGTCGACCAGCCGCGCAATCTCGCCAAATCGGTGACGGTGGAGTAGGGGCGTCCGCGCCCGGAAACTGGCAAGGATTCTGATCCTGTGCGATCTTTGTTGAAAGCTGGAGCAGCCACGGCAATAAAATTCTCGGGC
>JACAEB010000132.1 GCA_013389075.1 Alphaproteobacteria bacterium
CGAGCGCTCCTCGGACCCGGCTGGGGCCAGCTCGATCAGCGCCTGGAGGAGCTGGGCGAACAGCGCGTTCCGCTTGAGCCCGCGCGCATCCAGGTAGTCGTCGACCTTCGCCTCGTCGCTGGCGCGCCAGAGATGCATCAGCCGGTGCGCCTGGTCGATCAGGGGCACCGGACGGCCGCCCGGCCCTTCAAGCCCAAGCCATTTGGCCTTGCGCAGGTTCCAGGGCTTCAGCTTGACCTTGTTGCCTTTGCCCCCGGAGCCGCTGTCGGTGTCTTCGGTGTCGGCGCCGCCTTCCTCGTCAGCATCCTCGGCGTCGTCCAGGTCGTCGAAGAGCGTGCCGCCGGTGCGGGACAGAATGTCGAAGCGATCGGCGAGATAGCCGTCGGAGAGGTTGCACGACAGCGCATAGAGGATGCAGGCGCCGATGGGCGCGTCGTCGAGGCCGAAATCATTCCGGTGCAGTAGGTAGTAGGAGGTGACCTCATCGAGGGAGGCGGCCATCTCCGTCGCTTCGCCGTGCGTCAGTACGCGGCCGACGACGAAATCGACGACGATCCGGCGGACCTCGCGCAGGAACTCCGAGACCGTCATCTGGGCGTTGGGCTCGTCCGCCTTTTTCACCACGGGGTATTTCGAGAAGGCTTCGAGTGCCGGCCCCGTCGCCGCCCAGACGAAGTCCGGGCCCCGGATGCCCGCATCCCAGAAGGCGCGAAGCTGGGTGTGAATCCGCTCGCGCATTTCCGCGAGCACTGCCGTGTCCCAGCCCGGCCGGGCTGGCGGGCGCTTCTTACAGACGAGCCAGACCGAAGAGGCGAGCGCGGCAGACGTCACCGAACGCAACCGCATTTGCCGCTCGGTTTGGATCGGCCACGAACCGTCCACCACAAATCCCGAGCGGATCAAGGCGGCGACAAGCGTTTCCCACGCATCCGGGCTTTTGCTGGCAAAGACGACGACGAGACGTCCGTCCGGCTTGAGCGCGGCAAGGCAGGTCTGGAACGCGCGCGCCATCCCATCTTCGTAATTTTGCTTCGAACGGGACTTGTCGCCGTCGAAACGGCTGGCATCGTCGATCAGCTCGCCATTGCAGGCATCGGCATCCCATTTCGGTCCAAGCGGCGCCGAAAAATAGTCCTGCAAGCCGTTGGAGACGCTGTGGGCCAAGCGACGAAGCCACACATAAAAAAAGTCCATCAGATCGGAATAGGGGATCGCGTCATAGTAGGGCGGATCGGTGATAATGGCGTCATAGAGCGCAGTATCGCCATCGATCGCGGATCGCGCCTCGATCCTCGCCTTGGGTGCGCTGAGAGTCGCAGTTTGAAGATGATCGACGACCTTCGTGACCCACTCATACGCACTTTCCAGGCCGCCCGAAGCTGTCGTGAACGGACAGACTTCCGCGATATCCCAGACGATGGGCAGCGCGAAGCGGCTGAACTGATGGCCGATTTTTTCGTGCACGTTCACCCAGATGCAGCCCGCGCTGCCGTAGTCCGCCTGCCTATCCATGATGCAGGCGAGGAAGCCGACAATTGCTTCGGCATCATCCGGGTCGTGAAGCGCGCTGATCTTTGACTTGGCGTCAGTGATGGCTTCGATAAGCGCGCACTGGGTCGCGAGCTGTCGCGGCAAGAACAGCTTGCCCCACTGATCGAAGCCATAAAGCGGCACGCGGAAGCCAAGCGCCTCTTTGCTCGGCAAGGGCTCCGTCGGCAGGCCGAACGGAATTCCGGCGTACAGCGCATCGAGCTCGTCCTTCGACACCTCGGCGGCGCGAATCTCGTCGGCGGTTGGCAGCCGGTACTCCTTGCCGTTCGGTCCATCGACGACCACCGCCGTCATCACCGCACCGAGCCTGCCAACTCGCCCTTCGAGCCGGATGTCTTCCATCGTCATGATCGTCGGGCAGCAGGGGCACTGCGCGCCCGAGCGGCTCATGGTCCCGGCGCCGCGCCGCTTGTCATGCTCGCGCCGCTGCGCGGCGTTGCCCCCGACGACCGGAACGTCTTTCTCGATATCGAAGACGACGCCCGTTCGGTCGGCGTTCGGCGTCATGGTCAGCAGCACCCGCTTGTTGTCCTTCTTGGCGAGCCAGCGGGTCTTCAAGAGCGGGATCGTCGCGCGGCAGCCCTTGCAGCGCACGGTGCGGGCCCAGAGATAGGCCACCGTCGGCTTCGCCACCCAGCGGGGGTTGCGCGGATCGTCGAGATAAGCCTTGGCATAGGCCGCATTCAGCGGTCCGACATCGACGTTGCCGTCCTCGTCCGGCTCCAGCAGTTGCAGCGGCTGCGGCGCGAAGTCCTTGCCCGGCTTGAGCGGCTCGAACTCGGCGTAGGTGGGGTAGTAGCGGGCGAGCTTCTTGCGCGCCTCCTTGAGCACCCAGCGGCCCCAGGCCCGCACGTGCCAGGCGAGGTCGGCCTCGAAGGTCGGGTCGTCGTGGGGAAGCGCATCGAGCTGGATTTCGCCGCCGTCCCCGAGACCGAGACGCTCCAGCATCGTGCGCAGGCCGGCGCCCTTGAAGCCCTTCGCCTTTAGGAAGGACTCCATGAATTCGCGATCCTTGAGCGCGAATTCGGGGAGGGGCCGCGTCTGCCCGGCGAGCTTCTGCGGATATTCGAGCGTGCACTTGAGGATGAACCAGGCGACGGGGTTGATGTCGATTGCCGTCACCTCGCATCCCAGCCGCATCGCCTCGAGCGGAATGGCGCCGCCGCCGGCGAAGGGATCGAGAACCTTCGGTGCGCGGCCGCCATAGGCCTTACGGATCTCCTGCCGGAACCAGTCGAGGTCGGGGCCGTTCTCCCGGCCCCAATGCAGGATGCCGCCCTCGGTCTCGCGCTTGCGGACCTCGACCGTCCGTCCGCCGACCTTCTTCTGCTCGATCTTCTCCTTCACCGTGCCCGCGAGCCGCCGATAGATTGCCTTGCGCTCCTCCTCGTTGCCCGGATCGGGCAAGAGCGTTGCGATCAGCGCCGCCCGGCTTGCCGCGAGCGGCCGCCGCGCCGGCCATATGTGCAGCGTCGAGATGTGCCCATGCCGGACGTTCTTCTCGTGCACCGAGTCGAGCGATACCTGCTCCAGGGGGAAGTCGACTTCGATGAGGCGTTTGCCGTTCTGCATAATCATTTTCCCAAAGACATGAGCGAAGCGGGCGCGATCGAATTGAACCATCGTGACGAGGCTCCATTCTGTTTCGCGGGCCAGCGGCAGCGGCGAGGAAGGAGCCTGCTTGATAGGGTGGCTACGTATTCTTCAATCAATGCCTGCTCTCCGGCCCATTCCTCGGGTCTCCCGAAGTCTTTCATCTCGGCGTACCGCCGAAATATAAATGCGAAGAGATCGGCGACCTGCACCAAGCCAGCATGGTGAGACTTGATGCTGAAGGTCGTATCCACGATCTGGTCCAGCCGGCTCTGCTTCTTCTGCTTGGCGTAATAGTCGTCGGTCCATTCCGGCGGCTGCCACAACAAGTCGCTCAGTGTGTCCGCTTTCACTTTGTTGTCGTCAAATATCAGGACAGTGTTTCCTTTATTATTTCCTTGCCGCTGATTGGCCTTCTGGACTTGCAGGGCAATATGCAGGCCTCCCGCCAGCCATTCATCACGGCATTGCCTCGGAACGCCGGCAGTTTCATCCTTCTTCAGCTTGTTCCGGTCAATTGCGGAGAGGGCAAGGTAATGCTTGCGGTCGGCAATCCAGTCGCAAAGATAGCCGGCAATCCTCTTGCGGACTTCCGGATCAACCTTCCTCCAGCGGTCCCGGCCGAAGATCATCTTCGAGCCTTTGAGTTCCCTTAGGTTCTCTTCGAAAAGGCTCTGAATTTCGTCGAAGATTTCGGCGAATTCCTCCCGCGTACGGTTCAGGCGATAGGCATCAACGAGGACCCCGACCATGACAAGGCAGGGGTCGTGGGAGTTGTTGCCGCTCTCATCGACGTAGCAGATCTTCATATGCCCCCTCAGTCAGTGGCAGCCATCAAGATTTCGGTCTCGGCAATCAGGACGCTGCCCTTCGTCTTGGCCAGCAGCTTCCCAAACGGATCCTGCACCTTCACGAGACGCGGCCGGGGCGTGGCGCAGTCGAAGGCGACGTAGAGCCAGTACCGGTCGCGCAGATTGCAGGCCTTCGCCCATTCGTTCTCGCTGACCTGCACACCGCCGGCGCCGGCGCGGCCCTTGACCTCAATGGCGCGTTCCTCCGCGGGCGCGTGCAGGGTGGCAGGGCGCAGCGACCTGAGATCGAAGCCTGGCCAGTCGGTGAGGCCCGCCGCCCGCGCGAGCTCGGGCCGCGACACGTCATGGACGATGGCGCCGGCCGCCTCCTCGTGCACGCGCGCCAGACGCATGGCGATCGCCTCGACCTCGGCGTCGTGCCGCCGCCGCTCCTCCGGATCGTCAGTTGGCAGAACAAGGGCGTGCGCGACCATCTCCGCTTCGCCCGGAACGATAAGGGCGGGCTCCATCTTCAGCAGCCTGAGCCGGCGCTCCTTCTCGGCGGCGAGCTGGCGCTGCTGGTCCTTGACCCTGGTAAGCTCCGCCTTCGCGTGGGGATCACCTTGGCGGGCCGCTTCGCTCACGCGCTGCCGCTTCGCGATCAGCTCGGCCGTCTTGTGGTCATAGCCGCGTGTGATCCAATCGACACGCTCCGGCAGAGTGCTTTCGATGCGCGCGCGGTGCTCCTCCACAATGCGGGCAAGCGCGTCGCCCTTGATCCATTCGGCGGCGGCGTCCGTCAGCCCTCGCGCTAACCGGGCGAGAGGCACACTGCCGGGAGGCACACCATGCGCACCCCGCAGCAGGAGCAGGTGCTCCAGCGGACAAAGAGCGATCGTGCCGTCGCTCTCCTGCCTAAGCCCGATCAGCCGGCTTTCGATGATCTCCGAGCGGGCGCCATCCTGACGCCCAGCGTGATCTCCAAAGAGCTCGGCGGCTTCTGCGGCCGGCTGGCGGTGAACCACTGATACTTGGGCGAGGTGGAAAAGATAGGGGGCCTTGGCATGCGGATCGACGAAGATCGCGCCGCGGCGCGCCTCGTCTCCGTAGCGCGAGAGCAGCGTGGTGCAGAAGCGGTCGAACACCGGCTCGCCGGGGTGCATCCAGATGGCATCGGTACGATCCTTGGGCCGGTAGACGGTGAGCCGGCCCTGCATCTCGGCCGGATAGAACTCCATCGCGCTGAGCACGGGGTCGAGCCCGCGCGTGCGTTCCGGGGTGAGCTCGAAGATGCCGTCCGGATCGCCCTCCAGCCGGAGATCGATCAGGGGCGCCGCGGTCTCGACGAAGCGGCGGATGTATCCGGGCAGCAGGCGGCGGTACTGCTCTTGCTCCATGGCGGCGTTGAGCTCGGGGAGATGGCTCTTGACGTCGCCGCCCCCGAACAGGGCGCGCTCCCGCTCTTCGAGCGCGCGCACCTGCTCTTCGGTCAGCAGCCCGTTGATGCCCTCGATCGCGGCGCGGGCGCCGTCCTCCGTCGCCGCCATCTCCAGATAGGCCTTGAGCGACACGTTCTCGAACAGCCGCCCGACGACATCGAAGACCTTGTCCGACCGGAGCTGCTTGCGGATCAGCTCCAGCTTGTCGAGCAGGGTCTTCAGGACCCGGCCCTCGCGCGTCTCCCCCGCAATGAGATTGACGATGATGACGGGATCGCGCTTCTGGCCATACCGGTGGATGCGCCCCATCCGCTGCTCAAGGCGTGCCGGATTCCACGGCACGTCGTAGTTCACCATGAGCCAGCAGAATTGCAGATTGATGCCTTCGCCGGCGGCGTCCGTGGCGACCAGATAGTTGGCGCCCCCTTCGTCCAGCGGGCGCCGGAACAGCTCGACCTGCACCTCCCGGTCCCGGTAGTCGAGGCCGCCATGAATCAGCGCGACCTGTCCGGTGAACCCGAGCCCTTCAAGACGGCGCACCAGGAACTCGGCCGTGTCACGGTGCTCGGTGAAGATGATGAACTTCTCGCGGGCGAAGGCCGGGTCCCGCAGCACCGCGCGGAGCTTCTCGAACTTGGAGTCCTCGCCCGCATCGGCAAGGCGCCGAGCCTGGGCGAGCAGGGTCTCGACCTCGGCGCGCTCCTCCTGGAGCTCCATCAGGGTCAGCGCGACGAGGCCGCCCAGGGCGCTCTCCTCGAATTCCTCGTGACGCTCCCGCTCGCCCGCGTCGTCGGCATCCTCGTCGGCAGTGCGGGTCTCGAAGAAGTCGGGCGTCTCCCCGATGCGCTTCTGGCGGCGCTCCAGCTCTTCGGCGCGGCCCGAGCGGACAAGCTCGATTGCCTCGTCCAGCCGCTCGAGGCGGCGCTCGAAGGAGCGCATCAGTGCATAGGTCGAGCTGGCCTGGCGGCGCTGGAACACGCTCATGGCGAGGCGCGCCGCGGAGCGGTTCAGGATCCGCGCCTTGTTGTAGGTCTCGCTGATGTAACTGGTCGTCGCCTCGTAGAGCTGCTGCTCGGAAGGGCTCAGCTCATAGCTGAGGGTGTCGCACTGCCGCTGCGGGTAGAGAGGCTGCCCATCAAAGCGGACCATTTCCTCCTTGGTGCGCCGGATGAAGTGCCGGCGGCGCTGTGCCTCGGGAAAGGCCTGGAACGCATCGAAGGTGGCGAGAGCGTCCGGCGCCAGGAGCCGCCAAAGGCAGTAGTACGGGAAGTCCTTCCCCATATGCGGCGTCGCGGTCAGCAGGAGGACGTGCGTCGCCGACCAGCCAAGCTCCCACCGCGAGCCATCTGCCGGCAGGCCAGCCAGCGCCTCGGCAAGGCGGTACCGGTCCGTCTTGCGGACGTAGAAGTCCTGCTCGCGATCGGCCGCCAGCTTGTGGGCCTCGTCGAACACCACGAGGTCATATGGCAGGGCGGCGCCTGAAGCGACCGCTTCGCGCAACCGGGCGAACATGCGCTCACCCGCAAGGGTGTCGACGCTGACGATGAGGCGGTCGCTGTCCGCTCCGACGAATGGATTGCCAGTGCGGGCATCTGCCCCGCGCACGATCCGGAACGGAAGGCGGAACAGGGTGCGCATCTCGCGCTCCCAGTTGCCGACCAGGCCAGCGGGCGGAACGACGAGCACGCGCTTGATGAGGCGCCGTGCCAGGACCTCCCGGAGATAGAGGCCGGTCATGATCGTCTTGCCGGCACCGGCGTCGTCGGCCAGAAGGAACCGCAGCGGCGACAGGCCGAGCATATGCTCGTAGACGGCGATCCGCTGGTGGGGCAGCGGATCGATCAGCGAGATCTCCGTGGCGAAGGCTGGATTGAACAGGTGGCCGTAGGCGAGGCGGTTCGCCTCGGCCACGGCGGCAACCACGGCAGGCTTCGCCGCGAAGTCGAGCATTGACGGAGCTTCTGCGGGAACAGCCGCGGGCGCGGCCCTCTCCTGCGAGGCCGCAAACTCGGATTCGAGGTCAAGGATCTGCTGCCAAGCCAGCCGAGTAGGCTTCGACTGGCCGTTCTCCCACCGATTGACGGTTGCAAAGGACACACCGATCCGCTCGGCCAGCTGCGCCTGCGTCAGCTCGAGCCGCCCCCTGACGGACCTCACGCGGACCGGATAATCGGCGGGGATGTCGGCGCTGGCCTGTCGCATCGGGGTGCCTTCATAGCGGATCGTAGCTCCGCAAAGGCTACGCTTATGTCGCGTGCCATGTCAAGTGCGATATAGCACATGCGATAATTCACGCTGAATCTCCTCCCATGCTGCTCCCTTGGGGCGCGTCGACAGCCGCCAACGATACGCATCAGTCTCGCAGGGGTGCGCAACAGCATGACGGGAGTGCGCAACGAATTTAGATATATGCGAAACTTTTTGGCTTGTTCTGCAACGAATGAACTGGTATAAGCACCAAAACGCGCGACCTCTGCAACGCATTCAGGAGCCAGGATGGAGCACTTCTCGATAGTTCAGGCCCTGTGCCGGGCGGCAATGGCGGATGCCTCGCCCGCATTGCGGAAGCAGGTGGAGCGGCTCAGGGACGCACTTGCCAAGGACGGGGAGACCAGGCAAGCAGCGGCCCTGGCCAGCCTACTCACCGCCGCTGAACGGACGAAGGAGATGGCGCCGAGCCGACTTGTGCGTTCGAGGGCGCAAATGCCTGGGGAAGCGCTCAGCCGGAATACGCCGGTCCCTGTCGATCGCGAGACATCGGCGCCGCTGGCCGAGCTCCTGTTCCCAGCGGACATTCGGGCCGACCCGCCCTTATTCAACTCGACGGTCACCGCGGCGATCGAGACGATCATTGAGGAATGGGCCAACCATGAAGCGCTCTCCGCCATCGACCTTCAACCGCCGAAGACCTGCCTCATCTATGGTGCGCCTGGCACCGGCAAGACCCGCCTCGCCCTGTGGATCGCCTGCCAGCTCGATCTGCCTGTCGTGCTGGTGAGGCTGGACGGTTTGGTGTCGTCGTTTCTCGGGACAACAGCGCGCAACATCGGCAATCTCTTTGCATTCGCGAACCGCCATCGCTGTCTGCTGCTTCTGGATGAGTTCGACGCCATTGCGAAGTTTCGCGACGACCCGCAGGAGGTGGGCGAGATCAAGCGGGTGGTGAATGCCCTGTTGCAGAATCTGGACGCGCGCAAGGACCTCGGCTTCACCATCGGGATCACGAACCATGAGCGCCTGTTAGACCCCGCCGTCTGGCGACGCTTCGAGGTACAGCTTGAGATTCCGAAACCGGACTTCCAAATGCGAATTGCAATCGCTCGGCATTTCATGCCGCCGATCAATGCTCCCGAAAGCCATCTTCGACTGATCGCATGGTTCACGGGGGGCTGCACGGGTGCAGAGATCGAGTCCCTGGTGCGCACCTACAAGAAGGCCACCACGGTAAAGGATCAGAACCGACGGGGCTTGTTGGACACGCTTCGGCAGTTCGCGACGCTGAACAGCGCA
The DNA here is from genome assembly GCA_013389075.1 of Alphaproteobacteria bacterium. Lineage (GTDB taxonomy): Bacteria > Pseudomonadota > Alphaproteobacteria > JACAEB01 > JACAEB01 > JACAEB01. Next base: position 8,885 of record JACAEB010000132.1, read on the forward strand.
CGCATAGACAGTGCCCGGCGGACGCTCCTGTTCAGCGATGCCGCGAACCTGTTTCGTGCCATGAAAGATGATCCCGAACTCGGCTTTTCTCTTGCCGACATCGGCGAAGTCGCCGGACGGGATAAATCCACAGTAAGCCGTCAACTCGGGAAGCTTGGAGACCGCCATCCTGAAACCGGCGGCGAGGTGAGCGCCGATGGCTAGTCCGATCCAGATCGTCCTCAACCCTGAGAATTACGAGGAGGCACGGGAAACCTCCGGTGGTGGCCCGAAGAAGGACTTTTTCGCAAATCGTGACCAGGAGTTTCGAGAACACAAGGCGCGCCTGATCGCGCAGCTCAGAACCATCGCGGACGGCTTGTGTGCCAATCCACAAACCGACCTGGGCTATGTGAAGGTGATCTTGCGCCGCTCGGCATGGGCCAAGAGCCATCGACCATTGAAGGCGCTTTTCAAAGCGGATCGCACTCCGATCGTAGGCGGAGCGGACATCGGCGTAATGCTTGTCGAAGCGCGGCCTCAACCCTTGTTGCAGATCGCCGACGATATTGCGAGGGCTGAGGACGACACCAGACTTCGTCTTGTGCCCACTCTAGGAAAAGAGGTCCCGTACCCCTCGGTGACCCGCCCCCGAGTGCGCAGCCGGGTTTTATGTAACAGAAAGACTGGGTCCGGCGGAAGGCCGATCCGGCTGGAGCTTCCAAATTGCGCAGGCCGGATC
>JACAEB010000142.1 GCA_013389075.1 Alphaproteobacteria bacterium
CCGGGAATGCGGGTCTGCGGATCAACGAGGCCGGGCTCGACATCATCCGGGAGGCTGAGGGTCTCAGCCTGACCGCCTATGCCGCCGGCGGGCGCAGCTATATCGGTTATGGCCATCAGCAGGAGCCGGGCGATCCCATGCAGATCACGCTCGAGGAGGCCGAGGCGCTGCTGCGCGAGGATGTCCGCGCCACCGAGGACGGAGTGCGCTTGCGCCTCGCCCGGCCCGCCAACGAGAACCAGTTCTCGGCGATGGTCTCGCTGGCCTTCAACATCGGCACGGGTGCGTTCGGGAGCTCGACGGTCCTGCGCAGCTTCAACGCGGGCGACATCCCGGCCGCCGCCGACGCCTTCCTTCTCTTCAACAAGGCGAATGGCGAGATCTACGATCACCTGATCGGCCGGCGCGAGCGGGAGCGCGCGCTGTTCCTCGCCCCGGTCGACTGAGCAGCCCCCGGATCCCGTCCGGCTCAGCCATAGCGCTCGGGCAGATGATCGGCGGGGACGTAGTCGCCGAACCGGGTGATCGAGGGATCGAAGAAGAGCTTCACCGTGCCGGTCGGGCCGTGGCGCTGCTTGCCGATGATGAGCTCGGCGAGGCCCTCGACCTTCTTGAGATCCGCATCGTAGGCCTGCCAGCGTTCGACATCGCTGACGTCGGGCTTGTGCAGGTTGAGGTAGTACTCCTCGCGATAGACGAACATCACGATGTCGGCGTCCTGCTCGATCGAGCCCGACTCCCGGAGGTCGGAGAGCTGGGGCCGCTTGTCCGGGCGCTGCTCGACCTGGCGCGAGAGCTGGGAGAGGGCGAGGACCGGAATGTTCAGCTCCTTGGCGAGCGCCTTGAGCGCCTGCGTCACCTCGGAGATCTCCTGGACGCGGCTGTCGAAGCGCCGGCTGTTCGAGGCGGTGACGAGCTGGAGATAGTCCACGATCAGGAGATCGAGGCCGAAGAGCTGCTTCTGCCGCCGCGCTCGGGCGGCGAGGGCGGCGATGGGCAGGCCGCCCGTATCGTCGATCATCAGCGGAATGACGTCGATCATCTGCACGGCGGCGGCGACGCGCCGGTATTCCTCCTCCGAGAAGTCGCCCGTGCGGAGCTTGGAGGAGGCGACGCGGCTCTCTTCGGCGAGGAGGCGCATGGCGAGCTGCTCGGCCGACATTTCGAGCGAGAAGAAGCCGACGCGCCCGCCCATGCCCTTCTGTACCGCCGCCTCGCCGCCATGGGCGACGAAGCCCTTGGCCACGTTGAAGCCGATATTGCAGGCGAGCGCCGTCTTGCCCATGCCCGGACGGCCCGCGAGGATGAGGAGGTCGGAGGATTGCAGCCCGCCCATGAACTGGTCGAGGTCCGAGAGCCCCGTCGAGAGGCCCGACAGGTGGCCCTCGCGCTCATAGGCCTTGAGCGCCATGTCGTGCGCGCCGTGGACGGCGACCTTGAAGTCCTTGAAGCCGCCCTGCGCCCGGCCCGTCGTCGACAGACGGAAGAGCTGTTCCTCCGCCGTGACGATGAGGTCCTCGGGGTCGCGCTCGAGGCTCACCTCATACGCTTCCGCCACCATCTGCTCGCCGATGGTGATGAGCCCGCGCCGCAGCGCGAGGTCGTGCACGATGCGCCCGTAGTCGAGCGCGAGATAGCCCGAGGCCGAGGCCGCCGCGAGCCCCACGAGATAGTCCGGCCCCCCGAGTTCCTCGAGGGCCGGATCGCGGGCGAGATAGGGGGCGATGGTGAGCGGGGTCGCCGTGTGCCCGCGGCCCACGAGGTCGGTGACCGCCTTGTAGATGCGGGCGTGGAGCGGCTCGTAGAAATGCTCCGGGGTCAGAAGATCGCTGACGCGGAAGAAGGCCTCGTTGTCGACGAGAAGCGCGCCCAGCAGCGCCTGCTCGGCCTCGATCGAGTGGGGGCGCTCCTTGTAGCCGAGCCCCTTCTCGGTGAGCGAGGCAACGGGCGTGAGCGCCGTGCCGTTCGCCGGCGCGATGGCGCCCGGACCCGATCGTCCGCCCCCTGTTATGTCCCCGCCTGTCCCGCTCTCGCTCATGGTCGGCGCAGCTTAGGAGAAGGCGGGCACCAGCGGAAGGCCCGCGAAAAGCTCGGGATTCCGCCACTCCCCCCGTCCAGCCCGCCGTCCACGGAAGGAAAGTCAACGGCTTATGCGCGCGAGGGCACGGCGCAAAAAATCTGTGGACACGCGCTCGGTGACGGGGGCGTCAGGACGGAGACGGACGAATGGCGCGGCCAGCAAAAAGGCCGCGCCCGATGGGGCGCGGCCATTCCGTCTGCAGGCGCTCTTCCTCGCGGGTGCGGCCGCTCCGTGCGGGCAGGCCGCGGGGCGTGGCGCGTCAGCCGATCGATCGTCTAGCGGGCGGTCTCCGCCTCGCCGGAAGCGGCATCCCCGCCCTCTTCCTCCGATGCGTCCTCGTCCGGGCGTTCGACGCCCTCCTCGAGGAACGCCTCGGCCTCGATCGTCGCCTCTTCGTCCTCGTCGGCCGGCAGGGCGAGCACGTTCTCGCCGCGCGCCTGACGCTCGGCTTCCTCGGCGGAGCGGGCGACGTTCACGGTCACCGAGACGATGACTTCGGCGTGCAGGCCGATGCGCACCTCGTGCAGACCGAGCGCCTTGATGGGCGTGTCGAGGCGCACCTGGCCCCGGCTGATCGCGATGCCCTCGCCCGACGCCGCCGCGGCGATGTCGCGGGCGGTGACGGAGCCGTAGAGCTGGCCGGACTCGCCGGCCTGGCGGATGAGCACGAAGCTCTTGCCATCGATGGCCTTGCCCACGCTCTGGGCTTCCTCGCGGCGGGCGAGATTGCGCGCCTCGAGTTCCTTGCGCATGCCCTCGAAGCGGGACTTGTTGCCGGTCGTGGCGCGCAGGGCCTTGTGCTGCGGCAGCAGATAGTTGCGCGCATAGCCGTCGCGCACCCTGACCACATCGCCCATCTGGCCCAGATGCTCGACACGCTCGAGAAGGATCACCTCCATGGTCCAGACCTCCTAGTCGACGCGGTAGGGCAGAAGGGCGAGGAAGCGGGCGCGCTTGATGGCGCGCGAGAGCTCGCGCTGCTTCTTGGCGGAAACGGCGGTGATGCGGCTGGGCACGATCTTGCCGCGTTCGGAGACGTAGCGCTGCAGGAGCCGCACGTCCTTGTAGTCGATGCGCGGCGCGTTGGCGCCCGAGAAGGGGCAGGTCTTCCGGCGACGGAAGAACGGCCGGCGGCTAGCGGTCTGGGGAATCTTGTCAGCCATGGGTGCTTGTCCTCCGGCAGGGATCAGGCCTGCGCGCCATCGGCG
>JACAEB010000193.1 GCA_013389075.1 Alphaproteobacteria bacterium
GCAATGGACGGCATGCTCCTGCGCGCGGCCGAGCCCACCCCCGACGGCGCGAGCCGCATGGCGGCCGAGGAGCGGCGCGGCCTCGTCCTCGGCGCCGGCGTGCGCGTCCTGATCCTCCTTGCCGTGCTGAGCTGGATGCTGGCCTTCGGGGTCGAGAGCGCGGCCTTCTCGCTCATCTACAACATCGTTCCCGCGCTGGCCTTCCTCCTCCTCGGACTGGCGCAGTTCCTCGTCTTCCTGGGGCCCGATCGCGACGGGCGCCTGCGCTTCGTCTTCGCCGGCGCGGAGGTGGTGTTCCTGACCTTCCTCCTCGCCTTCTACGATCCGCTCGGGACCGGGCTCACGACCCATCCCGCCCGGCTGCACGATCCGGCCGCCCTCTATTTCGGGATCTTCGTCCTCCTGTCGGGGATCTCGCTCTCGCCGCGCCTCGTGCTGTTCGTGGGAGCTCTCTCCCTCGCCGGCTGGACGCTGACGGCCGCGCGCATCGCGCTCGATCCCAAGGCGGTGTTCTCGAGCGCGGGCGCGTTCGACGGCACCGCGGGCATGCTCGAGACGGTCTATTCCAACCCCTATTTCGTCTCGCTCGCCAATCTCGCCTTCGACACGATCTATCTGGCGATCACGACGCTGATCCTCGCCGTCGTGGTGGCCTGGCTGCGCGGGCTCGCCCGCTCGCTGAACGAGGCGGAAGGCCAGCGGATCGCGCTCGCGCGCTACTTTCCCCCGCAAATCGTCTCGACGCTGATGAGCGATGCCGAGCCGCTGTCGCGGGTGGACCGGCGGGATGTGGCGCTCCTCTTCGTCGACATGCGCGGCTTCACGCGCCTGTCCGAAGGGGCCCCGCCCGAGGCGGTGCTCGATCTCCTGCGCGGCTTCCACGCCCGCATGCAGGAGGCGGTCTTCGCGAAGGACGGCATGGTGGAGAAGGTCATCGGCGACGCGCTCTTCGCCGTCTTCGGCGTGCCCGATCCGGCCCCGGACGATGCGGCCCGCGCCCTCGCGGCGGCGCGGGCGATGATCGCGGCGCTCGAGGGCTGGAACGGCGCGCGGGCGGAGGCGGGCGAGCCCCCGCTCGGGCTCGGCATCGGGCTGCATTACGGCCCGGCGGTGATGGGGGATGTGGGCTCGCGAAGCCAGCTCGCCTTCACGGTGGTGGGCGATGCGGTGAACATCGCAAGCCGCCTCGAGCGCCTCACCCGCCGGCTCGACGCCGCGATCGTCGCCAGCCCCGCCTTCATCGCGGCCGTGGAGCGGGCCGCGGGACCCGGGGCGGTCGCGGATCTGCGGCCGGTGGCGCCCCAGCCCCTCCCCGGCCTCAGCGAGCCCATGCCGGTCCATGTGCTGCCGCTCGCGGGCGCCGGGCGCTTGGGCGGCGTCGCTGAATCTGGCACATAGCGTCCATGGCGCGATCGGTTCCCGCTTTCGTCTGTCAGTCCTGCGGCGCGGTCCATGCGAAATGGTCCGGGCGCTGCGATGCCTGCGGGGCGTGGAACGCGCTCGTCGAGGAGGCGGCCACCGCGGCGGCGCCGCTCGGCAAGGGGCTCGCCCGCGGCCGGAGCGGCAAGGCCGTCGAGCTCGTCGGGCTCAAGGGGGAAAGCGCGCCCCCGCCCCGCATCGCGAGCGGCATGGCCGAATTCGATCAGGTCTGCGGCGGCGGCCTCGTGCCGGGATCGGTGCTCCTGCTGGGCGGGGATCCGGGCATCGGCAAATCGACCCTTCTCCTCCAGATCAGCGCCACCATCGCCGCTTCGGGGACACGCGCGCTCTACGTCTCCGGCGAGGAGGGGCTCGACCAGATCCGCATGCGGGCGGCCCGCCTCGGCCTCGGCGAGGCCGACGTCCAGCTCGCGGCGGCGACCGCGCTCGGCGACGTCATCGCGACGCTCGATGCGGCCCTCTCGCGCGCGGCCCCGGCGGTGGTGGTGATCGACTCCATCCAGACCATGTGGCTCGAGGGGCTCGACAGCGCGCCCGGCACGGTCAGCCAGGTCCGGGCCTGCGCGCAGGATCTCGTCGCCTTCGCCAAGCGGCGCAACGTGGTGGTGATCCTCGTCGGCCACGTCTCCAAGGACGGCCAGATCGCCGGCCCGCGCGTGGTCGAGCACATGGTCGATGCCGTCCTCTATTTCGAAGGCGACCGCAGCCATCACTTCCGCATCCTGCGCGGGGTGAAGAACCGCTTCGGGCCCACCGACGAGATCGGCGTGTTCGAGATGACCGGGGCCGGCCTTGCCGAGGTCGCCAATCCCTCCGCCCTCTTTCTCGGCGACCGCACCATGCGCGCCTCCGGCGTCAGCGTCTTCGCCGGCATCGAGGGCACGCGGCCGGTGCTCGTCGAGCTGCAGGCGCTCGTCGCGCCCACCACCTTCGCCACCCCCCGACGGGCCGTGGTCGGCTGGGACGGGGGCCGGCTCGCCATGGTCCTCGCCGTCCTCGACACCCATTGCGGGGTCAGCTTCGCGGGCTACGACGTCTATCTCAACGTGGCGGGGGGCCTGCGGATCGCCGAGCCCGCGGCCGATGTCGCGGCGGTGTCCGCGCTGCTCTCCTCGCGGCTCGGTCTCGCTCTGCCGCCGGATGTTGTATCCTTCGGCGAAATAAGCCTGTCGGGCCTGATTCGGCCCGTCGCGCTGACGGAGGCCCGGCTGAGCGAAGCCCGCACGCTCGGGTTCAAGGAAGCCTGGACCGCGCCCGACCCGTCAGGGACCGAGGCCGGCGGCGGGCGCGCGGGGGGACGGGGCAGCACCGACGGGCTGGTGCGGCGGCCGATCGACCGCGTCGCGCGGCTGGTCGAGCTCGTCGAATCCTGTGGAGAGCCTTTGGCCGACGGACAGCGGAGCACCTCGTGAGCCTCGCCGACTGGATCATCCTCCTCGTTCTGCTCGTGTCGGGCCTGTGCGCGCTCATGCGGGGGATCGGGCGCGAGGCCGGGGCGCTCATCGCCTGGGCCGGGGCGGTGGTGGCCACGGCCCTTCTCCTGCCCCCGCTGCTGCGCGCGGTGAGCGGGCCGAAGGGCACGGCGCTGATGGTGGATCTCGGGCTTGCGGCAATCCTGTTCATTGCCAGCCTGCTGTTCTTCTCCTATCTCTCTCGGCGTCTGGTGGGCGGCTGGATGGACGACGAGCCGGGCGCCATCGGCCGCAGCCTCGGCTTTGCCTTCGGCCTCGGCCGGGGCTTCGTGATGCTGGCCATCCTCTACTGGTTCTACGCCTGGACCGTGGAAGGCGAGGCCGAACCGTCCTGGGTGAAATCGTCCAAGCTCATGCCTCTGGTCCAGGGGCTGACGCCGGCGATCGAACGGGCGGCTTCCCTCGTCGGGGGGGAGGATACAAAGCCGGTGCACCGGCCAAGGACCGTCGAGCCCAGGGTCGACCCGAAGGTGGCGCCCAAGGCCGCGCCGAAGCCGGCGCAGAAGCCCGATCCGCAGGCGGAGGAAGCCGATCTCGGCTACCAGCGCAGCGACCGCCGGGCCATCGAGCAGCTTCTGGAGACGACGCGGGAAGAATAGACGGGGCCATCGGCCCCGCATGCATGGATCAAGCGGCCGGACCCCTCGCCCCCCGGCCGCCCCCTTCGGGGATCCACTGTCGAGTGGGGCGGACCAGTATGGGGACAGGCGAGTGACCGCAGACGCGCCCTTCGGGCATCCCTTCCGCAGCGATCGCGACGACGACCGCTTTCACGAGGAATGCGGCGTGTTCGGCGTGTTCGGACACAGGGAGGCCGCGACCCTCACCGCGCTCGGCCTTCATGCCCTCCAGCATCGCGGCCAGGAGGGGGCGGGCATCGTCTCCTTCAACTCCGAGACGAACCAGTTCTCGTCCGAACGCCGCCTCGGTCTCGTCGGCGACTACTTCAACCAGAAGACGGTGATCGAGCGCCTGTCGGGCCGCGCGGCCATCGGGCACAACCGCTATTCCACCTCCGGCGAGGTGACGCTGCGCAACGTGCAGCCCCTCTTCGCCGAGACCGCGAGCGGGGGCATCGCCGTCGCCCATAACGGCAATCTCACCAATGCGGTCGCGCTGCGGCGCGAGCTCGTCGCGCGCGGCGCCATCTTCCAGGCCACCTCGGACACGGAAGTGATCCTGCACCTCGTCGCCACGAGCCGCTTCAAGGAAACCTCCGACTGCGTCGCCGATGCGCTGCGCCATGTCGAGGGCGCCTACTCGCTCGTCACCCTCACCCGCGACAAGCTGATCGGCATCCGCGATCCGATGGGTGTCCGCCCGCTGATCATGGGCGCGCTCGACGGGGCCACCATCCTCGCCTCCGAGAGCTGCGCGCTCGACATCATCGGCGCACGCTTCGTGCGCGACGTCGAGCCGGGCGAGATGGTGATCATCGACGGGAGCGGGGTGCGCTCGCTGCACCCCTTCATGCCGCGCCCCAAGCGCTTCTGCATCTTCGAATATGTCTATTTCGCCCGGCCCGACAGCCTCGTCGAGGGGCACTCGGTCTACGAGGCGCGCAAGCGCATCGGGCGCGAGCTCGCCCGCGAGGCGCCGGCGGATGTGGATCTCGTCATCCCCGTGCCGGATTCGGGCGTGCCGGCCGCGCTCGGCTTCGCCGAGGGTCTCGGCGTGCCGTTCGATCTCGGGATCATCCGCAACCATTATGTCGGCCGGACCTTCATCGAGCCGACCGACCAGATCCGCCATTTCGGCGTGAAGCTCAAGCACAATGCCAATCGTGCCGTGCTCGGAGGAAAGCGGATCGCCCTCGTCGACGATTCGATCGTGCGCGGAACGACCTCGCTCAAGATCGTCGCCATGGTGCGCGAGGCGGGCGCGGCGGAGGTGCACATGCGCATCGCGAGCCCGCCCACCATCAAGTCCTGCCATTATGGCGTCGACACGCCCGAGGATGCCGAGCTCATGGCCGCGCGCGCCAATCTCGAGGAGATGCGCCGGCGCATCGGCGTCGACAGCCTCGCCTTCGTCTCGATCGACGGTCTCTACCGCGCCATGGGCGAGCCTGGCCGGTCCGCCGAGTCGCCGCAATTCTGCGATGCCTGCTTTACGGGCGATTATCCGATCCCGCTCGTCGACCGTGACGAGGGCCATGCCGACCGCCAGCTCTCGCTGCTGACCGAGGGGCTGTGAGCGTGAGGGGGATCGATCTGTCGGGCCGCGTCGTGCTCGTCACCGGCGCCTCGCGCGGGCTCGGC
>JACAEB010000171.1 GCA_013389075.1 Alphaproteobacteria bacterium
CTCGACTGGCTCGCCGCGCGCGGCGCGCTGTCGGCCGAGGAGGCGGAGGCGGGTGAGCGCCTCAGGCGGGACTTCACCCTCGGCAATCTCAGCCCGCGCGTGACCATGGACTGGGATTTTCTGCCGGCGGAGCGCTCCCGGCGCCAGCCGGCGTCCGCCGCCGATCTCCGGCGCCATCGTCTCGCCGCGCGCGAGCGGGTTGAGGCGGCGCTGCGGGTGCTCGGCGCCGGGCTCGGCGACCTCGTTCTCGACGTCTGCTGATTTCTCAAGGGGCTGGAGGAGGTGGAGCGGGCGCGGGGCTGGCCGCAGCGCTCGGCCAAGGTAGTGCTGCGCCTCGCGCTCGCGCGGCTCGCCGTCCATTACGGCCTTGCGGGGCAGCCCGAGCCGCGGCGGCGCCTGCGGCTGTGGACGGCCGCCGATCCGGGGGAGGAGAGCCCGTGAGGCCCGGGCCGGCTCAGCCCTCGCCGGCGGCGGCCCTGCCGGCCTCCGCGCGGATGCGCTCCACCATGGCGAAGAGCCCGTTGGCGCGCTGGGCCGTGAGCGCGTCGAGAAGGCCGAGCGGGGCGAGCTCGGCGCGGGCGTCGATGGCGAGGATCTCGGCCGGGGTCCGGTGGCTGTAGAGGGCGATCAGGATGCGGATCAGTCCCTGCACGATCTGCGCGTCGCTCTCGCCGGCGAAGACGAGCCGGTCGGGACCGCCGGCGGGATCGGGCTCGCGCCGGCTGACGAGCCAGACCTGGGCGGCGCAGCCGCGCACCCGCGTCGCCGGCGTCTTCTGCGCGTCGGGCAGGGGAGGCAGCGCGCGGCCGAGCTCGATCACATGGCCGTAGCGTTCCTCCCAGTCCTCGAGGAGGAGGAAATCGGCGCGCAGCTCGTCAAAGGCTTCGGGTTCATCCGCCATGGGCCGAGGACATAGGCCCTCGGGACCGGCGGCTCAAGGGCGTCAGCTCGTGCGGGCGCGGGCGCGGTCCTCGGCGTCGGCGGCGAGTTCGGCCTCGAGCCAGTCGTGGAGATGCCCGGTAAGCGCCACCGCCCGCACCTTCAGCGCCCCGGCGACGCGACCCGCCTCGGCGCAGACGTCCGGCTCGCGGTCGCAGAACCCCATGAGATCGCCGAGCGTCGCATTGGCCATGGCATAGAGATCGCCATAGCCCAGCCGTGCCGTCTCGCCCGTGTCCTCATCCGGACCGAGCGGCACGAGCGGCAGGAGAAGCGCAATCAGGAGACACCAGAACGCGGTGCGAATGAGGGCCATGAAGGGATACTCCACTACACGGAGAACGCATCGGCACAAGGGGCCTTCCACCCCGCCGAGGCCGACACCATGACATGGGCCGATTGCGGCGGCGTTGAAGCCTTTAGAAAGACTCGTCTCAAAACCGCGTCGAACTTTCCTCGAATTGTTGGAATGGGGGCGCGCAGCAAAAAAGCCCGGACCGTGGGGTCCGGGCTTGCGTTCGCGCCGTCCGGCGATGGGGCTCAGGGCGCGCCGGCGTCGGCCGTCCGGGTCTCGCTCGGCTGGATGCGGGCGATGTTGCGCCAGCAGGCCGAGACTTCCTTGAGCCCGTGCTTGCCCGCGCAATAGGCCTCCTCCGGCGGATTGGCCGCGGCGGCGAGGCACTGGGCGAGATTGAGGCTGGCCCAGCGCAGGCACTGGCCGGCTTCCTTGTCGGCGAGGAGGCTCGCCGTATCGGCCTCAGCGCCCCCCGGCACGGCGACATGGGCCGCCGTGGTGAGGACGCGGTTGACCGCCCCGCGCGCGCCATAGCGGACCGCCAGCAGATCGGCCTCCTTGGCGACATAGCGGGCGGCGTCGAGGGCCGCGACCGAGCGCGCCGAGGCATGGGGCGCGGCCGGCATCGGCAGATGGGGGTTCAGCATCGCGTAGCCGGTGGCCTCGAGCCGCTCGCCCACCGCCGCGATCCGGGCGACCTCCTGGGAGGCATTGGCGACCACGATGGCAAGGGCCGCATTCGAATGAGGCCGGCTCGACAGATAGAGTTCGTTCAGCGCCGCCTGCTCGAAGAGCCTGCGCGGATCGTCCTCGGCTTCCGACCGCACGTCGCGGACATAGTCCTCGGCCTCGGCGGCGAGCAGGCCGTGATGGGCGAGAAAGCCCGCCGACAGGAGCTCGGGGTCGTACTGGTTCACGAGGTTGGCCACCTTGGCGATCTCTTCCTTCGTCTCGAAGGAGAGCTGTTCCATCGCCTCGATGTCGCGCAGATAGGCGCGATAGTAGGACGCCACCTCGCCGATCGTCTTGCCCTCGAGGGCGGCGCTCGTCGGGCCGTCGGCCATCGCCGGTCCATGGGCGAGGGCACCGGCGGCGAGCCCGAACAGGGCGGCGATCGCCATGGATCGAAATCCGCAGACCATGAAGTACGTCCCTTCCTGCCGGCCCGCGCGGACGAGACCGGAGCCTGCGCTCCGTCCGCTCCGCTTGCCGCTCCCGTGTGTGGAGTGGGTGTCCGGCGGCACCCCGCATTCCCTCTCAGCCGGTACTCTCACCGATCTGGCCGAGGGCCACAAGAGCGATCGCTGCGCAACGCACTGCCTCTTTTAGGCCCCGCAGATGAAAAGGAGGTAAGGGGAGGGACGCGCATTTGGCGGAGATGCGCATCAAATGCCCCCGTTCAGCCTTCGTTAACGACCCGGGCCTAGAGGGTTAAGAAAGTCTTCCGCGCCGGGAGGGAGCAAGGCTCCGTCAGGTCCCGGCCCGGCAGGCGCATCCGACCCGAAAGGCGCGCTGGTGCTTCCGCCCCTGTCCGAACCGATCCCCACGCCCGCCCCCGCGCCCGTTGCTGCGGTGGGGGAGGGCGTTGCGGCTCTTGCGCTCCTCGGCGCGGGCGTGCTGTGCGCGATCGCGATCGCGCTCGCCGCGGGCTTCGCGCTCGCCTTCTGGCGGGAGCGGGCGATCCGCCGGCGCCAGCTCGCGCGGGCGGCGCGCTTCCAGTTCATCGCGGACACTGCGCCCGAGCTCCTCGTGCATTTCGACGGGGAGGGCGCCATCGCCTATGCCTCGCCGGCGGCGGAGGCGCTGCTCGGCGTCACGCCCGACCGGCTCGCGGCCGAGGGGCTGTTCGCCTACGTCCATCCCCGCGACCGGGGCCGGCTCCAGACCCTGCTGCTGCGCGCGGGCCAGTTCGGCCAGTCCGGCGAGGGCGATCTGCGCCTGCGCCTGCCCGATGGGGGGGAGCGGCCCGTCCGCCTGCGTGTGCGCGCGGCCCATCGGGCGGTTCCGCGCGCCGGCGGCGCGCCGCGATCGCTGCGCAACCGGTTCGAGACGGTGGCGAGCCTCGTCGAAGAGGCCGAGGCGCCGGCCGCGGCCGCGCCGTCGGAAACGGCGCGCACGGAGGCGGAGGCCGCCTTGCGGGCGCGCACCGAATTCCTCGCCGGCTTCAGCCACGAGCTGCGCACGCCGCTCAACGCCATCATCGGGTTTGCGGAGATGATGGCGCGCGAGATGTTCGGCCCGCTCGGCGATCCGCGGTACGCGGACTATGCCGAAAGCATCCAGCGCAGCGGCGCGCACCTTCTCGAGCTCATCAACGACAGTCTCGACATGGCCAAGATCGAGAGCGGCAAGTGGCCGCTCGCTCCGGCCGCCTTCGCGGTGGACGGGCTGATGGGCGAGGTGCGCGAGATCGTGGGTCTTGCCGCCCAGCGCAAGGGGCTCGCCCTGCGGCTCGGCGCCGAGCCGGGGCTGACGCTCCATGCCGACCGGCGCGCGGTGAAGCAGATCCTCATCAATCTTCTCTCCAACGCCGTGAAGTTCACCCCCGAGGGCGGGCGCATCGAGGCCGTGATCGCCCGCATCGGCGCGGGTGCCGTGATCGCGGTGCGCGACACGGGCGCGGGCATCCCGCCCGAGGGGCTCGCGCGCCTCGGCCGTCCCTTCGAGCAGCTCGCGCCCGTTTCGCCGGGCGGCGAGCCGGGCACGGGGCTCGGC
>JACAEB010000143.1 GCA_013389075.1 Alphaproteobacteria bacterium
GAGCTGGACGCCGGGCGAGGCCGGCGCGCGCGAGCGCCTTGCCGCCTTCCTCGCCGAGGCCGCGCCCGCCTATGCCGCCGACCGCGACCGGCCCGACCGCGCCGGCACCTCGCGCCTCTCGCCCCATCTCCATTTCGGGGAAATCAGCCCACGCACCATTTTCGCGGCGGTGCGTCACGCGGAGGAGTCGGGCCGGCTGCCGGGCAAAGCGGCGGACAAGTTCCGCGCCGAGCTCGGCTGGCGCGAATTCGCCCATTCGCTCCTCTTTCACCACCCCGAGCTTCCGCACACTCCCTTGCGCGAGGCCTTCGCGTCCTTCCCCTGGGGCGAGGACGAGGCAGCCCTGCGGGCCTGGCAGCGCGGACGCACGGGCTATCCGATCGTCGATGCGGGGATGCGGGAGCTCTGGCATACGGGATGGATGCACAACCGTGTCCGGATGATCGTCGCCTCCTTCCTCGTCAAGGACCTCCTCATCCCCTGGCAGAAGGGGGCCGCGTGGTTCTGGGACACGCTGGTCGACGCCGATCTTGCGAACAATGCGGCGAGCTGGCAGTGGGTCGCGGGGTGCGGCGCGGATGCGGCGCCCTATTTCCGTGTGTTCAATCCGGTCCTGCAGGGCGAGAAGTTCGACCCCGAGGGCGCCTATGTGCGCCGGTGGGTGCCCGAACTCGCCCGCCTGCCGGACGCCTTCATACACAAGCCATGGCAGGCCGACATCCGCACGCTGAAGGAGGCGGGCGTGGGTCTGGGCACGAGCTATCCCGAACCCATGGTAGACCATGCCGACGCGCGAACCCGCGCGCTCGCGGCCTTCGAAGAGCTGAAATCATCGGCCTGAGGCGGCGCGCGCGCGATCAACACACACAGGGATCGGCGCTGCCCCTCGCGGGCGGCGCGTGGAGAGGGAAGACATTCATGCGCATTGCGATCGTTGGCTCGGGCATTTCGGGCCTGGGCGCCGCCTGGCTCCTGCGCGAGGGCCATGCCGTCACCCTGTACGAGAAGGAGACGCGCCTTGGCGGCCACGCCCATACGGTGAGCGTGGAGTATGACGGCCGGCAGATCCCGGTCGACATCGGCTTCATCGTGTTCAACCATCTCAACTATCCCAATCTCACGGCGCTCTTCGCCGAGCTGGGCGTGCCGTGCCGCCTCTCCGACATGAGCTTCGGGGTGAGCCTCGACGGGGGCCGGCTCGAATGGTCCTCGAACAGCCTCACCGGCGTGTTCGCCCAGAAGCGCAACCTCGCAAGCCCCTCCTTCCTGACCATGCTGACGGATATGGTCCGCTTCAATACGACCGCGCCCGCGCACCGGCAGGGCGGCGTGCTCGCCGGGCTCAGCCTTGGCGACTATCTCGCCGAGCGCCGGTATTCGCGGGCGTTCCGCGAGTTCTATCTCCTGCCCATGGGCGCGGCCATCTGGTCGGTCTCCTGCCGGCAGATGCTCGACTTTCCGGCCGAGAGCTTCGTGAGCTTCTTCGAGAACCACCGCCTCCTCTCCGTCCGCCGGCCCGGCTGGTGGACCGTGGACGGAGGATCGCAGTCCTATGTCTCGCGCCTCGCGGCCCGGCTCGACGCCGACATCCGCCTGCGCTGCGGTGTGCGGAGCATCCAGCGCGGCGAGACGGGCGTCCTCGTGAGGGACGAGAGCGGCGGGGAGGCAATCTACGATCAGGTGATCCTCGCCTGCCATTCGGACCAGGCGCTCGCCCTCCTCGCCGATGCGTCGGAGGAGGAGCGCGCCGTTCTCGGACCGATGCGCTACGGCCCCAACACGGCCTTCCTCCATCGCGACGAGAGCCTCATGCCGCGCCGGCGGCGGAGCTGGGCGAGCTGGAACTATCTGACGGGCACGCCGGGACGCGCCGCCGATCCGGGACAGGGGGTCGGCGTCACCTACTGGATGAACCGCCTCCAGTCGATCGATGCGGACCGTCCGCTCTTCGTCAGCCTCAACCCGCCCCATCGCCCCGCCGAGGACAAGATCTTCCTCGAGCACGCCTTCGCCCACCCGATCTTCGACCAGCCCGCGCTCGCGGCGCAGAAGCGGCTCGGCTCGATCCAGGGCGTCAACCGCACCTGGTTCTGCGGCGCCTGGTCGGGCTACGGCTTCCACGAGGACGGGCTTGCCTCGGGCCTCGATGTGGCCGAGCGCCTCTCGGGGCGGGCGCGGCCCTGGCGTGTCGCCGCGCGCGGCATGGATCTTCGGCAGGCGGCCGAATGAGTCCCCGCGCGCCCGTCCTCGAGACGCCGCACCCGCCCCTTCGGGCGGACGGCGCGCTCTATGCCGGGCGCGTGCGCCATGCGCGGGTGAACCCGCTGCGCCACCGCTTCTCCTACCGCGTCTTCACCGGCCTCTTCGACATCGACCGGCTCGACGCGCTCGCGGGCCGGCTGCGTCTCTTCTCGCACAACCGCTTCAATCTCTTCAGCTTCCACGACCGCGATCACGGGCCGCGCGACGGCTCGGCGCTGCGGCCCTGGGTGGAGGCGCGCCTTGCCGAGGCGGGCCTGCCCGAGGCGCCCGCCCGGATCGCCCTCCTCACCCTGCCGCGGATCCTCGGCTACGCGTTCAATCCGATCTCGGTCTATTATTGTCACGATACGGACGGCCGGCTGATCGCCCTCCTCTATCAGGTGCACAACACCTTCGGCGAGGCGCATTGCTACACCGTCCCGCTGCCGGCCCCCGTCAGTACGGCGGAGGACACGGTCGAGCGTCATGCGGTCGCCAAGGCCTTCCACGTATCGCCCTTCCTGCCGATGACCGCGCGCTATCACTTCACGCTGGCCCCGCCCGGGGAGCGGCTGCACCTCTCGATCCGCGAGACGGTGGCGGGCGGAAACACGCTCCTTGCCACGATCGAGGGCCGCCGCCGCCCGCTGACGGACGCCTCCTTGCTCCGCCTGCTGATCACCCACCCGCTGCTGACGCTGAAGGTCGTCGCGGGGATTCATGTCGAAGCCGTCCGGCTCTGGATGAAAGGGGCGAAGGTCCACCCCCATCCGGGACGGCCCGAGCCGGCGCCCCCCGCTTTTCCACGCAAGGAAGGTCGACTAGGATGACCGATGTGTTCATGGAGAGACAGATGCCCCGCCCGCATGGGACACAGAACACACCGCCCGCGACCGGCACAGGCGCTCCTCTGCGCCTCACGCAGCGCGACCTCTCGGAGCTGAAGGCGACCCCGCTCCTCTTCCAGGTCGCCGCGCGCCTTGCCGCCCATGTCCGCGAAGGCGCCATCGTCTTCCGCCTGCCGGACGGGCGCTGGTTCCGCTTCGATGGCCCGGCGCCCGGTCCCGAAGGCGTCCTCCTCGTGCAGGATTACGCCTTCGCCCGGCGCCTTGCCTTCGGTGGCGGCATCGGCTTCGCCGAGGCCTATCTGCGCGGCGAGTGGGACAGCCCGGACGTCGCGCGCTTCCTCGAGGTCATCGCGCGCAACGCCGAGCCCATGGAGCGCTACTTCCTCGGCAATCCGGTCGTGAACTTCGCCAATCGCTGCGTCCACGCCCTGCGCGCCAACACGAGGACCGGCGCGCGCAAGAACATTTCCTTCCACTACGATCTCGGCAACGCCTTCTACGAGAAATGGCTCGACCCGGGCATGACCTATTCGAGCGCGCGCTTTCAGGCGCCCGACCAGGACCTCGCCGAGGCGCAGACCGTGAAATATGCCGAGCTCGCCCGCCGCATCGCCATCGCGCCCGAGAGCCGCGTGCTCGAGATCGGCTGCGGCTGGGGCGGCTTTGCGAGCTTTGCGGCCCGGGAGATCGGATGCTCCGTCACCGGAATCACCATCTCGCGCGAGCAGTACGACTTTTCCCGCAAGCGGATCTTCGAGGAAGGACTCGCCGACAGGGTCGATATTCAGTTCCGGGATTATCGCGACGTCGAAGGACGCTACGACCGCATCGCCTCCATCGAGATGTTCGAGGCCGTGGGCGAGGCCTACTGGCCGAGCTTCTTCGACAAGCTGCGCGAGGTGCTGGTCGAGGGCGGACGGGCGGGGCTGCAGATCATCACCATCGCCGACCGGCACTTTCCCACCTACCGGTCGAGCTCGGATTTCATCCGGCATTACGTCTTTCCGGGCGGCATGCTGCCGAGCCCGGGCATCCTCAAGGCGGAGGCGCGCCGCGTGGGCCTTGCCTGGGCCGGGGCGGTCGATTTCGGGCTCGACTATGCCGCGACGCTCCGCCGCTGGCGCGACCGTTTCCTCGAGGCCTGGCCGCAGATCGAGCCGCTCGGCTTCGACGAGCGCTTCCGGCGGATCTGGACCTATTACCTCTCCTATTGCGAGGCGGGATTCAGGGCCGGCAACATCGATGTGAGCCAGATCGCGCTGGCCCGCGGCTGACCCTTCGGCAGAACCCCATGAAAGCCCCCCTTCGCCCCGCCTCGATCGCGGCCTATGGCACGCTCGGCTTTCCGATCGCGCTTCTGGCCCTGCCGACCTATGTCTATCTGCCCACTCTGTACACGGAGGGGCTGGGGCTGTCGCTCGTCGCGGTGATGGCGGTCCTCGTCGGCACGCGCCTCCTCGATGCCGTGACGGACCCGCTGGTGGGCTGGCTGTCGGACCATACGGTCACGCGGTTCGGGCGGCGCAAGCCCTGGATCGTCGCCGCCGTGCCGGTGCTCGCTTTGTCCGTATACCAGCTCTTCCTCCCGCCCGAGGGGGCGGGCGTCGTCCACCTTCTTCTCTGGGCGAGCCTTCTGACCGTGGGCTGGACCATGCTCACCCTGCCATACAATGCCTGGGCCGCGGAACTGACGGACCGCTATCATCAGCGAACCTCGCTCACCGGCGCGCGGCAGATCGCGGCCCTCGTCGGCACGCTCGTGGGCGCGGGCGTGCCGGCGCTCCTCGCCGCAAGCGGGGCCACGGCGCTCGCGGACCAGACGGGCGCCCTCGCCCTTCTCATGATCGCGGCGCTGCCGCTCGCGCTCCTGCCCCCGCTCCTCTTCGTGCCCGACCGCGCGCCCGCGGGCCGGCAGCGCCTGCCGCTCCTGCCGGGGCTGCGCGCCGCGTTCGCCAACGGGCCGTTCCGCCGCCTCCTCGCCGCCTTCCTCGTCAATGCGATCGCGAACGGGATCCCCGTCACGCTGTTTCTCTATTTCGTCACCCATGTCCTCGGCATGCCCGAGGCGCGGGGCCCGCTCCTCTTCGCCTACTTCCTCTCGGGGCTCATCGCCATTCCGGTCTGGCTGATCGTCAGCCGGCGGATCGGCAAGCACCGGGCATGGTGCATCGCGATGATCGTCGCAAGCCTCGCCTTCGTCTGGACACCGCTCCTCGTCGGGCCGGGCGATCTTGCGATCTTCCTCGTCATCACCGTCCTGTCGGGCTTCGGCGTCGGCGCCGACCTCGCCCTGCCGGCCTCGATCCAGGCCGATGTGGTCGATCTCGACACGCTGGAACGGGGGGAGGAGCGGACGGGCACCTTCTTCGCCCTCTCGGGGCTTCTCTCCAAGGTCGCGCTCGCCGCCTCGGCGGGGCTCGCCTTCCTGCCGCTCGCGCTCGTGGGCTTCGATGCCTCGGCCGCGCCGGGCGGCAACGGCACGGGCGCGCTCCTCACCCTGTCGGTCGTCTATGCGGGCGTGCCCGTGGCGCTCAAACTGCTCGCCATCGCCATCATGTGGCGCTTTCCCATCGACGAGGCGGTGCAGCGCGAGATCCGTCTCAGGATGGAAGAGGCAGGCGCGGGACGCGCCTAGACGGGCTCGGCCCAGCCGGTGCGCTTCTTCACGAGCTCGAGCCGCGTCCGCGCCGGCAGCAGCCCGAGGAGCTTGAGCTGCCAGGTGAAGCGCTTGGGGAAGGTGATCTCGAAGGCCTGGGAGCGCAGCCCCCGGACGATCCGCCCCGCCGCCTCCTCGGCCGAGATCATGAAGGGCTTGGGGAAGGCGTTGTCGTCCTGGGCGGGCGTCTCGACGAAGCCGGGATTGATCACCGACACGCGCACGCCATGCCGGTCGAGCTCGATCTTCATCGCCTCGGCGAGATTGATGAGCGCCGCCTTGGTGGCGCCATAGGCGCCGCTCGTCGGCAGGCCGCCATAGCCCGTGACGGAGGAGACGATGGCGATGTGCCCGCGCCGGCGCGCCCCCATGGCCGGCACGATCGCCTCGAGACAATAGGACGTGCCCAGAAGATTGACGGCGACGGAGCGTTCGACGACGCTCGCATCGAAGCGCGGCACCTCGAGCGGCAGGTAGATGCCGGCATTGAGCACGGCGAGCGCGAGGGGGCCCTCGGCCTCGATGCGGGCGATGGCAGAGCCGACCCCCGCCCGGTCGGTGATGTCGGCCGGCACGGGCATGACGCGCCCCGGGCCGGCCGCCTCGCGCGCAAGGGCCGCGAGATCCTCCTCCCGCCGGGCGAGCGCCGCGACGCACCAGCCCTTGCGGACGAGGGCGAGCGTCAGCGCGCGCCCGATCCCCGAGCTCGCCCCGGTGACGAGGGCGATGCCGTCCTTTGGCGTCATGACGGGCTCACGCATGGTGGCTCTCCTGTCTGTCTCGTTCGATCCCGATCCGCTCACGGAACGCCCGGGCGGACCGGGCGATGGCGTCCCGCCGCTCGGGCGGGAAGCGGCTCAGGGTGGCATAGGGCATGGCGAGGCGGCGATTGCCCTTGAGCCGGCCATCGTTCCGCATCAGGAAATCCCAGTAGAGATAGTTGAACGGGCAGGCCCCGGGCCCCAGCCTTTCCCTGACATCATAGGCGCAGTCGCCGCAATAGTCGGACATGCGGTCGATATAGTTTCCGGAGGCGGCATAGGGCTTGGTGCCGAGGAGCCCGCCATCGGCATAGAGCGCCATGCCGTGGGTGTTCGGCAGCTCCAGCCATTCATAGGCGTCGGCATAGACGATCATGTACCACTCGTTCACCTCGGCGGGAGCGATTCCTGCGAGAAGCGCGAAATTGCCGGTCACCATGAGGCGCTGGATGTGGTGGGCATAGGCGAGATCGCGCGTCTGGCGCACGACCTCGGCGATGCAGGCCATGTCGGTCTCGCCCGTCCAGTAGAAGTCCGGGAGCGGACGATCGGCGGCGAGGGCGTTGCGGTCTGCATAGCCGGGCATGGTGTGCCAGTAGATCCCCCGGACATATTCGCGCCAGCCGAGGATCTGCCGGATGAAGCCCTCGACGGCGGCGAGCGGGGCGGTCCCCGCGCGGAAGGCCCCTTCGGCCCGGCGGCAGAGATCCATGGGATCGAGGAGGCCGAGATTGAGCGCCGCGGCGACGAGCGCATGGTGGAGGAACGGCTGCCCCCGCGCCATCGCGTCCTGGAAGCGGCCGAAACCGGGGAGGCACTCGGCGAGGAAGTGATCGCGCGCGGCCTCGGCCTCGGCGCGGCTCACCGGCCAGCCGAAGCCCTCGAGCGTGCCGAAATGATCGCCGAAGCGCGCCTCGACGAGCGCCATCACCTCGGCCGTCACCGCGTCGGGCTCAAAGCGCCGGCGCGCGGGGAGGCCGGCGCCCGCCGGCAGCGGCGCCCGGTTCTCGGCGTCGAAGTTCCACCGCCCGCCGGCCGGCGCGTCGCCCTCCATGAGAAGGCCGGTCCGCCGGCGCATGTCGCGGTAGAAATATTCCATCGTCAGTGTGCGCCGCCCGCGCGCCCAGCGGGCGAATTCGCTCCGTGAGCAGAGAAAGCGCGTGTCGGGCCGGATCTCGACCGGCACGCCGAGCGCTGCCGGCCAGCCCGTCATCTCGGCGGCGAGGCGGTATTCGCCCGGCTCGGTGACGATCAGCGCCGCAAGGCCGTGCCGCGCGAGCGCCCGCGCCGCCTCGCCCCGGAGCGAGCCCGTATTGCCCGGCGCATCGAGCGGCACATGGTCGACGGCATGGCCGAGGGCCCTCAGCTCGTCCGCGAAATGGCGCATGGCCGAGAAGACGAGGACGAGCTTCTGCTTGTGATGGCGGACATACGACGCCTCCTCCGCGACCTCGGCGAGGAGGACGACGTCGCGGCCGGGCACGGCACCGGCAAGGCTCGAGAGCGCGGGCGAGAGCTGGTCGCCGAGGACGAGGATGAGCCGCCGAGGGTCGCCCGCGCTCATGCGCTCATCCGGGCGCGCCGGGCAGGAGCTCGAACACCACCTCCGCCCCGCGCGCGGTGAAGGCGGACCGCACCCAGATGCCGGCCTCGTCATACCACAGATCGAGGTCGAGCCCGCCCGAAAGGCGGTAGCGCGTGGCGGTAATCTCCTCGCCCCGTGCACGGATCGTCTCGGGACCGATCCTCTCGACGGTCACCTCGAGGAGCTGCCCGTTCTGGGAGTTGAGCACGAGCTCGGCCTCGGTGAGCGCCTTGTTCCAGTAGGTGGTGGGGACGATGTCGGCGGGCGCGCGCAGGCTCTCGCCCCGCGAGGTGGTGACCGAGAGGCCCCCGCCATCCGCCGTGCCGGACATGCGCACGGCATTGCCGTTGTCGTCCGCCTGCGACCGGATCGCGACGAGGCGCCCGTCCTGCCACTCTTCCTGCGTGTCGAGCGTGTAACGGAAGACCGTGACGAAGGCGACCTTCACCTTGAGCGCCACCGCGGTCTCGACGCGCAGGGCGGCCCCCTCCTCGAAGAAGCGGGCATGGTGATGGCCGAAGGGCGCGCCGTTCCGCGTCACCTCGAAATAGAGCTCGCGATCGGGCGGCACGGTGCGGGGCACGGCGGGACCCGCCGCGAGAAGCGCGGCGAGACAGGCGGCCATGGCAAGGCGGCCGCCCCTCATCGGGCCATCATCCCGAACACCCCGCCGAACGGGCCGGTGAAGCGCATGGGCCCCTCTTCCATCACGAGGCAGACGCAGTCCGCCGCGCCCTCGACGCGGGGCGCATGGGCCATGCCGGGACGGGCGGCGGCGAGATCGCCCGCGCCGAAGCGGTCGCCCCCGAGGCTGAAGGCGCCGGTGAGCACGAGCGTCCATTCCTCGCCCGCATGGTCATGGCGGGCAAGGCTGCGGCCCGGGCGCAGATGGAAGAGGCGCAGCCGGTCGCTGCAGCCGGGCCCCGTGCCGAGCGCGAGGCTGCGCACGCCCGGAACGAAGGTCCGCCAGCCGCGCGCGGCTTCCGCCTCCGCCACATAGGGCACGAGGAGGCGCGGCAGCGGCCAGTCGGGCGGACGCGGCGCGGCGGGCGCGGACGCTTGCACGGGCGGAGC
>JACAEB010000202.1 GCA_013389075.1 Alphaproteobacteria bacterium
GGCCGGCGCCGGCGCCTCGGGTGTGGGCTCTTCCGTGGCGGGCGGCGCGGCGCCGAGCTGGCGCTCGATGGCGCTGAAGGCGGGATCGGTGAGCGCCGCAAGCCAGCCCGGCGCGCCATAGCGCGCGCCCGCAAGCCAGGCGATCGCGATCACGAGTGCCCAGACCACGAGCCGAAGAAAGACGCCCCTCATGATACCCCTCCCCGATCCGGATCCCGCGATGTTCGGCCGGTCTCCCGCCGGACATCGCCGCCCCGGTACGCAGCTTGTTGTGACGGACAGTGTCGCCAATGCCTTTTAACACAAGAAGATCGGCCCCGGATACGAATTCGGCCAGTCCCGAATAGTTCCGGGGTCCTGCCGACAACCTGTCGGCGTGCGGCTGCGGTCCGGCGCACGCCGCGATGCTTGCCCTAATCCCTCCGAAACGCCTTCTGCCTTAGAGTGGCCATGAGGCTGGCGTCTATCGGGGCGACGAGACAGGAGTGACCGGACGGGCATGTCGACACCGACCGCCATACGGCCGCAGCGCGAGCCGGCCGAGGCCGGGCAGAGCCTTCTGCCCCGCATCGAGATCGATCTCGGAGCGCTCGCCGCGAACTGGCGCCGTCTCGCCGCGGACGCGGCCCCGGCGGCCTGCGGCGCGGTCGTGAAGGCCGATGCCTACGGCCTTGGCCTCGGGCCCGCCGCCCTCGCCCTCGCCCGGGCCGGCACGCGCAGCTTCTTCGTCGCGCATGAGGAGGAGGGCCTTGCCCTCCGGCGGCATCTCGGCCCCGGCCCCGAGATCTGGCTTCTCAGCGGCTGCGCGCCCGGTCAGCTTCCGGTCTGCGCCGAGGCGGGGCTCTGGCCCGTGCTGAACACGCCGGAGGCGGTGCAGGCCTTCGCCGGCGCCGACGGCGTGCAGGGCGGGCTGATGGTGGAAACGGGCATGAACCGGCTCGGACTGCCGCCCGAGAGCGCCCGGGCGGCCCTTGCCGCCCTCGGCGGGGAGGCGGGGCGGATCCGTCTCGTCCTCGGCCATCTCGCCTGCGCGGACATGCCCGACCATCCGCTGAACGCCCGCCAGCTCGCGGCCTTCGCCGCGCTCGGCGATCTCCTGCCGGGCGTGCCGCGGAGCCTTGCCAACTCGGGCGGCATGGCGCTCGGGACCGCCTACGGCTTCGATCTCGTGCGGCCGGGGATCCGCCTCTATGGCGGCAGCGCGGGGCCGCGCGCCCCCGCCCTCGCCCCCGTGGTCCGCTACACGGCGCCCGTCCTCCAGATCCGCACGCTCGCCCCGGGCGAGAGCGTGGGCTATGGCGCGACCTTCGCCGCCGGAGAGCCCTGCCGCATCGCCACCATCGGCGCGGGGTATGCGGACGGGGTTCCGCGCGCCCTCTCCGGACGGGGCCTTGCGGCGGCCTGCGGACGGCATCTGCCGTTCGTCGGCCGCGTCTCGATGGACAGCTTCGCGCTCGACGTCTCCGCCCTGCCCGAGGGCGCCCTCGCCCCGGGCGACAGTGTCGAGCTTCTGGGGCGGGCGCTGCCGCTCGACCTCGCGGCAGACCGGGCCGGCACGATCGGCTATGAACTCCTCACCGGGCTTGGACGCCGGCCGGGCAGGGTTTACAAGTGAGCGCCGGGCCGGGGCCCGGCCGCAGGTGCCCGCGAGGGGCGGGCACCGGAAAGGGAACGACCACATGACGGGGGCAGCCGGGGGCATGCAGCTCAATCTCCTCGCCGTGATCGGCCGGTTCGCGCTCGGCTTCCTCGCCGAGACCGGTCGGCTCACCCGCTTCACCGCGCGCGCCGTGCTCGCCTGCGTCCAGCCGCCCTTCTTCTTCCGCAACCTCCTCCAGCAGGCGATGGTGATCGGCTACTACTCGCTGCCGGTCGTGGGTCTCACCGCCGTCTTCACGGGCGCCGTCCTCGCGCTGCAGATCTATATCGGCGGCTCGCGCTTCAATGCCGAGAGCATCGTGCCGACCATCGTCGTGCTCGGCATCACGCGCGAACTCGGTCCGGTTCTCGCCGGGCTCATGGTGGCCGGCCGCGTCAGCTCGGCCATCGCCGCCGAACTCGGCACGATGCGCGTGACCGAACAGATCGACGCGCTGACGACGCTCTCGACCAACCCGTTCAAATATCTGATCGCCCCGCGTCTGATCGCGGCGGTGGTGATGCTGCCCCTCCTCGTCCTCGTCGCCGACGTCATCGGCGTGATGGGCGGCTTCCTCGTCTCCACGGAAACGCTCGGCTTCGGCGCGGGGAGCTACCTCACCAACACGCTCGACTTCATGGAGGCGGACGACGTCACCTCGGGCCTGTGGAAGGCGGCCGTGTTCGGATTCATCATTGCGCTGATGGGTTGCTATCACGGCTATTTCAGCAAGGGCGGCGCGCAGGGCGTGGGCTCGGCGACGACCCATGCGGTGGTCTCCTCGGCCATCCTGATCCTCGCCGCCAACTACCTTCTCACCTCGCTCATCTTTTCCTGAGGCGGTCATGGCACGGACGCAAAAGCCCAAGGACGGCCTCAAGATCGAGCTGCGCGGCGTCTCCAAGGCCTTCGGGTCCAAGCAGGTGCTGAACGGGGTCGATCTCACCGTGCCGGTGGGCAAGTCCCTCGTCGTCATCGGCGGCTCGGGCACCGGCAAATCGGTGATGCTGAAGTGCATCCTCGGGATCCTCACCCCGGATTCGGGGCAGATCTTCATCGACGGCGAGGAGACCACGCGCGCCTCGGGCCGCGAACGCGAGCGCCTGATGCAGAAATTCGGCATGCTGTTTCAGGGCTCGGCCCTGTTCGACAGCCTGCCCGTCTGGGAGAACGTCGCCTTCGGCCTCATCCAGGGGCGCGGCATGAAGCGGTCCGAGGCGCGCGACATCGCCCTCGACACGCTGGCCCAGGTGGGTCTGTCGGCGGATGTCGCGCGGCTGACCCCGGCGGAGCTCTCGGGCGGCATGCAGAAGCGCGTGGGCCTTGCCCGCGCCATCGCGAGCCATCCGGAGATCATCTTCTTCGACGAGCCCACGACCGGCCTTGATCCCATCATGGCGGACGTGATCAACGAGCTCATCGTCGAACGCGTGCGCGAGCTCGGCGCCACGACCATCTCGATCACCCACGACATGGCCTCGGCCCGCAAGATCGCCGACGTCGTGGCCATGATCTACAAGGGCAAGATCATCTGGGAGGGGCCGGTCTCGGAGATCGACCGCTCGGGCAACGCCTATGTCGAGCAGTTCATCAACGGGCGCGCCGAGGGGCCCATCCAGATGGACGTGCTCAAGCCCTGACGGCCGTGCCGGTCGGCGCCCGGATCAGCCACGGGCCAAGGCCTCACGCCTCGCCGCGCACATCCATCGAATGATGCTGGAAGGGCTCGGACAGCGAGCGGTTGAGCCCGAAGGTCCAGTCGCTGAACGCCTTGGAGCCCAGCGCGCCGGCCTGGGCGGAGAGGCGCATCATGTCCGCATGGATGGTGAGGAGGTCGAGCGGCGAGCGCATCGCCGCCATGTCGGCCGCCATCTTCAGCGAGCCGTCGATCTGCGCCCGCCAGAGCCCGTCCACCGCCTCGTTCGCCTTCAGCGCGCCGTCGAACAGCCCGCCCCGCGCCTCGTCCACCGCCGCCACCGCCTCACGGCAGGAGGCCCAGACGGAGGCATAGGTGAAGACGGCATCATCCAGCACGCGCGTCACCTGGCGCTCGAAGGAGTGGATCGAGGGGTCGATGGCCTGCGCGAGGAGGCCGAGCGGTCCTGTCATGCGAGATCCCCTGCATTCCCCTGCCCGGACGCGCTCCGGCGCGCCGAGTCGATCGCTCCAGAGTGGGGTGCGCGGGCGAAAATGACAAGCCGGTGACGGGACGGGGGGTCAGGCCGCCTCGTCCTCGGCGATCCGGACCGGCATGGGGGCCGGCGGTGCCCTGCCGAGGATCATGTCGGCGGCCTTCTCGGCGATCATGATCGTGGGCGCGTTGGTGTTGCCGCCGACGAGCGTCGGCATGACCGAGGCATCGACGACGCGCAGCCCCTTGACCCCGCGTACGCGGAGCGTGGCGTCGACCACGGCGTCCGGATCCGCTCCCATGCGGCATGAACCGACCGGGTGATAGATCGTCTCCCCCACGCGCCGGACATAGGCGTCGATCTCGGCGTCGCTCTGCACGGAGGCGCCCGGCGCCACCTCCTCGCCGCGATAGGGCGCAAAGCAGTCCTGGGCGAAGATCTCGCGCAGGATGCGCACGGCCCGGCGCATGACGATGCGGTCCTTTTCGGCGGCGAGATAATTGGCCTCGATGCGGGGATGGGCGAGCGGATCGGCGGAGCCGAGCGAGATCCGGCCGCGCGATTCGGGCCGCAGCTGACAGGCATGGGCGAGGAAGCCGGGCCTGTCCGTGGGCTGACGGCCGTGATCGTAGACGATCGAGGCGAGGAAATGGAACTGGATGTCGGGGAGCTCGAGCCCCGGCTCGCTCTTCACGAAACCGCCCGAAACGGTGGGAATGAAGCCGCCCGGCCCCTTCCCTCCGAGCATGAACTGCAGCCCCACGCCGATCCGCCGCAGCGGGTTGTTCACGACCGGGAAGAGCGTGTGCTCGGGCGCCGTGCAGGCATATTGCACGGTGACGTCGAGATGGTCCTGCAGATTGGCGCCGACGTCCCTGCGATCGGCGATGACCGGGATGTCGAAGGCCCGGAGCTGGTCGGCGGGCCCGACGCCCGACAGGAGCAGGAGATGGGGCGAATTCACCGCCCCGCCGCAGAGGATGACCTCGCGCCGGGCGCGCACCGTCTCGACCCGGCCCTTGCGCACATAGTCGAGGCCGACCGCGCGCGTGCCCTCGAAGACGACCCGCGCGGCCTGCGCCTGCGTGAGGACGGTGAGATTGGGCCGCTTCAGCGCCGGCACGAGATAGGCTTTGGCCGCCGAGCAGCGCCGCCGGTCCTTCAGCGTGCCCTGGTACTGGCCGAAGCCTTCCTGGCGGTACCCGTTGAAATCCTCGGTCCGCGGATAGCCCGCCGCCTCCCCCGCCTCGACGAAGCAGCGGTAGAGCGGCGAGGTGTGGTCGGTCTCGGCGACGTTGAGCGGGCCGCCCTGCCCGTGGAAGCCGTCGACGCCGCGTTCGTTGTTCTCGGAACGGATGAAGTAGGGGAGCACGTCCGCATAGCCCCAGCCCTCGAGGCCCTGCTGGCGCCAGAGGTCGTAGTCGCGCGCGTGGCCCCTGATGTAGACCATGCCGTTGATGGAGGACGACCCGCCGAGCCCCCGTCCGCGCGGCCAGTACATGCGCCGGCCGTTCATGTGCGGCTCGGGCTCGGTCTCGAAGAACCAGTTGAACGGGTTCGGCTTCTTCAGGAGTTCGCCGATGCCGGCGGGCATCTGGACCAGCATGGAGCTGTCGCGGCCGCCGGCCTCCACCAGCACCACGCTGACGGCGGGATCGGCCGACAGCCGGTTGGCGAGCACGCAGCCGGCACTGCCCGCCCCGACGATGATGTAGTCATGCTCGCTCATGGGTCTCTCCCTGGCCTGCCCCGCGGGGGCTTCTTCTCCTCATTCGATTACGGTGCCGGACGGCCGGGAGCAAGCCTGACGCCGCGTCACCTGCCTCCACCAATTGCGCCGGCATCCGCAGGTTCAACCATTTGTTCATCGCGAATGGCTATGGTGAACGCCGTTACTGGCGCCCCTCTCCCGAAAGCGCGACACATGGCAAAGGCTAGCCGCGAAACGGATCTTCCCGATCCGATGGATGACGACATGAAGGACATGCGTCGCTATCCCCGCGTGCCGATCGAGCTCGAGGCCCGGTTCATGACACCCGACGGGCAGGAGCATCAGGCCAGCGTGCGCGACATCTCGGCGGGCGGCGTCGCCTTCATTTCCGAGATCCGGCCCGAGATCGGCTCGCGCATCATCGCCTATGTCACCGATATCGGGCGGCTCGAGGGTCTTGCGGTGCGCCACACCTCGACCGGCTTCGCCATCGAGATCGACGCCCCCGCCACCAAGCGCGAGCGGCTCATCGAGCGGCTCAACTGGCATTCGAGCGGCGGGCAGACCAATGGCGGCCCCGCCGACGGGCGGCGCTTCATGCGCGTGCGCGTCGACCACAGCGCCTGCATCCAGCTCGAGGACGGCAGCGAGATCGCCTGCACGGTCATCGACATGTCGCTTTCGGGCGCCTCGCTCGGCGTCTCGGTCTTCCCCCCGATCGGCACCGCCGTCCAGGTCGGGCGCATGCGCGGCCATGTCGTGCGCCACCATCCGCACGGCATCGCCGTGAAGTTCGACAACATTCCGCCCACGCCGGGCAGCCTGTCGACGCGCCTGCTCGGCACCGAGCCGCAGGTCTGACCGCGCCGTCCCGGGCGGACAGGCGCGCGCGCGCCGTGCTAAACCCTCGCCATCGCCCCCCGACCCGAGCGCGGACGGCCCGATGGATCCCGTCAAGGCCCAGTACGAAGCCCTGCCCTATCCTCCCCGCGACCCGGCGGACGAGGCGCACCGCCTCGTCACCGGCAGCCCGAGCCGGCTTGCGGAGATCGACCATTACGTGTTCGTCGCGCGCCGCGACTGGTCGAAACCCTTCCGTGCGCTGATCGCCGGCGGGGGCACGGGCGACGGGCTCGTGATGCTGGCCGCCCAGTGCGCCGAGGCGGGCGTGCCGGCCGAGATCCACTATCTCGACCTCTCCGCGGCGAGCCGGGCCATCGCCGAGGCCCGCATCGCGGCACGCGGCCTTGCGGGCGTCCACTTCCACACGGGCTCGCTGCTCGTGGCGGGCTCGCTCGGAGCCTTCGACTACATCGACTGCTGCGGCGTCCTCCATCACCTGCCCGATCCGCTTGCGGGGCTCCGGGCGCTCGCGCAGGCGCTTCTGCCGGGCGGAGGCATGGGCCTCATGCTCTATGGCGAGCTCGGGCGGACGGGCGTCTACGACATGCAGGAACTTCTCGCGGCCCTCGCCCCGGCGGAGACGACGCCGATATCCGACCGCATCGCGACGGCGCGGGCGCTCCTCAAGGCCCTTCCGCCCACGAACCGCTTTGCGCGCAACCCCTTCCTCGGAGATCATCAGTCCTCGGATGAAGGGCTCTACGACCTCCTCCTGCACGAGCGCGACCGGGCCTATCGCGTGGCCGGGATCCTCGAGCTCCTGGGCGCCGCCCGCCTGAGGCTGCAGAGCTTCGTGCCGGCGCTGCTCTACGATCCCCTCCGCCTCCTGCCCGGCCCGCTGGCCGGCCGGCTGGCGGGGCTCGCCCCCGAGGCGCGCGCGGGGCTCGGCGAGCTCCTCGTCGGCAGCCTCAAGACGCATGTCTTCTACGCCGTGGCCGGGGAGAGCCCCGTCCGCCCCGCCGGCCTCCGGCCCGAGGCCGTGCCGGTGCTGATCGAGCTGCCGGCCCGGGATCTCGCCCGGCATCTTGCGCGCGGCAAGCCCCTCAGCGGCTCGGTGTCCGGGCTGAAACTCGCGCTGCCCCTGCCGCCCGGCACGGCGGACGTCATCGCACGGGTCGACGGGCGGACGAGCCTTGGGGCCATCGCCCGCGCCCTCGGTCTCGACTGGCCCGCCTTCGAGACCCGTTTCGCGCCGGCCTTCGGAACCCTTTTTGGCCTCAACCAGCTTCTCCTCACCAGCCCGCGCGCCATCTGAGCCGGCGTTCGGCACGGCCCTTGCGGGGTCGCCTTGACGAATGTCCGCCCGCGCGGACCATCCCTGTGTCAGGGTCCCGGAACGGGACAGGAGACGGCCATGCGCACAGATCTTTGGCTCGTATCGGGGCTCGCCTGCCTCGCCGTGCCCCTTCTCGCCGCGCCGGGCATCGGCGCCGACGCCGCCGCCCTCGCAAAGGTGAAGGCGGGCGCCGTCTGCAGAGACTGCGATCTCGCCGGGGCCGAGCTCGCCTACCGGAAGATTTCCGGCATCACGCTCGCCGGCGCCAACCTCTCCGGGGCAAAGCTCACGGCGACCATCGCGGCGGGCGCCGACTTGCGGAAGGCCGACCTCCGGGGCGCGGACCTCTTCGCCGTGATCCTCACCGACGCCAAGCTCCAGGAGGCCGACCTCTCCGGCGCGTCCATGGTGGGAAGCTGGCTCCACAAGGCCGACCTCACGGGCGCGGCGCTGGCAGGCACGGATCTGTCGGGCGTGATGGCGACGACGGCCAAGGGCCTCACCCAGGCCCAGCTCGACCAGGCCTGCGGCGATGCCCGCAGCCGCCTGCCCACGGGCCTCACCGTCGGCCCCTGCAAGCCCCCGCGCACGCCGGACCTGCGCCCGGCCCTGCGGCCCTGCCCCCTTGACCGCGGGCGGGCCGCTTTGGCCTCATGGCGGCAGACCCCCGCTCATGAGGCACCCATGCTCCTGCATCTGTCGTCCTGGCCCGAGATAGAAGCCTATCTCGCGCGCTCCACCGCCATCCTCCTGCCCATCGGCTCGACCGAGCAGCACGGTCCGAACGGGCTTCTGGGGACGGACGCGCTCTGCCCCGAGATCATCGGCCGCGAGGTGAGCGCACAGGCCGACATCCTGGTCGGCCCCACCTTCAATGTCGGCTCGGCGCAGCATCATCTTGGGTTTCCCGGCACCATCACGCTGCGCCCCTCCACCATGATCGCCGCCATGGCGGACTGGACGCGCTCGCTCCTGCGCCACGGCTTCACCCGCCTCTACTGGCTCAACGGGCATGGCGGCAACGAGCCCGTCATCAAGTCGGCCTTCGCCGAGATCTATGCCGAGGGCAGCTTCTCGCGCGAGGGCGGCAACGCCCCCGCCCTCAGGCTCAAGACACGGAACTGGTGGGAGTTTCCGGAGGTCGACCGTCTCTCGCGCGAGCTCTATGGCAATGCCATCGGCGTTCACGCGACGCCGCCCGAGGTCGCGGTCACCTATTACGGCCATCCCGAGGCCCGGAAGTTCGTCGAGATGAGCCCGAAGATCGCTCCGTACGGTGAAATTCACGGGGCGGAGGATTACCGCCGCGCCTTTCCGGACGGCCGCATCGGCTCGGACCCCTCCCTTGCGACGCCCGAACACGGCGAGCGGCTGACCAAGGCCTGCGCGAGGGCGGTCATCGAGGAATTCACGCGCTTTGCCGCGAGCTGAGCGGGGGCGCTGCCCTCGCCTTTCGTCCTATCGCGCGCGCGGCTCGGTGAAGAGGCGGCCGTCCTCGAGCCCCAGAAGCAGCCGGCCGTGCTTGAGCTCGATGGCGCGGGCGCCGAAGATCTGACGGCGCCAGCCGCCGAGCGCGGGAATGTCGGCCTCGTCGTCGAGGGCGAGCTTCTCGAGATCCCCGCTCGTCGCGATGAGCTTGCCGGCGACGCCCTCGCTCTCGGCGGTGATCCGCAGGAGGACCTTCAGGAGCTCGACGACATGGGCCGGCGCCTCGGCCCGTCCGCGCGGATCGGGCGGCTCGGGCAGCGCGCCCTTGGGGATCGCCTGGGCGCGGGCGATGGCCTCGAGGATCGCCTTGCCCTGCTTGCCTTCCGCAATGCCGCGCGGCACGGCCCGCAGTCCCGACAGATCGGCCACCGAGGCGGGCGCGCTGGCGGAGATCTCGGTGATGGCCTCGTCGCGCAGGATGCGGTTGCGCGGCAGGTCGCGCGCCTGCGCCTCGCGCTCGCGCCAGGCGGCGAGCTCGACCACGATGGCGAGGAACCGCCTGTTCTGGGTACGGAGCTTGAGGCGCTTCCAGGCGGTCTCGGGCGCCACGCGATAGGTCTCCGGGGAGGTGAGCACCGCCATCTCCTCGGCGAGCCAGCCTGCCCGTCCCGACCGGTCGAGCCGGTCCCGCAGCGCCTTGTAGATCACCCGCAGATGGGTCACATCGGCCAGCGCATAGACGAGCTGCTTCTCGCTGAGCGGGCGGCGCGTCCAGTCGGTGAAGCGGGAGCTCTTGTCGATCTGGGCGCCGGCGATCTCGCGGGCGAGCGTGTCATAGGCCGCGCTCTCCCCGAAACCGCACACCATGGCCGCGATCTGGGTGTCGAACAAAGGCGCGGGAATGTCGCCCGTCATGTGGAAGAAGATTTCCACGTCCTGCCGGGCGGCATGGAACACCTTCACGACCCCCGGATCGGCGAGAAGCGTGAGGAGCGGGGCTAGGTCGAGACCCTCGGCGAGCGGGTCGACCATGCCCTCGACCCCGTCGGCCGCGAGCTGCACGAGGCAGAGCTTGGGCCAATAGGTCGAGTCCCGGACGAACTCGGTGTCGATGGCGACATAGGGGCTTTGGGCGAGACGGCCGCAGAGCGCGGCCAGCGCCTCGGTCGAGGAGATCAGCTGCATGGCCCGGCCTTATACACGAGGCCCTGCCCGCTTGTCCTCAGAAAGCCTGATCCGGCGTCGCGGGCCGGAAAAGCTCGAGAACGCGCGCGCGGACGGCCTCGTCGGCCAGCCCCCCGAGGGCCTGCCAGCAGGCGAGCTCCTCGGTGAGCTTCCACCCCGCCCGCCCCGCGCCGCCCGCATCGAGCACCGGCACGCCCGCCCGGCGCAGGCGGGCGTCGACCTCGGCAAGATTGTCGAGCGCCGAGGGATCGGGCCCCGCGGCATGGCGGCCGAGATCCACCCGCGCCCCGCCGGGCAGATGGATGCGGTAGACGAGGCGCGCGCCCGCGAGGGCGGGACGGCAGAGCGTGCTGACGGCGTCAACATCTTCATAGG
Source organism: Alphaproteobacteria bacterium (assembly GCA_013389075.1). Classification (GTDB taxonomy): domain Bacteria; phylum Pseudomonadota; class Alphaproteobacteria; order JACAEB01; family JACAEB01; genus JACAEB01. Next base: position 10,650 of record JACAEB010000202.1, read on the forward strand.
GCACGCGTGTCGTCTCGCCCGTCCAGTAGGCGACGGAGACGACGGCATCCTACGTGAACAGATCATAGGCGCGCCGGTCGAGCGCGAAGAGGCCCGCGGCGAGGAGGGCGAGCGCGAGGAGCGCAAGGCCCTGGCGGAGCCCGATCTCGATGCTGCGCCGGCGCAGATAAAGGCGGGCGTCGTCGGTGCGGAAGGCGCCGAGGCGCCCCAGACGCAGCTCGACGGCGAGCGCCTCGGCGATGGCCTCGGAGAGGTCCGGCGCGCTCGCGCGCGCGAGCAGGGCCTGAAGGGCGAGGCGCCGTCCGAAGGCGGGCCGGACGAGCCCGATCAGCGCGGGCAGGCTCATGACGGCGAAGGTGAGCGCCGCGACGAGCAGGATGTCGCCCGCCCCGAGCGGGTCGAGATACCAGCGCCAGCCCGTGTCGGGCACGCGCCCGGCCGCGGCCACCCGAGCGAGGAAGCCCTGGGTGAGGCCTCCGGTCACGGCGGCGATCAGGACACCGGACGGCAGGACCAGCGCGAGAAGGGGCACGAACCGGACGAGGACCGCGTTGCCGGGACCGCCCACGGCCGGCGTCCGGGCGAGGTGATCGGCAAGGGCGCGATGGGCGGCCGCGAGCCGGGCGAGCTCGTCCGGGCCGAGGGGGCGGTTGTAGGCCGGCGCGCGCCAGAGCCGGGCGCAGTCCCTGAAGAAGGGCCCGGCCTCGATCAGCGCGACGAGAGCGGGCGCCGCCCCGAGCGTGAACATGCCCGGAGGGCTCGCCATCAGCCGGCCGAGCGCCGCATGGATTTGGGCGAGAAGATCGGGGCCGTAGGTGATCTCCCCGACGACGAACGCGTCGCGAAGATGCAGGCCGTAGACGATGCCCGACACGACGCAGACGACGACGGCACCCACGAAGAGCAGCGTCGCGAGCCCCGTATGGAGCGCGTCCGACAGCCGGGCCAGCGGACGGGCGCGCGCGGCCGTCGCGGCGAAGGGGATGAGATCGGCGATCGGAGTCGCCCCCGACGCAACGCCCGCGTCGGAAAAGACCGAAGCGGCCGGCAGGAGATCGGCCGCGAGGCGCAGCCCCACGAGGCCGGGAACGGCGAGGAGCGCCAGGGAGAGCGGCCCCGCGGGCTCCCCGATCGGGGCGAGGCAGCCAAGGGCGAGGTTGAGACCGGCGAGCGTGAGCGTCGCCGCGAGCCCGAGATAGGCAAGCCCCGAGAGGAGCAGCGCGCGGGGACCCGGCCGGCGCCGCGTCCAGCCGATGCGGCGGCGCAGGACGAGGCCGAGCGAGAGGCCGATCGAGGTGAGCGCGAGATGGAGGGAGAGGGCCCCCTGGAGCGGGTGCGGGGGAAGGGCATCGACATGGCCCGTGGCGGCGAGACCGAGCCCGCCCGCCACGAGGAGCAGCACCCCGCTCAGCCCCCGGCCGAGAAGGGCGAGCCAGTCGCGCCCCTCCGGCGCTTCGCGATCCGCCATCACCACCATGCCCCACGGGTCCGTTCTTGCCTTTGCACAAGCCTAGCGCGTGCGCCCCGGCCGGACCATGGGACTGCAAGGACGGGGCCGGCTCCCGCCGGGCCAGGCGGCGGTTTGTCCCCGCCCGCCCGGGCGGGCCTAGAGTCGGGGTCGTGACAGGCCCCGTGACCGCCGCCGCGGGAAATTAATTCGCGCAAACCACTGAGGGAAAAAGGTTTTTTTGGACACCACCGGAAAAATAGAGGCCTTTTCCGCAGGCGCGGCGCCTGTCGGGCGCGCCGCCTGCGCCGCACGCGCGCCGCAGACCTCCCCGCCCCGGGGCCACGCGGCCCGCTCCCGCCACCCCGATCGCCCGTATCCGGGACAGGCGGGGGGCGGGGGCCGCTCTTGACACGTCCGGCTCGCCCATGCCCCTTCTCGCCCTCGCCATTTTCCAGTCAGGGGACGCCGACCATGCACGCCTATCGCACCCATACATGCGGCCAGCTGCGCAAGGCCGATGTCGGCGCGCGCGTCCGCCTGTCGGGCTGGATTCACCGCAAGCGCGATCATGGCGGGCTCCTCTTCTTCGACCTGCGCGACCATTACGGGATCACCCAGTGCGTGATCGAGCCGGATGCGCCCATCTTCGCGCAGCTCGAACCCTTGCGCGCGGAGAGCGTCGTCACCTTTACGGGACCCGTGGTGGCGCGCACGGACGATACGGTGAACGCGGATCTTCCGACGGGCGCGGTGGAGCTCCGGATCGAGGACTTCGAGCTGCAATCGGCGGCCGAGGATCTGCCGCTGCCGGTCTTCGGCGAGCCCGACTATCCGGAGGACACGCGGCTGCGCTACCGCTTCCTCGATCTGCGGCGCGAGACGCTCCACCGGAACATCATGCGGCGGGCGGCGATCATCGCCGACATGCGCGAACGGATGCGGGGGGCGGGCTTCACCGAGTTCCAGACGCCCATCCTCACCGCCTCGAGCCCCGAGGGCGCGCGCGACTTTCTCGTGCCCTCGCGCATCCATCCGGGCAAGTTCTATGCGCTGCCCCAGGCGCCCCAGCAGTTCAAGCAGCTCCTGATGGTGGCGGGCTTCGACCGCTATTTCCAGATCGCGCCCTGCTTCCGCGACGAGGACCCCCGCGCCGACCGGCTGCCGGGCGAGTTCTACCAGCTCGACCTCGAAATGAGCTTCGTCACCCAGGACGACGTGCTCGGAACGATGGAGCCGGTGCTGCGCGCGGTCTTCGAGACCTTCGCGGACGGCAAGGCGGTGACGGATGTCTTCCCGCGCATTCCGTATGCGGAGGCCATCCGCAAATACGGCTCGGACAAGCCGGACCTGCGCAACCCGATCGAGATGTCGGACGCGAGCGAGACCTTCCGGGGTTCGGGCTTCAAGGTCTTCGCGGGAATGCTGGAGCGCGACCGGAAGGCCGAGGTGTGGGCGATCCCCGCTCCCTCGGGCGGCAACCGGGCCTTCTGTGACCGGATGAACGGCTGGGCCCAGAGCGCGGGCCAGCCGGGGCTCGGCTACATCTTCTTCCGCGCCGAGGGCGGGGCTCTCGAGGGCGCGGGCCCGATCGCCAAGAATATCGGCCCCGAGCGGACCGAGTCCCTGCGCGTGCGTCTGGGGCTGAAGGAAGGCGATGCCGTCTTCTTCACCGCCGGCGATCCTGCCCACATGGCCGCCTTCGCAGGGCAGGCGCGCACGCGCATCGGCACCGAGCTCGGCCTCGTGGACGAGAGCAGATTCGCGCTCGCCTGGGTCGTCGACTTCCCCATGTACGAGTGGAACGAGACCGAGAAGAAGATCGATTTCAGCCACAACCCGTTCTCGATGCCCAAGGGCGGGCTCGAGGGGCTCGCCGGGCCCGACCCGCTGGCGCTGACGGCCTATCAGTACGACCTCGTCTGCAATGGCTACGAGATCGCCTCGGGCGCCATCCGCAACCACCGGCCCGACATCATGTACGAGGCCTTCCGGATCGCGGGCTACGATGCCGCGACCGTGGACGCGCGCTTCGGCGGCATGATCAACGCCTTCCGGCTCGGCGCCCCGCCCCATGGCGGCATGGCGGCGGGCATCGACCGCATCGTGATGCTGCTCTGCGGGGCGCAGAACCTGCGCGAGATCACCACCTTCCCGATGAACCAGCAGGCCTTCGACCTGATGATGGGCGCCCCGTCCGAGGTGTCGGCCCATCAGCTGCGCGAGCTGCACATACGGGTCGTCGAGCCGCCCGCGACCGGCGCGAAAGCGCCTCCTCAGGGGTGAATATTACGCTATGATCACGCGGTTCCCGCAGGCGGGTGCGGGAGCGCGTCGCGTGTGCGTATCCTGGGGGATCGGGGCCATGGAGCTGTTCACCGCTCGGACGTCGAACGGGCTCAAGGCCCGCATTCTTCTGGAGGAGGCGGGCTTTCCCTACAGGGCCCACCGGCTGGATCTGCGCAAGGGCGATCAGCGCCGCGAGAGCTTTCTGCACATAAATCCCTTCGGCAAGATCCCCGTGATCGTGGATCCCGAAGGGCCGGGCGGTCAGCCCAAGGTGGTGGTCGAAACGCTCGCCATCGCCTTCTATCTGTCGGAAAAGTCGGGGCTCATGGGTCCGCGCACGGCGCTGGAGAGCCTCGATTTCCTCGAATGGTCCTCGGCCATGGCGAGCGGGCTCGCGCCATCCTTGCGGGCGCACTACCGCTTCACCGAGGTGACGCCGACCAGGGACGAGGCGGTGCTCGCCTACCACCTCGACGAGATCCGCCGTTTCCTCGACGTGGCCGACCAGCGCCTGCGCCATCGCGACTTTCTGGCCGGTGACCGGTTCACCCTCCTCGACGCGCTCTTCTTCCCCTCGCTCGTCATGGCCGAGAGCCGGCTCGCCGGGGGGCTCTCGGGCCTCGACCGGCTGGCGCGCTACCGCGTGGCCATCGCGACCCGTCCGGCCGTCGCCCGCGCGATCGAGGCCCATGAGGGATGAGGACCGTCCGGCATGACGCGGGCGGCGGAGCAGCGTAGAGTTGTGCGCCCGAGCGTCCCCGCATCCCCCCGCTGAACGGTTGTCCGTCCCATGCCCATCCAGATTCTGATGCCTGCCCTCTCCCCGACCATGGAGGAGGGCACCCTGTCCAAATGGCACGTCAAGACGGGCGACCGGGTTGCTCCGGGCGATGTCATCGCCGAGATCGAGACCGACAAGGCCTCCATGGAGGTCGAGGCGGTCGACGAGGGGGTGGTGTCCGAGCTTCTGGTGGAGGAGGGGACCGAAGGCGTGAAGGTCAACGCCCCGATCGCCGTGCTGCGGGCCGTGGGCGAGGTGCGCGCGGCCGACCCGAAGGAAGACCGGCCGCAGAAGCCCGCGGCCGCGCCCCGGCCGGCCGAACCGCCGCCCTCGATGAAGGCGAAGGCGCCGACGCCCGCACCCACGCCCGCCGGCAGGCCCGCGCCCGCCCGCGCACGCGGCGAGGAGATTCCTCCGGGTACGGAGATGGTGAGCCAGACCATGCGCGAGGCGCTTCGCGACGCCATCGCCGAGGATATGCGCCGGGACGAGACGGTCTTCATCATGGGCGAGGAGGTCGGCCAGTACGAGGGCGCCTACAAGGTGACGCAAGGCATCCTCGCCGAGTTCGGCGAGCGGCGGGTCATCGATACGCCGATCACGGAGCATGGCTTTGCCGGCCTCGGCGTGGGGGCCGCCTTCGGCGGGCTCCGGCCGATCGTGGAATTCATGACCATGAACTTCGCCATGCAGGCCATCGACCAGATCATCAATTCGGCGGCCAAGACGCTCTACATGTCGGGCGGGCAGATGGGCTGTCCCATCGTCTTTCGGGGCCCCAACGGGGCGGCCGCCCGCGTCGCCGCGCAGCACAGCCAGGATTTTTCGGCCTGGTACGCGCACATCCCCGGGCTCAAGGTCATCGCGCCGGCGACGGCCGCCGATGCCAAGGGCCTCCTCAAGGCCGCGATCCGCGATCCGGACCCCGTCGTCTTCCTCGAGAACGAGATTCTCTACGGGCGCACCTTCGAGGTGCCGCGGCTCGAGGATTTCGTGCTGCCCATCGGCAAGGCGCGCATCGCGCGCGAGGGCAAGGACGTCACCCTCGTCGCCCATTCGATCATGGTCTTCAAGGCCCTCGAGGCGGCCGACAGGCTCGCCGGCGAGGGCATCGAGGCCGAGGTCATCGATCTGCGGACCCTGCGCCCGCTCGACACGCAGACCGTCATCGACAGCGTCCGCAAGACCAATCGCTGCGTGACCGCCGAGGAAGGCTGGCCGCGCTGCGGGATCGGTGCGGAGATTTCCGCCGTGCTGATGGCGGAGGCCTTCGACTGGCTCGACGCGCCGGTGACGCGCGTCCACGCCAAGGACGTGCCGCTGCCCTATGCCGCCAATCTCGAACAGATGGCGCTGCCACAGGTGGCCGACATCGTGAGCGCGGCGAAGGCCGTCTGTTATCGCTGAGCCCTTGCGCGAGGGCTCGCGACGGTTTTTCAGCCGCGCACGATCTCCGTCCTCAGTTGCAGGAGCTTGGCGAGCTGCACGAAGGAGCGTTCGACGCGATCGTCGAGGAGGACCTGTTCCTCCGCCCCCAGACGAAGCACCAGCGCACCCTCGGCGAGGGAGAGCGAGACCCCGCGCAGGAGGCCCGGCCGGCCGGCGGTGAGCGCATAGGCAAGGCGCAGCGACAGGCCCACCTTCTGCGCCCAGGCGCGGGCGAGCGGGTCGAGGAGCTGGGCGAGCTTGCCGAGCCGGTCGGGCTCGGTGTCGCCCGTATAGCGGTGGTGCAGCGCGAGCGCGAGGCGGGCGCGTTCGGGATGGGTGAGCCCGGCGAAGGACGCGGTCAGCACTTCGTGGAAGGCCCGGTCGGCCCGATAGTCGGGATGGACGCGCCAGGCGATGTCGCTCAGATGGCAGGCCGCGAGGCGCAGCCGCTGCTCGGTCGCCCCCTCGTCGGGGAAGAGCGGGCGCGCCCAGCCGAAGACGGCGCGGGTGAACGCCGGATCGCGGGATTCGCGCGCGGCGATCTCGGCGGTCGCCTCGACCAGCGGATCGGCCGCGGCCGCTTCGGCCGGAAGCCCGTCGAACAGAAGGCCCTCGCGCAATCCGTAGGCGGAGACGATGACCGTATCGACGCCGCTCTGGGCCACCACCTCGCCCAGCACGGCGGCGGCGTAGGGCATGAGCTCGAGCCGGCGGCGCGAGACATCGGCGATGCGCTCGAGCGATTTGCGGCTCTGATTGGCGATGAAGCGCGAGAAGTCCAGCGCATCGGCGCGGGGGATCGCATAGGCGTGAAGGATGTGAAGGGGGTGGCGGTTCTTGTCCATGTGGACGCGCGCGAAGCTGCGCCAGGCACCGCCCACGGCATAGAGCGCCCGCCCGCGCATGTCGCCGAGCCAGGTCACCCGCGCGAGCGCGGCGGCGGCGATGGCGCGGGCGCGCTCGGTGCTGGTGTCCCCGTCCTCGGCGAGGCGCAAGGGGCCGAGCGGCAGCGTGACACCCTCTCCCACCCGCCCCTCGCTCACCGCGCTCAGCTCGAGGCTCCCCCCGCCGAGATCGCCCACGAGCCCGAGCGCGTCCGGCGTGCCGGCGATGACGCCGAGCGCGGCGAGGCGGGCTTCCTCCGCCCCCGACAGGATGCGGATCGGGCAGCCGATCGCGGCCTGCGCCCCCAGGACGAATTCGGAGCCGTTCTCGGCATCGCGCGCCGCGGCGGTCGCCACGACGTCGAGCCGGCCGACGCCGAACTCGCGGGCGATGACGCGGAAGCGGGCGAGCGCGAGGAGCGCGCGTTCGACGCCCGCCTCGTCGAGCCGGCCCGTCGTGACCAGCGAGCGGCCGATGCCGCACATGACCTTCTCGTTGAAGACGACGACCGGCGTGCGTTTGGCCGCCTCGTAGACCACGAGTCGGATCGAGTTCGATCCGATGTCCACCACGCCGACCGGAGGCCCCGCCTCAGACGCCATTTCTGTCTCGTCCTGTGTTTCGGGACCGGCCTCAGTCGAGGTCGATATGGACTTCGGGCGGGTGGTCGGTCAGCACGGCGGTGCCCCGGCCAGACAGACTCGGATTGGTCATGAAGTAGCGATGGGCGTTGAAGGGCTCGTCATCCGCCTCCGGACGGATGCGGGCGAAGGTGCCGTCCGGACCGAGCTGCCAGCTCTGCCGGTTGTCCTTGAGATTGGCGACCATGATCTGATCGAGCACCTGCTGGTGGACCGTCGGGTTGAGGATGGGCACCAGCGCCTCGACCCGCCGGTCGAGATTGCGCGGCATCCAGTCCGCCGACGAGATGTAGACCCGCGCCTGCCGCGAGGGAAGCGCCTTGCCGTTGCCGAAGCAGACGATGCGCGAATGCTCGAGGAAGCGGCCCACGATGCTCTTGACGCGGATGGTCTCCGAGAGGCCGGCGACGCCCGGCCGCAGGCAGCATATGCCGCGAATCACGAGATCGATCTCGACGCCCGCCTGGCTCGCGCGGTAGAGGGCGTCGATGAGGATGGGATCGACCAGCGCGTTCATCTTGGCCCAGATGGCCCCGGGCCGGCCCGCGCGCGCGTGCTCGATCTCCTCCTCGATATGGCTGAGGAGCCGCGTGCGCAGCGTGGAGGGCGAGGCGGCGATGCGTTCGAGGCCGTGCGGCTCGGCATAGCCCGTGAGGTAGTTGAAGAGCTGACCCGCATCCCGGCAGAGCGCGGGGTCGGCGCTGAAGAGCGAGAGATCGGTGTAGATCTTCGCCGTGATCGGATGATAGTTGCCCGTGCCGAAATGGCAGTAGGACCGAAGCTCGCTCCCCTCCCGCCGCACGACGAGGCTGATCTTGGCGTGGGTCTTGAGCTCGATGAATCCGTAGACCACCTGCACGCCCGCCCGCTCGAGGTCGCGCGCCCATTTGATGTTGGCCTCCTCGTCGAACCGCGCCTTGAGCTCGACGAGGGCCGTGACCGACTTGCCGGCCTCGGCCGCCTCGATCAGCGCCTTGACGATCGGGCTGTCCTTGGAGGTGCGGTAGAGGGTCTGCTTGATGGCGAGCACGTTGGGATCGGCGGCGGCCTGACGCAGGAACTGCACCACCACGTCGAAGGATTCGTACGGGTGGTGGACGATGATGTCCTTGGCCTGGATGGCCGCGAAGCAGTCCCCGCCATGCTCGCGGATCCGCTCGGGAAAGCGCGCCGTGAAGGGGGTGAACTTGAGGTCGGGCCGGTCGTCCACGATCAGCTCGGAGGTCTGGGCGAGGCCGAGCAGGCCCTCGACCATCACCACCGCGTCCTCCGGTGCCTCGATCTCGCGGGCGACGAGGTCGCGCAGATCGGCCGGCATGGAGGTGTCGCATTTGAGGCGGATCACCGTGCCGCGCCGGCGGCGGCGCAAAAGCGTCTCGAAGAGGCGGACGAGATCCTCGGCCTCTTCCTCGATTTCCACGTCGCTGTCGCGCAGCACACGGAACATTCCGCGCCCCAGGATCTCATAGCCGGGAAAGAGCCGGTCGAGGTGGAAGCCGATGACGTTCTCGAGAGTCATGAACCGCATCTGCGGGGTGCGCGTTCCGGCCTCGATCGGATCAAGCCGCACGAAGCGCGTCACCTGGCTCGGCACGGGGATCAGTGCGTTGAGCCGCGCCCCGTCGCGCCGCCGCCGCAGCTTCAGCGCCATGGCGAAGCCGAGATTGGGGATGAATGGGAAGGGGTGGGCGGGATCGACCGCGAGCGGGGTGAGGATCGGAAACACCTGATCGGTGAAGTAGCGTGCGATCAGCGCCTTGTCGGCGTCGGTGGCGCTCTCGGGATCCACCACCTGCAGCCCGGCCTCGGCAATCTCGCCGCGCAGGCGCGTCCACTGCTCCTGCTGCTTGGCCATGAGCTCGCCCGCCATGGTCTGCACGCTCTGGAGCTGCTGGCTCGGCGTGAGCCCGTCCTGGCTCGGCACCTGCACGCCGGCCGCCACCATGCCGCGCAGGCCGGCGACGCGGACCATGAAGAACTCGTCGAGGTTGGAAGCGGAGATCGACAGGAAGCGGATCCGCTCGAGGAGCGGATGGTTCGTGTTCTCCGATTCCTCGAGCACGCGCATGTTGAAGGCGAGCCAGGACAGTTCGCGATTGATGAATCGGTCGTTGGAGGTCAGGCCGATCTGCGCCTGGGAACGCACGCGGCGGGCGGCGCTGCGCTCCTTCGCGGTGGTGGCGGTGCCCATACTGTTCCTCACGGAGGCGGCGGGCGCGTCGGGGGGGGGGGGCACGCACCCGGCGCGGAAAACCCGGATCCGGACGGCCCGACCCTACTGCCGAACCCATTTCCGGGCAATGAAGGCGGCGGCCCGGCGAGCGCCCGTCAGGCGGCGCCGTCTCCGTCGTCCGACAGGCCCGCCATCAGCGCGAGGAGCCGCCGGCGGGGCGGCACGGTCCGCCGGTGCGTCACCTCCTCCTCGATCCCGTCCGCGAGCGCCGCGATCCGCGACGGATGACGGTCCATCTGATCGACGAGGAAATCGAGCGTCTCGCCCGGCAGCGCGATCTGGCGGTCGCAGAGATGCTTGACGAGCAGCGCCCGCGCGAGCGCGGGGTCTGGGCCCTCGAGGCCGACCGATCGCAGGGCGGCAAGGCGCGTGCGCAGATCGGGCAGACCGACCGGCCAGCGCGCGGGGGCCTCCCGCGCCACGACGAGAAGGCTCCCCCGCCCCTGCCCCACCGCATTGAGGAGATGGAGGCA
>JACAEB010000172.1 GCA_013389075.1 Alphaproteobacteria bacterium
ACGGTCCGCATCTTCACGGGCGCTCCGCTGCCGGAGGGCGCCGACTGCGTGATCATCGCGGAGGACACGGCGCCCGCCCCCGCGCCTGCCGGCGACGGCGAGGCGGTGCGCCTTCTCGTCGCCGCCACGGCCGGAGCCCATGTACGGCCGGCCGGCCTCGACTTCGTCGCGGGCGCCGAGCTCCTGCCGCGCGGCACCGGTCTCTCGCCAAGGGCCATCGCCCTTGCCGCCGCCGGGGATCACGCGCGGCTGCCGGTGGTGCCGCGGCCGCGCGTCGCGATCCTCTCCACCGGAGACGAGCTGACCCTGCCGGGAACGGCGCGCCGTCCGCAGGACATCGTCGCGGCGACCGGACCCGCGCTCGCCGCCGCCACCGCGCTCTGGGGCGGCACGAGCCTCGATCTCGGCATCGTGCCGGACCGGCGGGACGCGCTCGTCCGCACGCTGAAGGACGCCGCGACACGCGCCGACCTCCTCGTCACGCTGGGCGGCGCCTCGGTGGGCGCGCATGATCTCGTCCGCGACGCCCTTGTCGAGGCCGGCGGGCGGCTCGCCTTCTGGAAGATCGCCATGCGGCCCGGCAAGCCGCTGCTCTATGGCGATCTCGACGGCAAGCCGCTCCTCGGCCTCCCCGGCAATCCGGTCTCGGCGCTGATCTGCGCGCTCCTGTTCCTTCGGCCGGCCATCGCGCGACTCGCCGGGAGGCCCCCCCTGCCCCTGCCCCGGATCGAGGCGCGCCTCACCTGCCCCCTGCCCGCGAACGGCCCGCGCGCGGATTACATGAGGGCCCGCCTCGGCCCGGGCGAAGACGGTCCGCAGGTGACGCCCTTCGAGGTTCAGGACAGCTCCATGCTGGCCCCCCTCGCCGTGGCCGGAGCGCTCGCCATCCGCCCGCCCCACGACCCGGCCCGGACGGCCGGCGAGCGCCTCGCCGTCATCCCGCTCGACGGGCTCCTGTGAGGCGGTTGACGGCCCCGGCGAAGCAGGATATGCAGGAATTGTTGCACTTTTGTTCCCGATGCGTGCCGGTCGAGAGAACGGCGGCACCCGGGCGGCGAGAACGGGGGGCAGGACAGTAGGCATGCTGACGCGAAAGCAGTTCGAACTACTTCTCTTCATCGACGAGCGCATCCGCGAGAGCGGGATCGCGCCCTCCTTCGAGGAGATGAAGGAGGCGCTCGGCCTCCAGTCGAAATCGGGCATTCACCGGCTCATCACCGCGCTCGTCGAACGCGGCTACATCCGCCGCCTGCAGAACCGGGCGCGGGCGCTCGAGGTGATCCGCCTGCCCGATTCCGTCCGTCCCCAGAGCCGGAGGGCCGCCCGCTTCGAGCCCTCCGTGATCGAAGGCAGTCTTGCGGGTGCCCCGCGCGTGGCGCCGCCGCCGCCACCGCCCTCCTTCGTGCCGCCCGGGGTGCACGAAGTTCCCGTCCTCGGCCGCATCGCCGCCGGCACGCCGATCGAGGCGCTGCAGACCCCGATGGACACGCTCTCGGTGCCCGAGTCCATGCTGGGCGCGGGCGAATTCTATGCGCTCGAGGTCGTGGGCGATTCGATGATCGAGGCGGGCATTCTCGATGGCGACACGGTCATCATCCGCCGCTGCGATACCGCCGACAGCGGCGACATCGTGGTGGCACTGGTCGAGGACCGGGAGGCCACGCTGAAGCGGCTGCGCAAGCGCGGCAACTCGATCGCCCTCGAGGCCGCCAACCCCGCCTACGAAACGCGCATCTTCGGTCCCGACAGGGTGCGCGTGCAGGGCAGGCTCGTCGGCCTCTTCCGGAACTACTGAGCGCCGCTCCAGGGCCGCTGCCCACGCGTCTCGGCAACGGAGCGAACGACGAGGTCCTCGCCCTTGCGCCAGATCGCATGGGCGCCGCCATCCCAGAGGGCGAAGCGATCGATGACGATGCGGGCCGAGGGGCAGTCGCGCACGACGATCCGTGCGATGACGATCTCGGCCCAGCGGCAGTCGTCGGCGAGCGCCCGCCCGTCCTCCACGAGCGCGACGCCATGGCCACCCGCCTCTCCGATACAGCCCCAGCCGTCGCAGGTGAGAAGTCCCTGCCGCGACCGGGAGGGCTCGCTCAGGCCCTCGCGCTCGATCCACCGCTCGGTGGAAAAGCCCTCCGTCCGTCCGCTGACGATCGCGAAGCCCCCATCGCCGGCGCGCAGGGCGACCGTCTCGCCATCCCCGTCGACGAGGAGGATCGGCCGCGGCGTCCCCGCCCAGAGCACGAGTCCGAGGGCGATCGGCGCGAGCCCCGCCCAGCGCAGATGTCCGCGTGTGAGGGCGATGAGGAGGCCGCCAAGACAGAGCGCGCCGAGGGCGGGGCCCGGTCCCGCCGGGACGAGCGTGACGGCGCCCGGCAGAGCGGACACGCCGTGTCCCACGCCGAGGATCGTCTCGATCCCGAAGGCCATCACCCCGAGCGGGCCCGCCTCGAGCCCGAGCGGCATGAGGATCACGCCGAGAAGTCCCGCGGGCATCACGAGATTGGCCATGACCGGAACGGCGGCGAGGTTGGCGATCAGCTCGTAATTGGAGACGCGGTGAAAGTGGAAGGCCGAGAAGGGCGAGGTGGCAAGGCCCGCGACGAGGCTCGTCGCCATGTTGGCGAGGAGATAGATGCCCGCGATCTTCAGCACCCGGAGGGCGAGCGGCAGGTGCCCGGAGGGTGTGAACCTGACCGTCCACGACCGGTAGTGCTCGTAGACCGCGACGAGCGCCACGACGGCCGCGAAGGACATCTGGAAGCCCGCCTCGAGGAGGCTCTCGGGATAGAGCGCGAGGATGACGAGCGCGGCGAGCGAGACGAGCCGCAGCGTGATCGCCGGCCGGTCGAGGAGGATGGCCGTGAACATGACCGCCAGCATGAGGCTCGCCCTGACCGCCGAGACCGGCGCCCCGGACAGGGCGAGATAGGCCCCCGTGACGATCAGCCCGCCGGCGGCCGCCAGTTTCTTGGTCGGCCAGGCGAGCGCCGGGCCCTCGAAGAGCGCAAGCAGAAGCCGCAGCGTCCAGAAGGCCCCGCCCGCGACCATGGTGAGGTGGAGACCGGAGATCGCGAGGAGATGGGCAAGGCCCGAATCGCGCAGGGCCGCGTAGTCCGAATCGGCGACCCCCGCCCGCTCCCCGGTGATCAGCGCGGTGGCGATGCCGGCGGTCGCCGGCGCCGCCGGCCGGGCGGGCG